>LJTQ01000230.1 GCA_001303445.1 Betaproteobacteria bacterium SG8_39 | reverse complement strand
TGGCCTGGGCCGGTCGCATGCGGCGCTGGCGCTCGAGCTGGCACTCGCCCTCGGCGATGATGACCTTGAGGCCCTTGTATCGGGTGGTCATCGCCTCTTTGAGCACCTTGGCGACCTGGCCGACGCGGTAGTTATCGACGCTGCGCAGCCACTCGACGCCGAGCCCGCGCAGCGTCTTTTCGATGCGCTGGTCGGCATACACCGCGCTGTCGGCCTCGGCCATGACCTTCGCCTCCTTGTCCGGCGAGGAGATCACGTCCTGCGTGCCGGTGGCCGAGGTGTAGCCGTTTTTCATCACCACCAGCACGCCGTCGCCCTTGTTGAGCAGGTTGGACGCTGCGCCCGAGAGCAGCCCGTTGTGCCAGAAGCCGCCATCACCCATGATCGCGAGCGGTCGCCGTGTCTGCATCGGCCGCACGCCCGCACTGGACGCGAGGCTCATGCCGTAGCCGAGGATCGAGTTGCCCATTGAGAACGGTTCGAAGGTGGCGAACGCATGGCAACCGATGTCCGCCGCAATGTGCGGCTTGCCGACGTCGCGTGCGGCGAGCGTGATCGCCGAGAACACCGGCCGCTCGGGACAGCCGATGCAGAAGGTCGGCGGGCGTGGCGGCAGCGGCGTGGCGAGCGCATCGATCGCGTCGCGCTTCGTCTGCTCGACTTTCTCCAGCCAGCGCGTGCCTGCGGATGTATCGAGCGCCGGCGCGTGCGCGACGAGGAAGCGGATCAGACCCTTGGCCATGACCTCGACCGTGTACTCGCCGGCCAGCTGCAGCATGTCCTTGCCGTGCAGCCGCGTCTGCAGGTCCGCGCGGCGCAGCTGCGTCGCAATGTCCTGCTCGATGAACTCCGGCATGCCTTCCTCGACCACCAGCACGGCCTGCCGGCCGCCGCAGAATGCGCCGATTTCCTCTGGCACCAGCGGGTAGACCACGTTCAGCGCGAGGATCGGAATGCGGCTCCGGCCGGCGAGGTCGGCGAGACCCAGGATCTGCAGCGCGCGCACCAGGTTGTTGTACAGCCCGCCCGGCACGATGAGGCCGACCTCGCTCAGATCGCCGTCGAAGGTCTCGTTCAGCTTGCGCTCGGCGACGAAGCGCCGCGCCGCGGGTAGCCGCACGTCCGCCTTCACCTTTTCCTGGCGGAAGGTCGCCGGCGGGTGCGACAGCCGCTCGTACTCGAACGCCGCCGGCCCGTCGAGCGGGTGCTTTTTCGACACCGGCGGCGCGCGGTTGGCGCGGGTCGCGAACGCCCCCTGCACGTGACAGGCGCGGATGCGCAGCTCGAGCATCACCGGCGTGCTCGAGGCTTCCGACAGCTCGAAGCCCGCCTCGACCATGCGCACGATGCTCGTCAGGTTGGGTCGCGGATCAAGCAGCCAGAGCGAGGACTTGAGAGCCACCGCGTGCGTGCGCTCGAGCGCGACGCTCGCGCCTTCGCCGTAATCCTCGCCCACCACGATCAGCGCGCCGCCCTGCACGCCGGCGGTCGACAGGTACGACAGCGCGTCGGAGGCGACGTTGGTGCCGACGATCGATTTCCAGGTGACCGCGCCGCGCATCGGGTAGTTGATCGAGGCGCCGAGCATCGCCGCGGCGGAGGCCTCGTTGGTGCAGGCTTCGACATGCACCCCGAGCGCGTCCATGTACTCGCGCGCCTGCACCATCACGTCGAGCAGGTGCGAGACCGGCGCGCCCTGGTAGCCGCCGACGTAGGCCACGCCCGATTGCAGCAGCGCCTTGGTGACCGCGAGGATGCCCTCGCCGTGGAAGGTCTCGCCCTCGCCGAGCTTCAGGCTTTCGATTTCCCGGGCAAATGAGCGTTCCATCGTCGTCGCGTTCCTAGGCGCGGGTGACCGCGCGCCGAATGCCGGAGAGCAGGCGGTCCCAGGGGTTGGGGTTCTGCACGATCTCGGCGCGGTAGAAGGAAGGGCAGAGCACGGCGGCGTGGGCGTTCTCGCCGCACAGGCCGCAGCCGACGCAGCCCTCGATCACGGTGGCGACCGGGTCGCGGCGCAGCGGATCGGGGTTGTCCTTGATGGTGAGCGTGGGGCAGCCCGAAAGCCGGATGCAGGAATGGTCGCCGGTGCAGCTGTCCTCGTCGACGCCGTACTTGACGCGCACCAGGCGCTCGCCGGCGCCGAGCGCCTTGGCCTGGGCCGGTCGCATGCTGGCCTGGGCCGGTCGCATGCGGCGCTGGCGCTCGAGCTGGCACTCGCCCTCGGCGATGATGACCTTGAGGCCCTTGTATCGGGTGGTCATCGCATCGAGCAGCGTCTTCTTCATCTGGCCGACGTGGTAGGTGTGCACCGTGCGCATCCATTTCACGCCGACGCCGCCCAGCGCGCGCTCGATCGCCATGTCGTCGGCCTTCGCGCTGCTGTGCTGCGGGCTCGAGGGCAGCTCCTGCGTGCCGGTCGCCGAGCTGTAGCCGTTCTTCATGATCACCAGAATGCCGTCGTCGCGGTTGAACACCGCGTTGGCGATGCCCGAGGTGAGCCCGTTGTGCCAGAAGCCGCCGTCGCCCATCACCGTGACGGTGCGCTTGCCGAACATCGGGTTCACGGCCGAATTCGACGCCAGCCCGAGGCCGTAGCCGAGCACGGTGTGGCCGATGCTGAACGGCGGCAGCGTCGAGAACGTATGGCAGCCGATGTCGGCAGAGACGTGAAATGCGCCCTGCGTGCGCTCGACCAGCTTCATCGCGGTGAACACCGGGCGCTCCGGGCAGCCGACGCAGAAACCGGGCGGACGCACCGGCACCGGTGCGCCGAGCGCGGCCGCCGCATCGCGCTTCGGCGCCATCAGCGCGCCGTAGGCGCCCGCGACCTTGCGTGCGTCGACGCCGCGCGGGGCGCTGTGCTCGACGAAGCGCGCGATTCCGCTCAGCACGACCTCGCCGGTATATTCGCCGGCGAGCGGCAGCACGCGGCGGGCCTCGTCCACGTCCTGTTTGCCGTAGACGGCGACGCCCGCGACGCCGTGGCGGCGCAGCGTCGCCTGCAGCGCGTCCTCCAGATACGCGGGCTGGCCCTCCTCGACCATCAGCACCGCGCGTTTGTCCCTGCAGAACGCAACCAGTTCTTCCGGCACCAGGGGGTAGGTGACGTTCATGCAGTAGATCGGCAGCTTCGAGACGCCGAAGGCGTCGGCCAGTCCGAGCTGCTGCAGGGCGCGGATCACCACGTTGTACATGCCGCCCTGACAGAGGATGCCGATGTCGTCGTGCTCGCCGGCGAAGGTTTCGTTCAGGCGGTGCGCGCGGATGTACTGCACCGCCGCCGGCCAGCGCACCTCGACCTTGTGCTTTTCCTGCGCATAGGTGGATGGCGGCAGGCAGATGCGGCCGTAATCGAACTCCGGATTCTCGAGCACCTGGCGGCGCGAGAACGGCGGCGCACGATTCGCCTTGGTGGCGAACGCGCCATGCACGTGGCAGGCGCGGATGCGCAGCTCGAGCATCACCGGGGTGCTCGAGGCTTCCGACAGGGCAAAGCCCTGCTCGACCAGGTCGACGATCTTCGGCAGGCTCGGCCGCGGATCGAGCAGCCAGATCTGCGACTTCATGGCGAAGGCGTGGCTGCGCTCCTGGATGATCGAGGCCCCCTCGCCGTAGTCCTCGCCGAGGACGATCAGCGCGCCACCGCGCACGCCGGCCGAGGCGAGATTCGAGAGGGCGTCGGAGGCGACGTTGGTGCCGACGGTCGACTTGAACGTCACCGCGCCGCGCAGCGGATAGTTGATCGATGCGCCGAGCATCGCTGCAGCGCCCGCTTCGGAGGCGTTGGTCTCGACGTGAACGCCGAGGGCATCCATCGTGTCGCGCGCGTCGTTCAGCACGTCCATCATGTGCGACACCGGTGCCCCTTGGTAGCCGCCGACGTAGGCCACGCCGGACTGCAGCAGCGCCTTGGTCACGGCGAGGATGCCCTCGCCGTGGAACGTATCGCCGTCGCCCAGCGTGAGCAGCTCGACTTCCTTGGCGAAGGATCTTTCCATGAGCGCGCGGGGTGAACGGCGGGCGAAACGAAACGCGATTTATCCCCCGAAACGGTCGCGCCCGCCGTGCCGGGGCCGAGGGGAGAATGCCCTATCCTCAATGTGGAATCGGCCATGCACACCGACATCGAGCTGCTGGCAATCCGCGCCGAGCTCGGCGAGAGCCCGGTGTGGGACGCGGAAAACGAGGCCCTCTGGTTCGTCGACGTGCACGCGCCGGCCGTGCACCGCTACGACATGGCGACCGAGGGGCTCGAGACCTGGCCGATGCCCGAGCGCTGCGGCTCGATCGGCCTGTGCCGCAGCGGCCGCATTCTCGTCGCGCTCAAGCGCACGCTGAAGCTGCTTGACCCGGCGAGCGGTGCGCTCGAGCATTTCGCCGACGTCGAGCCCGACGGCCCGCCTGGCAACCGCCTAAACGACGGCAAGGTGGCGCCCGACGGCAGTTTTTGGGTCGGCTCGATGGACGACCGGCCCGAGCGGCAGCCGAACGGCAGCCTGTACCGTGTCACCCCCGACGGCCGTGTCGAGAAAAAGCTCGACGGCATCGTGATTTCCAACGGGCTGGCGTGGAGCGCCGACGGGCGGACGATGTTCTACTCCGACAGCCGCGGCATCTGGATCCGGCGCTACCGCTACGACCTCGACAGCGGAGCGATTTCCGACGTGCAGGTCATCGCCGAGCCGACGCTCGAGGTCGGGCGCCCCGACGGCGCCGCGACCGACGTCGAGGGGTTCTACTGGAGCGCCGGCGTGTCGTCGGGCTTTCTCAATCGCTGGTCGCCCGAGGGCGCGCTGGTCGAGCAAATCGCGCTGCCGGTGCCGAATCCGACCATGCCCTGTTTCTGCGGGCCCGAGATGAAGACGCTGTTCGTCACCTCGCTCGAGCGTGATCCGCACCCGAACGCGGGCGGTCTGGTGCGGCTCGAGCTCGACGTCGCCGGCGTGCCGGTGGCGCGTTTTCCGCGCTGAACGGTTTCTGCGCCGCCGCGTGACGGCCTAGGCCGCGCAGGGCGCGGGATTTTCGCCTGCGCCCGCGAGGGTTGACGTGCGTCAAACCCGCGGCCTTCGAGGCGCGCATATTGAACCCGTCCACTTCTGAAGGCGGGTTCCGGCGTGCATGAACTGTCGCTCGCCCAGAGCGTCATTGAAATCATCGAGAACGCAGCCGCGCGCGATGCGTTCGCGCGCGTGCGAAAAGTGTGGCTCGAGGTGGGACTGCTTTCCTGCGTCGAGCCCGATGCGATGCGGGCGAGTTTCGAGGCGGTTTCGCGCGACACGCGCGCCGAGGGCGCGGTGCTGGAGCTGGTCGCCGTCCCGGGGCGCGGGCGCTGCCCGTCCTGCGGCACGCTGAGCGCGCTCGCCGCCCGCGAGGACGCCTGCCCGAGCTGCGGCGGCTACGGACTGCGGCCGGTGGCGGGAACCGGGCTGCGCGTGCGGGAACTCGAGGTCGAATAGGGGGGCGCGATGTGCACAACCTGCGGATGCGGCGACGGCGACACCCGGATCGAAGGGCAGGGTGCCGAGGGCTGGCACCGGCACGCGGACGGCACGCTGCACCACCATGCCCAGCCCGGTGCGCATGCGCATGGCGCGACGGACCCGCGCCGGCTGCGGATCGAGCAGGACCTGCTCGCCGCGAACGACGCGCATGCGGCGCGCAACCGCGCGCGTTTCGCGCACGACGGGATCTTTGCCCTCAACCTGGTCTCGAGTCCGGGCTCGGGCAAGACGACGCTGCTGTGCCGCACGATCCAGGCGCTGCGGGGGCTCCTGCCTGTGAGCGTGATCGAGGGCGACCAGCAGACCCGCCGCGACGCCGAGCGCATTCGCGCCGCCGGCGCAGGCGCGCTGCAGGTGAACACGGGCAAGGGCTGCCATCTCGACGCCCATATGGTGTCGCACGCGATCGCGCAGCTCGACCCCGCGCCCGGCAGCCTGCTGCTGATCGAAAACGTCGGCAACCTGGTCTGTCCGGCGGCCTTTGATCTGGGCGAGGCGCACAAGGTCGTCGTGCTGTCGATCACCGAGGGCGAGGACAAGCCGCTCAAGTACCCTGACATGTTCGCCGCGGCCGATGTGATGGTCCTGAACAAGATCGATCTCGCGCCGCATCTGTCCTTCGACGAGGCTGCGTGCATCGGCTACGCGCGCCGCGTGAACCCGCAGATCCGTGTGCTGCGCACCTCGGCAACGACCGGCGCGGGCATCGACGCCTGGGTCGATTGGCTTGCGGCCGGCGCGCGCGCGGCCGCACGGTCGGCGACGCAGCGGGCCGGGCCGCGAGGCGTCGTCGCATGACGTCGGCCGCGCCGCGCACGGTCCCGCTGGCGCGCAGCCTGCCGCCCGTGCTGGCCGTCGGCGCCTGGTTCAAGAACACCGTCTGCGTCACGCGCGACGACGAGGCGTTCGTCTCGGCCGGTGTCGGC
>LJTQ01000055.1 GCA_001303445.1 Betaproteobacteria bacterium SG8_39 | reverse complement strand
GGGCGGTCGGCCGCCCGCCCCGCTCAGCGCCGCGTCACAGGCCGCCGTTGACGACCAGGCACTGCCCCGAGACGTAGTCGCTGTCCGGGCTGCACAGCAGGTACACCGAGCCGGCCGCCTCTTCGGGCGTGCCGCCGCGTCCCAGCGGGATCATCTGGTTCATCGCGGCGATCCGGCCGCCCTGGATTCCGACCTTCACCTTGCGTCCCTGGACCTCGATCTCGCCGGCCTCGCCCTCCTGCAGGGGTGTCGTCAGCCGTGTCTGGATGTAGCCAAAGGCGACGGCATTCACGGTGACGTCGTAGCGGCCCCATTCCTTGGACAGCGCCTTGGTCAGGCCGATGATGCCCGCCTTGCCCGAGGAGTAGTTCGACTGACCGGCGTTGCCGTTCACCCCCGAGGTCGAGGAGATGTTCACGACCTTGCGCATCACGCGCTTGCCGGCCTTGCGCTCCGCGTCGACCCGCGAGCGGAAGTGCTGCTGGAACGCGCGCAGGATGCGGAACGGCGCGGTGAGGTGCACGTCGATGATCGCGTACCACTGTTCGTCCGACATTTTCTGGATCACGCTGTCCCAGGTGTAGCCGGCGTTGTTGACGACGATATGGCAGCCGCCGAAGGCGTCCACCGCGGTCTGCACGATGCGCTCGCCGAAATCCTTGGCGGTGACGTCGCCGACACAGGCCACCGCGCGTCCGCCCTGCTGTGCGATCGCGGCCACGGTGTCCGTCGCCGGCGCCTCGTCGATGTCGTTGATGACGACCGCCGCGCCGTCGCGCACCAGGCGCAGCGCAATGTTCCGGCCGATGCCGCGGCCCGAGCCCGTAACGATCGCCACGCGTCCGTCAAGCTGTCCCATCTGCCTGCTCTCCCCGTTGAAAATAGTCCACTCTAGCCAGTACGACCCCGCTGCGCCAGACGACGCCTGCGAAACGACGCGGCGGCTGCAACCGCCCGACAACCGAGTGGATGACAGTAAAATCGGCGTTCGCTGACGAATCCGTCATCGCGCGCCACCCGAGGGCGCCCATCCGTTCATTGCTCGAGGCCAGACATGCTCAATCGCGACAAGTTTTTCATCGGCGGCCAGTGGGTCGCCCCCTCCACCAAGGAAACCTTGGACGTTCACAACGCGGGGACGGGCGACGTCATGGGCCGCGTGCCGGCAGGCGGCGAAAAGGACATCAATGCCGCCGTCGCCGCAGCGCGCGCGGCGCTCGAGGGCTGGAGCCAGACGCCGGTCGAGAAGCGCGCCGAATTCCTGGAGAAGATCTCGGCCGGCCTGAAGGCGCGCGCCGAAGAGCTCGCCAAGCTGATCGCGCAGGAGGTCGGCATGCCGATCAAGCTCGCCGGGCGTATCCAGGCGGGCTTGCCGATTGCCAACTTCGCCAACTACGCGAAGCTGGTCAAGGGCTTCACGTTCGAGGAGACGGTCGGCAACTCGGTCGTGGTACGTGAGCCGGTCGGCGTGGTCGGCGCGATCACGCCGTGGAACTACCCGCTGCACCAGATCACCCTCAAGGTCGCGCCCGCGCTGGCGGCCGGCTGCACGGTGGTCCTCAAGCCCTCTGAAGTCGCCCCGTTCAACGCCTTCCTGCTGGCCGAGGTGATCGAATCGGTCGGCCTGCCGAAGGGCGTGTTCAACCTGGTCACCGGCCTCGGGCCCACGGCCGGCGAGGCGCTGGTCAAGCACCCCGAGGTCGACATGATCTCGTTCACCGGCTCGACGCGCGCCGGCAAGCGCATCTCGGAGCTCGCCGCGCAAACCGTCAAGCGCGTGGCACTCGAGCTGGGCGGCAAGAGCGCCTCCGTGATTCTCGACGATGCCGATATCGCCACCGCGGTCAAAGCGACGGTGAGCGGCTGCTACCTGAACTCAGGGCAGACCTGCACGGCGCTCACGCGCATGCTGGTGCCGGAGTCGAAGTACGCCGAGGCGGCCAAGGTCGCGGCCGAGGTCGCCAACAGCTTCACCCTCGGCGATCCGCTGTCCGAATCGACGCGGCTCGGCCCCCTGACCTCGGCGGCACAGCTCGAGCGGGTGCGCGGCTACATCAAGAAGGGGATCGCCGAAGGCGCCGAGTTGGTGGCCGGCGGCCCGGACGCGCCGCAGGGCCTGCCGGGCGGCTACTTCGTCAAGCCCACGGTGTTCGGCAAGGTCAAGCCGGGCTCGACCATCGAGCAGGAAGAAATCTTCGGGCCGGTGCTGTCGATCATCACCTATAAGGACGAGGACGAGGCGATCCGGATTGCCAACGACACGCTCTACGGCCTGGCGGGCGCGGTCTGGTCGAAGGACGACGCGCACGCGCAGAAAGTCGCGCGCCGCATCCGTGCCGGCCAGGTGGACGTCAACGGCGGCGCGTTCAACATGAACGCACCCTTCGGCGGCTTCAAGCAGTCGGGGCACGGCCGCGAGGCGGGCGTCTACGGGCTGGAAGAGTTCCTCGAGTACAAGTCGCTGCAGCTGAAGGGCTGATCAAGGCGGACCGCGGATAAATCCGCGGCCGCTTGATCTGCGCGCGATGGAACGGGCGCTAGGCGCCGTTCATCGCGCGCTGACTCCTTCGCACGCGCAGGGTTTCGCGCGCGATCAGGCCCAGGCCGGCGAGCATGCCGGCGATGTCGGTGTACAGCGCGCCGGGAAACGCGCCGGCGGGAATCAGCGCGAGAAACCCCGCCAGCGCGAACCCCAGGCGCAGCGGCGGCGGCAGGGCGCGCGCGTAGTAGCCGGTGATCGCGATTGCGATCAGCCAGACGCCGACCACCGCGGTGACCACGGCCAGGCTCACCGCCCAGACGCCACCGATCAGCAACAGCTGGGGCGAGAGCACGAAGAGCACCGGCACCACGAATGCCGTCCAGCCGAAGGTCACCGCGGTCCAGCCGGTGCGCATCGGGTCGGCACCCGCAAGGCCGGCCGCGGCGAACGCGGCGATCGCCACGGGTGGGGTGATCATCGACATCATGCCGAAGTACATGACGTATAGATGCGCGGCGATCGGCGTGATGCCGACCTTGACGAGGGCCGGCGCGACCAGCGCAGCCAGCAGCACGTACACCCCCACCGTCGGCAGCCCCATGCCGAGCACGATGCACACCAGCGCGGTGAGCACCAGCAGCACCGCGAGGCTGCCCTCGCCGATGTGCACCAGCGTCAGCGTCAGGCCGAAGCCGAGACCGCTGATCCCGAGCACGCCGATCACGATGCCGGCGGCGACGCAGACCAGTATGATTTCGAGCCCCGCGCGACCGGCACTTGGGATCGCCGCGAGGAACTCGCGCCAGCGCGGCCGCTCGCCCTGATAGCCCAAGGCGAGTGCCAGCGGAATGAGCAGCGCGGCCGCGAGCAGCGCGGAGAACTGCGGCGTCTGATTGAAATTGAACAGTGCGACGATCAGCACGACGAAGGGCAGCAGGAAATAGGCCCCGGGCATGACGCGGCGCGGCGCGGGCATGTCGGCCGCGGGGATGCGGCGGATTCCCATGCGCGCGGCATCGAGATCCGCCTGGATGAAGAGCGCGACGTAATACAGCAGCGCCGGCAGCAGCGCGGCGAGCACCACCTCCGTGTAGGGAATCTGCAGGAACTCGGCCATCAGAAAGGCCGAGGCCCCCATCACCGGGGGCATCAGCTGGCCCCCTGTGGATGCGACCGCCTCGATCGCGCCGGCCTTGTGCGCCGGGTAGCCGCTGCGCTTGATCATCGGGATGGTCACCACCCCCGTGGCGACCACGTTGGCGACCGCGCTGCCCGAAATCGAGCCGAAGAACGCCGAGCCGACGACCGCCATCTTCGCCGGGCCGCCGCGGAAACGGCCCATCGACAGCATCGCCAGGTCGGTCAGGAAGCGCGAGCCGCGGCTCGCGCCGAGCAGCTCGCCGAACAGCAAAAAGGCGACGACCACGGTCGTCGCGACTGCCAGCGGCAGACCGAGCACGCCGTTGACGTCGAGGGCGAGGTAGGCCGAGAGCTTCTGCCAGTCGACGGTGCGCGCGGCAAGCCGCCCCGGCAGCACATCTCCCCAGAGCGCGTACGCAATGAACGCCAGCGCGATGATCGGCAGCGTGCGGCCCGTGGCGCGCCGCAGGCACTCGAGCGAGAGCGCGATGGCGGCGCTGCCGGCGATCACCGCGCCCTTCGGCCGCAGCAATATCAGATCGACCAGCCGCTGATACTCGAACGCCAGGTACGCGGCTGCGGCGAAGCCCGTCAGGCCGAACAGCCAGTCGTACCAAGGCACCCCGCGTCGCGGCGTCTGGCGCCGCAGGGGGTAGAGGACGAAGCCGAGCGGCAGCGCGAGCGCCAGCATCGCCGCGAAGAACTGGGCCGGGTAGATGTCCAGCCGCAGCCGCAGCGGCAGATCGAGCGCCCAGCCGACCGAGGCAAGCGTGAGCGCGCTGGCGAGCACCACCGTCGCAACGCGCGCAGGCGCCGTCGCCGCGGTCTGCTCGGGTCTCGCCTCCGGGGCGTGCAAGCCGCTCGCCGGCTAGCCGCGCGTCGGGTGCGTCAGTCCTTCGGCGGCCAGGCGCCGAGCTCCTGGTAGAACTTCTGCGCCCCTGGATGCCACTGGATCGGGCCGAGATCCTTCACCATGCGGCTCGGGTCGAACAGGTTCATCACGCCGAAGACCTCGGCCATCATCTTCTTGTTCGCGTGCATCGCCTTGACCAGCGCGTAGACGTCCGCGTCGGCCGTCTTCGTGCTCGCCACCAGCGCCGCGTCGTAGGTGATCGCGTGGATCGGTGCGAGCACGCCGACGTTCGGCTTGCTCGGCTTTTCCGGCCGCAGATACGCGGGCTGGAAGAACTGCCGCACCTTGGCGAGATTCTCCGGCGTATTCGGCACGTCGAGCGCCCGGATGCCGCCGACCGCGGCGTCCGCCTCGCGTACCTTAGCCGCACCGAGCGCGAAAAAGAAGGCGTCGGCCTTGCCCTGAATGAACGCGTTCGCGCCGGCCACGACGTTCGGCACGTTCACCGGCGTGATGTCGCCACGGCTCATGCCCGCGGTCGCGTACGAAGCATCCAGCAAGGGGGGAATCGTCTTCTGGCTGCTGAAGCCGTCGACCACGCGCTTGCCCTTCAGGTCGGCGAGCGACTTGATCGCCGAGTCCTTGCGCACGAAGAACGCGACGCGCAGCGGATAGAGAATGGTCGCCGCCCGCAGGTTGCCGTAATCGCGTCCCTTGAACTGGGCGGTTCCGGTCACCGCGACGCGCAGCTCTTCGATGTTGGAGATGCCGAAGGCGTACTCGCCCGCGCTCACCGCCGGGAGGTACACCGTCGCGCTGGCGAAGGGATGGACGGTGGCCTTGAGCTGCGCGGCGTCGTTCGCCACCTTGGCCACCGCGGTTCCGGTCGAATGGTAGAGCGATCCCGGATTCGATGCCGCAATGCCGATGTCGCTCGCCTGCGCGGGCGCCGCGCCGATCGCGCCGGCCGCGGCGATCGCGGCCAGAGTGCGCAGCGCAAGGGTCTTGTTGGTCATTTTCCTCTCCTCACAGTTGGGTGATTCAGCGGCTCGGGCCGCTTCAACTCAGCTTCAACAGGCGGCGCGCGTTGCCTTCGTAGATCGCGTGCCGCTCCGCGGGCGAGATGTCCAGCCGCTCGATGATCTCGATCGTGGTGCGGGTGTACATCGAGCCTTTTTCCGGATCGAACGGCGCATCGGACGCAAACAGCACGTGGTCCGCACCGAAGAATTGCAGGCCGCACTTGGTCGCCTCCCAGGCGCCGAACAGGGCCGTGTCGGCGTAGAACATGCGGAAGTAGTCGAGCGGGCGTTTCTTCAGCTTGCGCAGCAGCTTGGTGTAGTCGACGTCCGAGGTGCGCTTGCCGAGCTGGTCCCAGCCCGGGCCGACGCGGCCCTCGAAGAACGGCACCATGCCGCCCATGTGGTGGGTGATGATCTTCAGCTCGGGGTGCTTGTCGAAGAGCCCGGCGAACACGATGTGCGCCATCGCCACGCTGGTTTCGTACGGCCAGCCGAAGGTCCACCAGATCTCATAATGGCTTTTCTTCTCGCTGCGGTAGTCGGGCGTCTCGGCGCCGCGCGCCGGGTGCATCCAGATTGGCCGGTCGAGCTTCGCCATGAGGTCGAACAGCGGCAGTGTCTCGGGCGTTGTCAGCGGCCGGCCGAGCACGTTGGTGAACACCTGCACGCCCACCGCGCCGAGCTCGTTGATCGCGCGGCGCGCCTCGCGCAGCAGGCCTTTCGGGTCGTTCATCGGCAGCGAAGCGACGAAGCCGGGAAAGCGCCGGGGATACTTGCGGACCAGCTCCGCCATGCCATCGTTCGCCAGCGTGGCGAGCTCGGTCGACACCGGCGGCGGGCCGAAGACCTCGATCGGCGGCGACGGCAGAGAAATCACCTGCGCATAGTCGTCGCCGAAGCGGTCCATGATGCGGAAGCGCTCGCGCAGGTCGACGATGCAGGGAATCTCGCGCACCCGCTTGTGCATGTCCTTGCCGTTCGGCGCGACCTTGAGCATGCGATCGTAGAACTTCTTCGGGAACAGGTGATTAAAGATATCGAGCTTCATGCGCATCCCCTCCGTTCCGCAAACCGATCGACCTGTCGGAGCACGTTATGGTACACATCCCGCCACGAGTCGAGGATCTCCATGACGCGCACCGGTGACTCTGTGTTCGCCCCCGAAACGACTGCCGACGCCTTCCTTGGCCTGCTCGCCGCGCGCGGCATCGACTATTTTTTCGTCAACGGGGGCACCGACTTCGCCCCGATCGCCGAAAGCTACGCCCGCGGCGAGGCGCTCGGCTGGCGCCTGCCCACGCCCGTGATCAGCCCCCACGAGAACCTGGCCATCGCCATGGCGCACGGCTACACCATGGTCAGCGGGCGCCCGCAGGCGATGATGGTGCACGTCGGCGTGGGCACCGCGAACCTGCTGAACGGCGCGATCAACGCCGCGCGCCAGAGCATACCCATTCTCATTTGCGCGGGGCGCACGCCCGTCACCGAAGGGGGCGGCGAGGCGCCGCTGCCCGGGGCGCGCAACAACTTCATTCACTGGGCACAGGAGCATTTCGACCAGGGCGGCATGCTGCGCGAGTTCGTCAAATGGGACTACGAGCTGCGGCATCCCGACCAGATCCAGACCGTGGTCGACCGGGCGCTGGCGATCGCGCAGTCGGAGCCGCGCGGCCCGGTCTACCTGACGCTGCCGCGCGAGCTGCTCGGCGCGCGGGCGCAAGGCGCGCCGCGGGCCCGCGCCGAGATAGCGCCTGCCACACCCCCCTCCGCGGACCCCGCCGCGCTCGACGAAGTCGCCGGCCTGCTGGCGCGCGCCGAAGCGCCGCTCGTCATCACCGCCGACGCGGGGCGCAGCGTGGCCGCGGCGCGCGCCCTGACGCGTCTCGCGGAGGCATTCGCCATCCCGGTAATCCATTACCGGCCACGCTACCTCGCGCTGCCGACCGAACACCCGATGCAGGCGGGCTGGGATCCGCGCGCCCTGCTGCCGAAGGCCGATCTCGTGCTGGTCATCGACTGCGACGTGCCCTGGCTGCCGGCGCAAGGCGCGCCCGCGCCCGGGGCATGCGTCGTGCACATCGGCCCCGATCCGCTGTTTGCCCGCTACCCGCTGCGCGGCTTCCGCACCGACATCGCGCTCACCGGGATGCTCGCGCCGACGCTGGACGCGCTGTGCGAGCGCGCGCTGGCGCAGGCGCCGGCCGAGTCGAAGCGCGCCGCGCGGCGCGACGGGATCGGTGCGCGCTGCGCCGCCGCGCGCCAGGCCGCGCGCGGCGGCACGACGAATGTTCCGACCGCGCTCAGCGGCAAGTGGCTCTCCGCCTGCCTCAACCAGGTTCTTCCGGAAGACGCCATCGTCGTGAACGAGTACCCGCTCGTGCTTGAGGAGATGACGATCGCGGAGCCGGGCCGCTATTTCGCCGCGTCGCCCGCGGGCGGCCTGGGCTGGGGGCTCGGCGCTGCGCTCGGCGCCAAGCTCGCCGCCGGCGATCGCACGGTGGTATGCACGCTGGGCGACGGCGCCTACATGTTCGGCAACCCGACGCCGGGTCATTTCGTTTCGGCGTCGATGCGACTGCCGGTGCTGTTCGTCATTTTCAACAACGCACGCTGGGCCGCGGTGCACCGCGCCACGCTGGGCATGTACCCGCAGGGCTACGCGGCAAAGATGCCGCGCCCGCCGATCGCCACGCTCGAGCCCTCGCCGCAGTTCGAGAAGGTGATCGAAGCGAGCGGCGGGTACGGCGAGCGCGTAACCGCGCCGGACGAGGTCCTGCCCGCACTCGCGCGCGCTCTGCGCGCGGTGCGCGAGGAAAAGCGCCAGGCGCTGGTCAACGTCTGTCTCGAGGCGAGCTACGTGAAGACCTCCTGAAGCATTTCCGAGCCTCGACATGGAGCAACACATGGCATCCAACCCTGCCGCC
This sequence comes from Betaproteobacteria bacterium SG8_39, assembly GCA_001303445.1. Classification (GTDB taxonomy): domain Bacteria; phylum Pseudomonadota; class Gammaproteobacteria; order Burkholderiales; family SG8-39; genus SG8-39. The sequence goes on along the minus strand of LJTQ01000055.1, from coordinate 7,311 downwards.
ACCGCACAACAGCCGTCGACGATCAGCATTCGCCGTCTCGGCGTGTTTCTCGGCGCGCAGATCACCGGCGTCGACCTGAGCCGCCCGCTCGAGCCCGCGAGCGTCGAAGCGATCCGCAGTGCGCACGCCGAGCACGGCGTACTCGTCTTTCCCGAGCAGCGCATCAGCGGCGACGACCTGATGCGCTTCGGCCGCTATTTCGGTGCGCTGAGCGTGCACCCGTTTTCCACCAGCGCGGCGCAGCATCCCGAGCTGATCGTCTATGACAACAGGGAAGGCAACCCGCCCGCGGCGACCGACATCTGGCACAGCGATGAGACTTTTCGCGAGTGCCCGCCGATGGGCACGGCGCTGTGCGCGAAGACCATTCCGGAGCTCGGCGGCGACACGGTGTTCTGCAGCATGGCGGCCGTGTACGACGGGCTGTCGGACCGCATGCAACAGTTCCTTTCCGGGCTCGAGGCGGTGCACGACTTCAAGCCTTTCAAGCCGCTGTTCCGCGCGACGCCGGAGGGCCGCCGCAGGCTGCACGCGTACGAGGAACGCTACCCGCCGGCCACGCATCCGGTGGTGCGCGTGCACCCGATGACCGGAAAAAAGGCGATTTTCGTGAATCCCCAGTTCACGCTCTGCATCAAGGGCATGGAAGAGAGCGAGAGCCGCAATCTGCTCGAGTGGCTGTTTCGGCGCACCACGACGCTCGAATACCAGTACCGCCACCGCTGGGCGCCGGACATGCTCGTGTTCTGGGACAACCGCTGGCTGCAGCACGCCGCGGTGCACGATTACTACCCCCAGCGCCGCCTGATGGAGCGCGTCACGATTGCCGGTGACCGCCCGGTCGGCGATGCGCCACCGGCAGACCCTCGGGCGCTGCGCCGCTACCTGATGCCGCCGATCACCGCCTTCGAGGCAACGCGCCACAAGCGGCAGCACGACCTCGACTGAAAAGGCCGCATCGGCCGCGCCTCAGGCCGGCAGGCGGCTGGCCGCGTCGCCGATCGCGGCGTCGAGCTCGCCATAGTCCTGGGTCACGCGGAACTGGGGAAACTGGGAGGCGATCGATGCGGGCGGCCGGAAGAAGATGCCGGCGTTCGCCGCACCCAGCATCGAGGTATCGTTGTACGAGTCGCCCGCCGCGACGACCGAAAACCCGAGCGCGCGAAAGGCTTCCACCGCCGAGCGCTTCTGGTCGGGCATGCGCAGCCGGTAGTTGGCGACGAAGCCGTCGGCGCCGATGTCGAGCCGGTGACAGAACAAGGTCGGCCAGCCGAGCTGGCGCATCAGCGGCCGGGCGAATTCGTAGAACGTGTCGGAGAGGATGACGACCTGGTGACGCGCCCGCAGACCGTCGAGGAACTCGGCCGCGCCGTCCAGCGGCCCCATGTCGGCGATCACCGCCTCGATGTCGGCAAGACGCAGCTTCTCGCGGGCGAGGATGTCGAGCCGGTAGCGCATCAGCTTGTCGTAATCCGGCTCGTCGCGCGTGGTGCGCGTCAGCGCCTCGATGCCCGTGCGCCTGGCGACCTCGATCCATATCTCGGGAACCAGCACCCCTTCCAGGTCCAGGCAGACGACGATCACGCGCGGGGCTCCCCTCGGCCGAGAAAAGGCGCGATGTTACCCCGAAGTAAAATGCGCGTACGGTCCAACTGGCCCGTATGCACTGCAGCTAACCTCGACTGGAAACGGTGATGAGGAAAACGGCCGCCTGGCTTGCAACCCGCGCGCTCGAGCAGCTCGGCGTGCGCTATACCTTCGGCATCCCGGGGGTGCACAACACCGAGCTCTACGACGAGCTGAACGCCTCTGAGACCATTGCACCGGTGCTCGTCACGCACGAGCTTTCGGCCGCCTACATGGCGGACGCGATGAGCCGGCTCTCCGGCAGCGTCGGCACCCTGGCGCTGGTGCCCGCCTCGGGCCTCACGCACGCCGCCAGCGGCATCGCCGAAGCCATGCTCGCCGGCGTGCCCATGCTGGTGATCTCGGGGGGCATCCGCACCGACCTGCCCTACGGCTACCAGCTGCACGAGATCGATCTGCACGCCTTCATGCGCGGACTCACCAAGGCGACGTTCCAGCCCAAGACGCACCGCGAGGTGCAGCCGATGATCTACGAGGCGTACCGGGTCGCGACGCAGGGCGAGCCGGGGCCGGTGTTCATCGAGCTGCCGGTCAACCTCATGCTGATGCCGGGCGACGCCGACCCCATTCCCGAATACGACGAAGGCGAGCCCGCGCGCATCCACGACGCCGCCGCGGTCTCCGCCGCGGTGGAGCTGTTGCGCGCGAGCCGGCGGCCGGGCCTGTTCGTCGGCTGGGGCGCGCGCGGCGCGCTTGCCGAGGTCAGCGGCATTGCCGAATTCCTGCAGGCGCCGGTGGCGACCACGCTGCAGGGGCTGTCGGTGTTTCCCGGCACCCACCCGCTGCACGTCGGCTTCGGCTTCGGGCCCGCTGCCGTGCCTGCGGCGCGCAATGCCTTTGCGCAATGCGACTGCCTGCTCGCCATCGGAACGCGCTTCGCCGAGCTTGCGACCGGCAGCTTCGGCACGAAAGTGCCGGCGAACCTGATCCACGTCGACATCAACCCGAAGGTGTTCAATCGCAATTACCCGGCGAAAGTGACGATCGAGGGCGACGCCGCCGCCGTGGGTGCGGCGCTGCTGCTCGGCCTGAAGGCTGCGGGCGAGGCGCGCGCATCCGACGGCGCCCTGCAGGACCAGATCCGGCGCGACAAGACCGCCTACCGCAACAGCTGGTACGCGCATGACAGCAAGGGGCGCGTGAACCCGGCACGCTTTTTCGATGCGCTGCGCGCGCGCACGCCGCCCGACGCGCTCACCGTGATCGACGATGGCAACCATACCTACCTCACGGCCGAGCTCTATACCTTCGGCGAGCCCGGCAGCGTTGCGCTGCCGACCGACTTCAATTCCATGGGCTACGCTGTCCCGGCAGCGATCGGCGCAGCGCTCGCCCGTCCGGGCAAGCACGTCAACGCGATCGTCGGAGATGGCGCTTTCGCGATGACCTGCATGGAGATCGCCACGGCCGTCGCGCAGAGCCTCGGCATCTGTTATTTCGTGTTCCATGACGGCGCGCTGTCGCAGATCGCGCAGGCGCAGGAGACGACCTACAACCGTACGCCCTGCTCTGAACTGCCGCCGCTGCGCCTCGAAGGCATCGCGGTGGCCACCGGCGCGCACTACCTGCGCCTTGGCACCGACGATGCGCTCGAGCGCACGATCGACGAGGCGCACCGCGTCGCCGCCGCCGGTCGACCGGTCATCGTCGACGTCCTGATCGACTACACCAAGCGCACCGCCTTCACGCGCGGCGCGGTGCGCACCAACCTCAAGCGTCTGCCGCTGCGCGAGCAGCTGCGCGTCATCGCCCGGGCGCTCGTTCGGCGCATTACGGGCTGACGGCAAGAGTGACAATGGGGTCAGACCCCTTCTGTAGATGCCTAGAAGTTCGCGCATGAGAAGGGGTCTGACCCCGAGGTCGCGATGAACAAGTTCGAAGTGATCATCATCGGCGGCGGCATCGCCGGGATAGTCTGCGCGCTCGAATTGCTCGAGGCCGGCCGGCGGGTGCTGCTGCTCGACCGCGATGAAGAGGAGAACTTCGGCGGCCTGGCGAAGGAAAGCTTCGGCGGCATGTTCTTCGTCGACACGCCCGAGCAGCGCCGCGCGAAGGTCGCTGACAGCGTCGACCTCGCGCTCGAAGACTGGCGCGCATTCGCCGAGTTCGAGCCCGGAGATCATTGGCCGCAGCGCTGGGCGGAGTACTACGTGCATCACTGCACCGACCTCGGCTACCGCTGGCTGAAGGCGCTCGGCATCCGCTTCTTTCCGGTGCCGCACTGGGTCGAACGCGGCTTGCACACCCGCGGCAACTCGGCGCCGCGTTTTCATCTCGTCTGGGGCACCGGGCAAAGGCTCGTCGAGGTCCTCGTGCAAAGGCTGCTGACGCACCCGCAGCGCGCGCGGCTCGAGCTGCGCTTCGGGCACCGCGTCGAGCGCCTGCTCAGCGAAAACGGCGCGCTGACCGGCTGCGCCGGCAGAACGGAGGGCGACGGCGCCGAGTTCGAGGCGCACGGCGAATACGTGGTGATCGCGGCGGGCGGTGCGAACGGCGCGATCGACCGGGTCAAGGCAAACTGGCATCGCGACTGGGGCACGCCGCCCGCGACCATCCTGAACGGCTCGCATCGCTACGCGGACGGCCGGCTGCACGACGCCGCGAAGCAGCTCGGCGCGGGCGTCACCCACATGGACCGCATGTGGAATTACGCCGCCGGGGTGCACCACTTCCGGCCGCGCAAGCCCGGGCATGGCCTGTCGCTCGTGCCGCCACGCTCGGCGCTGTGGCTCGACGCGCGCGGGGAGCGCATCCTGCCGCCGCTGGTGACCGGATTCGACACGCGCGACCTGGTGACCCAGGTCTCGACGCGACCGGGCGGCCATTCCTGGCAGCTGCTCAACCGGCGCATCGCGCTGAAGGAGCTGGCAGTCTCGGGCGCCGAGTTCAACCCGTCGATCCGCGACCGGCGCTGGCTCGCGTTCCTGCGCGACGTCGTCCTCGGCAATCGCTGGCTGGTCGACACGCTGACCCAGAACTGCGTCGATTTTGTATGCGCGGACTCGATCGAAGCACTGGTGGACAAGATGAACGCTCTCGCCAGGAACGCGGCGATCGACGCCGCGCGATTGCGCGCGACGGTGGAGGGCTACGACACCGCCGTGGCGCGCGGCGCGCCGTGGCAGGACGAGCAGCTGCGCCGCATCGATGCGCTGCGCGGCTACCGCGGCGACCGCATTCGCACCGCCCGGTCGCAGCGCATACTCGACCCGGGCGGGCTGCCGCTGGTCGCGATCCGCGAGTTCGTCATCAGCCGCAAGAGCCTCGGCGGCATCCGCACGGACCTCGCCTGCCGCGTGCTCGACGCGCAGGACGCGCCGATCAGCGGGCTGTACGCGATCGGCGAAGCGGCCGGTTTCGGCGGCGGCGGCGTGCATGGCCTGCGTGCGCTGGAAGGCACCTTCCTGGGCGGCTGCGTGCTCACCGGGCGCGCGGCAGCGGCCGCGATCGTGAAACCGCGCGCTTAGCGCCACCGCCAGCGGCTAGAATCCCTGCTCCTTGCGCCGCGCACGCGGCGAAGTCTTCCTCGAATCCCTGGGGCACCTCATGAGCGTGAAGAAACTTCTCGACCTTTCCGGACGTACCGCGATCGTCACCGGCGGCTCGCGCGGACTCGGGCTGCAGATTGCCGAGGCCCTCGGCGAAATGGGTGCGCGCATCGCAATCACCGCGCGCAAGCAGAACGAGCTCGACCAGGCTGTCGCGCACCTCGGCAAACTGGGCGTCGACGCGAGCGCCTTCGTCACCGACCTCGGCAAGCGCGAGCAGATCCCCGCACTGGTCGACGCCGTGCTCGACAAATTCAAGAAGATCGACATCCTGGTGAACAATGCCGGCGCCGTGTGGGTCGCGCCGGCGGAAGATCACCCGATCGAAGCCTGGGACAAGCTGGTGAACCTCAACCTCACGGGCACGTTCATCCTCTCGCAGCAGGTCGCGAAGCGCTCGATGATTCCCGCGCGCTGGGGCCGCATCATCAACGTCGCGTCGGTCGCCGGCCTGATGGGCAGCGACCCGCGCGTCGTGAAGACCGTTTCATACAACGCGACCAAGCACGGCGTGGTGGGATTGACCCGCCAGCTCGCCGCCGAGTGGGGCGAGCACGGCGTCCTGGTAAACGCGATCTGTCCGGGCTTCTTCCCTTCGAAGCCAACCGTCGCCTGGGGAACGAAGAGGACCTGAAGGGCGTCGCGGTGTTGCTCGCCTCCGAGGCCTCGCGCCACATCACCGGGCAGGCGATCGCCGTCGACGGCGGCGCCGTCATCATCTGACCATGACCCGGTCGACGGCGCAGGAAGGCGTCGAATTCGCGCGCGACTATCACAAGAAGGTCAAGTTCGCCGCGCACCTCGGCATCGAGCAGATCGTGCTCGAGCCGGGCGTCGCGCGCATGGCCTGCGCGCTGCAGCCGCACATGACCAACAGCTGGGGCATCGCGCACGGCGGCGTCATCATGACCCTGCTCGACGTCACCCTCTGCATGGCGGCACGCACGCTGCATCCGCACTCCGCGGGCATCATGACCATCGAGCTAAGCACCGCGTTCATCGATGGCGGCAAGGGCACGCTGCAATCCGAGGCGCGCGTGCTGCGCGACGGCCGCTCGCTGATCTTCGTGGAGGGCGAAGTACGCAACGAGGACGGTACGCTGGTCGCCAAGGCGCAGGGGACCGTGCGGGCCCGGCAGGCGAAAGCATCCGAATAGGGTCCAGCCCCCCGCCGGTCCTTGCGGGGTTTGACGCGTTCGCGTGCGCCTACGGCGCCGCCGTCGGACCGCTCGCGCCCTTCGCAATCATCTTCCGCCCCATCCAGAACCACGCCAGCCCGGCGAACTGCACCAGCCAGAGCATCGACAGCGCCCAAGTGTAGGCCTCGGCGGCGTAGCCGGTCGCGGTCGGCGGCCACAGGCCGATCACCAGGCCAACGCTCCACTGGCCGAGGAACATGCCGGCGAAGCCGAACACGTTCAGTCCGGTGATCACGCGGCCGGTCATGGATTTGGGATAGGTTCGCGACAGCGTCGAGTAGATGCTCACCGCGGCGGTGGACGCGAGGACGAAGATGCACCACAGAACGATGCTGCCGGTCCGCACGCCGGCGACGATCAGGCCGAGACACAGCGACGCGGTCGCGATGCCTCCGGCGAACAGCGGCAGGGTACTCGCCCCGCGCTGCGCGGCGCGGTCCGCCGCGCGTCCGAAGCTGATATAACCGACGATCATGGCGACGTTGAGCGCCGCAAGCCCGCGCGCCACCTCGGCCGGCGAGTAGCCGGCGACATCACGCCACCAGGTCGCCACCCATAGCGTTTGCAGCGAAGTGGCGGCGAACTGACTCGCACCCATGCACAGCGCGGTGCGCAGGAACGCCGACTCTCGCATGAGTCCCGCAAGGCCGCGCAGCAGCGCGCCGAAGGACTCGCCGCGCGGGCGTGCGCTGCGCTCGGGCACCCAAAGCCACAGCACCGCGCTCACTGCGAGGTTGAGCCCGACGATGAGCAGGAAGGCCTGGCGCCAATCCAGCACGCGCAGCAGCATCTCGAGCGGCACGGTCACCGTGATCGCGCCGAGCGCGCCGACCGAGAAAGCGATCGCGTTCATGGTCGCGATGCGTGTCGTCGGGTACCACAGCACGAAAGCCTGAAAGCTCGACATCAGGCAGACC
>LJTQ01000003.1 GCA_001303445.1 Betaproteobacteria bacterium SG8_39 | reverse complement strand
GGCGATGACCGCGTCGGCGTTCCAGCTGCGCGGCCCGCCGTTCTCGACGCCGTGGTAGCCGTACTCGACGGCGATCGAACGCATGCCGGCCGCCTGCGCCGCCTGCACATCGCGCAGGTCATCGCCGACGTACCAGCAGCTCGACGGGGCGAGCGACAGGGCCTGCGCGGCGTACAGCAGCGGCGCGGGGTGTGGCTTCGAATGCGGTGTCGTGTCGCCGCAGACCACGCAACCCGGCGACAGGCCGAGCCCGGCAACGATTTGCTCGGTGAAGCGCGTCGCCTTGTTGGTGACGATGCCCCAGGCGATGCCGCGTGCCAGCAGGCCCTCGAGCAGCTGCGCGATACCGGGGAACAGCACGGTCTGCTCGTTCAGGCACGCTGCGTAATGCCGCAGGAAGGCCTCGCGCATCGCGTCGTAGTCGGGATGCTCCGGCGTCATGTCGAACGCGGCACGCAGCAATCCCCGCGCGCCGCTCGAGGCGAAGGGCCGTGCCTCGGCAACCGGCAGCGCCGCGAGTCCGCGTTCGGCGCGCAGCATGTTCACCGCAGCGCAGAGGTCGGCCGCCGTGTCGGCCAGCGTGCCGTCGAAGTCGAACAGCATCGCCTTCACGTTGACGCGCGCCACCCTCAGCCCTCGCGTACGCAGTGCAGGAGGTAGTTGACGCTGCAGTCGCTGGCGAGCCGGTACACGTGCGTGAAGGGGTTGTAGGTCATGCCCTTGACTTCCACCGGCCCGAGGCGCGCGTCGCGGCACCATCCCATGAGCTCCGAGGGGCGAATGAAGCGCGCGTAATCGTGCGTGCCCTTCGGCAGCAGATTCAGCACGTACTCGGCGCCGATGATGGCGAACAGGTAGGACTTCGGATTGCGGCTGATGGTCGAGAAGAAGGCGTGACCGCCCGGCTTCAGCAGCTGTGCACAGGCGGCGACGGTGCGCCCCGGGTCGGGAACGTGCTCGAGCATCTCCATGCAGGTGACGACGTCGAACGCGGCGCCGTGCGTCTGCGCGTACTCTTCGGGCGAGGCCAGCGCGTACTGCACCGGCAGTCGGCTTTCGAGCAGATGGAGCTGCGCGACCTTGAGCGCGCGCTCCGACAGATCGATGCCGGTGACCCGCGCGCCCTTGCCGGCCGCGGCCTCGGCGAGAATGCCGCCGCCACAGCCGACGTCGAGCATCGTCTTGCCGGCGAGTCCGGCGATGCCGTCGATCCACTCCAGGCGCAGCGGATTGATCTCGTGCAGCGGGCGGAACTCGCTGGTGGGATCCCACCAGCGATGCGCGAGCTGGCTGAATTTTTCCAGCTCCGCCGGATCGGCGTTCAGAGGACGTTCCATGCGGGTTTAGGCCAATTCGTGCGGCATTCGTTCGGCAAAAAAAAAGCCCTGCCGAGGCAGGGCTTTCTTGAGAGGAGAAAGCTTACTTGCGGGTGCCGATGACCTCGATCTCCACGCGACGGTTCTTCGCGCGGCCATCTTTGGTCTTGTTGCTCGCCACCGGCTGCTTCTCGCCCTTGCCCTCGGTGTAGATCCGGTTTGCCGGAACACCCTTGGAGATCATGTAGGCCTTGACCGACTCGGCACGGCGCACCGAAAGCTTCTGGTTGTACGCGTCGCTGCCGATCGAGTCCGTATGGCCGATTGCGATGACGACTTCGAGGTTGATGCCGCCGATCTTCGAGACCAGATCGTCGAGGCGGGCGCGGCCTTCAGGCTTGATGACCGACTTGTCGAAATCGAACAGCACGTCGGCGGCCAGCGTCACCTTCTGGGCGACCGGACGGGGACGCGGCTGCGCTGCGGGTGCCGGTGCAGGACGGCCGGGCTTCTTGATCAGATCCGGGTCGCATTCCTCGATCGCCATTGCAGGCGTCCAGTAGCCCGACTTCCAGCACATGCCGGAGCCGTCCTTCCAGACGGTCTGCCCTGCGTCGACCCAATGCCCATCTTTAGATTGCGCTGCAACGTTAAAAGACGCTGCCGAAAGCGCGAGTCCCGCCGCCGCGACCACCGACAGCCACATGTTCTTGTTCATGCCGTTTCCTCTCTGAGCTGACTTTATTTAATGGTCCAAAAAATTCGTTCTTTCAACGCCCTGGACCAGGCTTGATGAAATTCTGCCATAACTCACAGCGCGAATCCAACCCCGTGATCAAGGAATCTTTCAGCTTTCCGGCCTCTAAAACCGGCGCACCGCGGACCCAGACATGGGTCACGTGTTCCCGCCCCGCAGCATAGACGAGATGGGACACCGGGTCATAGCAGGGCGAGAGCTCGGGGCCCGAGAGCCGCACCGCCGTGAGGTCGGCGTCCTTGCCCGGCACGATCGAGCCGATGCGCGGCTCGAGCCCGAGGGCGGTGGCACCGCCCAGTGTCGCGGCCCGCAGAGCGCTATGCGCCGGTATTGCCTCGGCATTTTGGGCTACGGCCTTGCCCAGCAGTGCAGCCAGGCGCATCTCGCCCAGCACGTCGAGCCGGTTGTTGCTCGCGGCGCCGTCAGTGCCCAGCGCCAGGTTGATGCCCTCCGCGGCGAGGCGCGCGATCGGGGCAAAGCCGCTCGCCAGTTTCAGGTTCGAAGACGGGCAGTGAACCACTGAGGCGTTGTGGCGTAAAAGCAACAAAATATCGTCGTCCGTGAGGTGCACGGCATGGACCGCCATGAAATTCGGTCCCAGCAGGCCCTGGCGGCGCAGGCGCTCGAGCGGGCGCACGCCATGCTCGGTCACCGAACGTGCGACCTCATCCTCGGTTTCATGCACATGAATGTGCACCGGGACATCGAGCTCGCCTGCGAGCATGGCGACCTTGTGCAAGGTCTCATCCGACACCGTATAGGGCGCGTGCGGTGCGAGGCAGAACGACGCCAGCGGATCGTCACGGTGGCGATCGCGCAGCGCGAGTCCTTTCTGCAGATAATCGTCGGCGTCAGAGGCGTACGCGGTCGGAAAATCGACCACGATCATGCCGAGCGCAGCGCGCATGCCGGCCGTTGCCGCGGCCTCGAGCGCGGCCTCGGGGTAGAAGTACATGTCGTTGAAGCAGGTGATCCCGCCGCGCAGCATCTCGGCGCAGGCGAGCAGCGTCCCGTCGCGCACGAATTCCGGCGTCACGTGCCGCATCTCGACCGGCCAGATGTGCTCGTTGAGCCAGCGCATGAGCGGCAGATCGTCGGCGAGTCCGCGCATCAGCGTCATCGCCGCGTGGGTGTGCGCATTGACCAGACCCGGCATGAGCGCGTGCTCGGCGAGCTCGATCACCTGCGCGTCGGCGTAGCGCGCGCGCGCGTCCTCGGCGGGCAGCACGGCCTCGATGCGCGCGTCGCGCAACACGACGGCGCTGTGCTCGAGCACGACGCCGGCCGGGTCGATCGGCACGATCCAGCGCGGCAGGATCAGGGTTGCATTGGCCACAAATGAAAAGGCCCCGCTCGCGCGGGGCCTGCCTCGAACGCGGTCGTGGCGGTCGACCTCAGTTTTTCGGCATGCCTTTCGCCTCGACGACCACCCGCCGGTTCGGCGCGAGGCAGTCGATCAGCGCTTTGCCGCTCAGGTTGCCCGGGCAGCTCTTGGTCGGCGACGTCTTGCCGTAGCCGTAGGTCTCGACCTTCGATGCCGCCACGCCCTTCGACACGAGGTAGGCCTTCACCGTGTTCGCCCGGCGCTCCGAGAGTTTCTGGTTGTACTGCGCCGAGCCGATGCGGTCGGTGTGGCCGTAGACGTTGATGAACTGAATCGTGGCGAACTCGTTCAGCCGGCTCAGCACTTCACGATCGAGCCTCGCCTTGGCGTCGCTCGAAAGGTCCGACTTGTTGAAGGCGAAAAGCTGCGTCGAGGTGATCGTCAGCGTCTTCGCCTTCGGCGCCGGCTTGGCCGCGGGCGCGGGGCGCGGTGCGGCGCGCGTCGGCTTCTTGAGGAGATCCGGGTCGCATTCCTCGATCGCCATCGCGGGCGTCCAGTAGCCGCTCTTCCAGCATTCGCCGGAACCGTCCTTCCAGACCGTCTGTCCGGCATCGACCCAGTGACCGTCCTTCGACTGCGCTGCCGCGACGCCGGCGGTGGCCGCGAGGCCCACCGTCAGGACGCATGCCATGAGTACCTTGAACGCTTTCACCGCGCCTCCCTGTTTTGGTGATTGTGCTGGTATTCGACGCCGCAGTCCCGGATTCCCCTCCGGCTCGCGCACGGCTGGCTCGGATTTAAGCACAGCCCGACGGCCGCGGACAAGCGCGCATGACACAGGCTGGCGCGTGAAGAAAGCGGCGCTTGAGCGAACGCGCGCGCGACATTTCCGGACGTCTGCGCGCGCAGCTTTGCAGCCGCGCGCGTGATAAAATCTCCCGTTTTTTTGGACGGCTTGTTGCCGCCCCCGGCGGTTGTGTCCGAACGTCGTTTCGGCCGCAGTCCCGACAACGCGCACTCGAACTCGACGTCACACCCACTACACCCACTAAAACTACACGCGACAACACGACAACACGCCACGCATGGAACAGTTCGCCAAGGAGACACTGCCGGTCAGCCTCGAAGAAGAGATGCGCCGCTCCTACCTCGATTACGCGATGAGCGTGATCGTAGGGCGGGCGCTGCCGGACGTGCGAGACGGCCTCAAGCCGGTGCATCGACGCGTGCTGTTCGCGATGCACGAGATGTCGAATGACTGGAACCGTGCGTACAAGAAATCGGCACGCATCGTCGGCGACGTGATCGGTAAGTACCATCCGCACGGCGACACGGCGGTCTACGACACGATCGTGCGCATGGCGCAGGACTTCTCGCTGCGCTACATGCTGATCGACGGGCAGGGCAACTTCGGCTCGGTCGACGGCGACAACGCAGCGGCCATGCGCTACACCGAAATCCGCATGGCCCGCATCGGCCACGAGCTGCTCGCCGATATCGACCGCGAGACGGTCGACTTCGGTCCGAACTACGACGGCTCGGAGCACGAGCCGCTCATCCTGCCTTCGCGCATCCCGAACCTTCTGATCAATGGCTCCTCGGGCATCGCGGTCGGCATGGCGACCAATATCCCGCCGCACAACCTGTCGGAAGTCGTCGATGCCTGCCTGCACCTGCTCGAGCATGCGGACTGCGCCATCGAGGACCTGATCAAGCTCGTGCCGGCGCCGGATTTCCCGACTGCAGGAATCATCTACGGCATCTCGGGCGTGCACGAGGGCTACCGCACGGGACGCGGCCGCGTCGTGATGCGCGCCCGCACGCACTTCGAGGAGACCGGCAAGGGCGATCGCCAGGCGATCATCGTCGACGAGCTGCCTTACCAGGTGAACAAGAAGGCCCTGCTCGAGCGCATCGCCGACCTGGTGACCGAAAAGCGCCTCGAGGGCATCTCGGACATCCGCGACGAGTCGGACAAGTCGGGAATGCGCGTGTTCATCGAATTGAAGCGCGGTGAGATCCCCGAGGTCGTGCTCAACAATCTGTTCAAGCACACCCAGCTGCAGGACAGCTTCGGCATGAACATGGTCGCGCTGGTCGACGGCCAGCCGAAGGTGCTCAACCTGAAGGCGATGGTGGAGGCGTTCGTCGCGCACCGACGCGAGGTGGTCACGCGGCGCACTGTGTTCGATCTGCGCAAGGCGCGCGAACGCGGGCACATTCTCGAGGGCCTCGCGGTCGCGCTGTCGAACGTCGACGAGGTGATCGAGCTGATCAAGAAGGCACCGGCACCGGCCGACGCGAAGCGCGAGCTGATGGCGCGCCTGTGGCGATCGACGCTGGTGATGGAAATGCTCGAGCGCGGCTCGGCCGACGCCTACCGCCCGGACGGTCTCGCGGCGGAGTTCGGCCTGCAGTCACAGGGCTACCGGCTCTCGGATGCGCAGGCCCAGGCCATTCTCGAGCTGCGCCTGCAGCGCCTGACCGGGCTCGAGCAGGACAAGATCCGCGAGGAGTACCGGCAGGTCATGGCGCAGATCGCGGACCTGCTCGATATTCTCGACAAGCCGGCGCGCATTACCGCGATCATCGCCGACGAGTTGAAGGGCATCAAGGAGAGCTACGGCGACGCGCGGCGCAGCGAGATCGTCACGGTCGCGGAGGACATTTCGCTCGAAGACCTGATCGCGCCGCAGGACATGGTGGTGACCTTCTCGCGCAGCGGCTACGTCAAGGCACAGCCGCTGGCCGACTACCGCGCGCAGCGCCGCGGCGGCCGCGGGCGGACCGCGGCGGCCACCAAAGAGGACGATTTCATCGAGCGCCTGTTCGTTGCGCACTCGCACGACAACCTGCTGTGCTTCTCGAGCCGCGGGCGCCTGTACTGGCTCAAGGTCTACGAGGTGCCGCAGGGCAGCCGCACCAGCCGGGGCAAGCCGCTGGTGAACGTGTTCCCGCTCACCGAGGGCGAGATGATCACCGCGGTGGTGCCGGTGCGCGAGTTCGACGACGAGCACTTCGTCTTCATGGCGACCGCGCACGGCACCGTGAAGAAGACCCCGCTGTCGGGGTTCTCGCGTCCGCGGCCTTCCGGGATCATCGCGGTGAGCCTCGACGAGGGCGACTACCTGATCGGCGCTGCACTGACCGACGGGCAGTGCGACGTCATGCTGTTCTCCTCCGAAGGCAAGGCGATCCGCTTTGCCGAGGATGCGGTGCGCCCGATGGGGCGGCAGGCCTCCGGTGTGCGCGGCATGCGCCTGGGCGCGGACGCACGGGTGGTGTGCATGCTGGTCGCCAAGGACGAGTCGGGCACGGTCCTGACGGCGACCGAAAAAGGCTACGGCAAGCGCACGCCGGTGGCCGAGTACACGCGCCACGGTCGCGGCGGTCAGGGGATGATCGCGATCCAGGCGAGCGAGCGTAACGGGCGGCTGGTGGGCGCAACGCTGGTCGACGACCATGACGAAGTGATGCTGATTTCGACCGGTGGCGTGCTGATCCGCACCGAGGTCGGCCAGATCCGTCCGATGGGCCGCACCACGCAGGGCGTGACGCTGATCGCGCTCGACGAGGGCCAGACGCTCGCCGGCATCGAACGCATCGTCGAGCGCGACGCGGAAAACGGCGGCAACGGCAACGGCAGCGACGACGACGGCGCGCCGGGCGTAAACGACGACGGCGAGGACGAGCCGCCGCTCCTGCCGTCGGCGCCGACCGAACCTTCGGGCCTGCACTGATGGCGCGCGCCTTCAACTTCAGTGCCGGGCCTGCGGTGCTGCCGGACGAGGTGTTGGCCCGCGCCGGCGACGAGATCCTCGACTGGCACGGCTCTGGCATGAGCGTGATGGAAATGAGCCATCGCGGCAAGGAGTTCATCTCGATCGCGGAACAGGCCGAGCAGGACCTGCGCGAGCTGCGCGAGATCCCGGCGAACTACAAGGTGCTGTTTCTGCAGGGCGGGGCGACCCAGCAGTTCGCACAGGTGCCGATGAACCTTCTCGCCGGCAAGGGCAAGGCCGACTACATCGTCACGGGCGAGTGGTCGAAGAAGGCGGTGAAGGAGGCGAGCGCGCTGTGCGACGTGCACATTGCCGCCTCGAGCGAGGACCGCGCCTTCAGCTACGCACCGCGCGAGACGCAGTGGTCGCTGCGGCGCGATGCCGCCTACGTGCATTACTGCTCGAACGAAACGATCGGCGGCGTCGAATTCCACTGGGCGCCGGACAGCGGCGGGCTGCCGCTGGTCGCCGATGCCTCCTCGCATTTCCTGTCGCGGCCAATCGACGTGACGAAGTTCGGGCTGATCTACGCCGGCGCGCAGAAGAATGTCGGCCCGGCCGGGCTGACGCTCGTCGTGGTGCGCGAGGACCTGCTCGGTCGCGCGGCGAAGGGCACGCCGTCGGTGATGGATTACAAGCAGCAGGCGGAAGCGGCCTCGATGCTCAACACGCCGCCGACCTACGCGATCTACGTCGCCGGGCTGGTGTTCAAATGGCTCAAGCAGCTGGGCGGCGTCGCCGAGATCGAGCGCCGCAACATTGCCAAGGCCAAGCTGCTCTACGATTTCATCGATGCGAGCGGTTTCTACCGTAACCCGGTTGCGCCGGAGGACCGCTCGCGCATGAACGTGCCGTTTACGCTGGCTGACGCGAAGCTGGACGCGGCCTTCCTCGACGGCGCGGAAAAGCGCGGGCTGCTCCAACTCAAGGGACATCGTTCGGTCGGCGGCATGCGCGCCTCAATCTACAACGCCATGCCGATCGAGGGCGTGCGCAGGCTGATCGAATACATGCAGGCATTCGAGGCGCGCCGTGGCTGAGGCAGCCGCGCGCAAGACCGAAGTCCTGGTCTTAGACCCGGTGTCGCCGGTCGGCCTCAAGGGATTGCCCGGCGAACGCTATGCGGTGGTCAGCGAGTCCGCGGGGCCCGACGTGATCCTGCTGCGCTCGCGGGACTTGCACGCGTATGCGTTCGGCGCCGAGCTGAAAGCGATCGGCCGAGCGGGCGCCGGCGTCAACAACATTCCGGTGCCGAAACTGTCGGTACGCGGCATCCCGGTGTTCAATGCGCCCGGCGCGAATGCGAACGCGGTCAAGGAGCTGGTGCTCGCCGGCATGCTGATGGCCGCGCGCAACATCGGTGGCGCGCTCGAATTCGTGCGCGCGCTGGATCCCATGGCGCCGGACCTGGGCAAGCGCGTCGAGTCGGGCAAGAAGGCCTTCGCCGGCGTCGAGCTGCCGGGCCAGACGCTGGGCGTCATCGGTCTGGGCAAGATCGGCAGCCTGGTGGCCGATGTCGCGATCCGGCTGGGCATGCGCGTGCTGGGCTTCGACCCGGAGATCACGGTGGATGCCGCCTGGGGCCTGCCGTCGCAGGTACGACGCGCGCGGAGCATCGACGAAGTGCTCAAGGGCAGCGACTTCGTGACCGTGCACGTGCCGCTGCTCGAGCAGACGCGGCATCTCATTGGCGCGAAGAATCTGGCGCAGCTCCGGCCGGGCGCGGTGCTGCTGAATTTCTCGCGCGAAGAGATCGTCGAGGACGCCGCCGTGGTGCAGGCGCTGCAGGCACGGCGCCTCGGGGCCTACGTCACCGACTTTCCCTCGTCGGCGACGCTGGGACAGGCGGGCGTGATCGCGCTGCCGCATCTCGGCGCCTCGACCCGCGAGGCCGAGGAGAACTGCGCCGTGATGGTGGTCGAACAGCTGCGCGCCTATCTCGAGCATGGCGACGTGACCAACGCGGTGAACTTCCCCGACGCCTGCATGCCGCGCGAGTCGCCCTACCGGCTGGCGATCGCCAACGCCAACGTGCCCGACATGCTGGCCGGCATCTCGCACACGCTCGGCGCGCGCGGCATCAACATCCACAACATGCTCAACAAATCGCGCGGCGAAATGGCCTACACGCTGGTCGACGTCGATACGCCGGTGGGCGAAGCGGTGCTGGGCGACCTGCGTGCGATCGGCGGGGTGCTTGGCGTACGCTACCTGCCCGATCTGCGGCCGGACGTGCACTGGCCGGCGGTGGCCGCGGCGGACACCAGCCGATAGGCGGATAACGGCGCACAATTCCCGGACTCGCGGATCGAACCGATGGCCAAGGACGACATCGCCAAGCTGCGCACCGAGATCGACGTGCTCGATGCGGAGTTGCTCGCACTGGTCAACCGGCGTGCCGCGCTCGCGCAGCGCATTGGCACGCTGAAGCAGGGCGCGCAGGCCTACCGCCCCGAGCGCGAGGCCGAAATCCTGCGCCGTGTCGCGGCTGAGAACCCCGGTCCACTGACCGCCGATGGTGTCGGCGCGGTGTTCCGCGAAGTCATCTCGGCCTGCCGCTCTCTGGAGGAGGCGATCCGCGTCGCCTACCTCGGACCGGAGGGCACGTTCAGCGAACAGGCGCTGCTGCGCCAGTTCGGTTCGTCGATCGAGGGCCTGCCCTGCGCGTCGATCGACGAGGTGTTCCGCAGCGTCGAAACCGGTGCTGCACGCTACGCCGTGGTGCCGGTGGAGAACTCGGCCGAGGGTGCCGTGGGCCGCACGCTCGATTTGCTGCTTTCGACGCCGAAGAAGATCTGCGCCGAGGTCGTGCTGCGCATCAACCAGAACGCGATGCTGCGCGGCGCATCGCTCGAGGGCGTGCGGCGGGTGTACTCGCACGCGCAGTCGCTCGCGCAGTGCCACCGCTGGCTCGCCCAGCAGCTGCCGACCGCCGAGCGCGTGCCGGTGTCGAGCAACGCGGAAGCGGCGCGGCGCGCGGCGGACGAGGAGGGCGTGTGCGCCATCGGGCCGGAGATCGCCGCGGCCCGCTACGGGCTGCGCCTGGTGGCGACCAACATCGAAGACGACCCCAACAACCGCACGCGCTTCCTCGTACTCGGGGACGAAGAGCCGGCCGCAAGCGGGCGCGACGGCACCTCGCTGGTGATGTCGGCGCCGAATCGTCCGGGCGCGGTGCATGCGCTGCTCAGCCCGCTTGCCAAGCACGGCGTCAGCATGAGCCGGCTCGAATCGCGCCCGATGCGCATCGGCAAGTGGGAGTACCATTTTTTCGTCGATCTCGAGGGCCATCGCAACGATCCGCCGGTGGCCGCGGCGCTGAAAGAGCTGGCTGCGCTTGCGCCCTTCCTCAAGGTGCTGGGTTCCTATCCGCTGGCCGCGAGCAGCTAACGCGCCGCGCTGGAGTCGACCGTCCGATGAATGCTCCCCTGTCCAAAGTCAACGAACTCACCGCGCTGGCGCCGGAGTATGTGCGCTCGATCGCGCCCTACCAGCCGGGCAAGCCGATATCCGAGCTGGTGCGCGAGCTCGGCCTCGACGAGGCCGCGGTGGTCAAGCTCGCGTCGAACGAAAACCCGCTCGGCATCGGGCCGCGCACGCGCGCCGCAATCGACGCCGCGCTTGGCGAGATCTGCCGCTATCCGGACGGCAATGGCTTCGAGCTGAAGGCCGCGCTCGCGGCGCGCTTCGGCCTGGACATGAACGCGATCGTCCTGGGTAACGGCTCGAACGACGTCCTCGAACTGGTCTCGCTGGCGTTCCTCGGCCCCGAGCGCTCGGCGGTCTTGTCGGCGCACGCCTTCGCCGTGTACCCGCTGGCGACGCAGGCGCGTGGCGCGCGCTCGATCGTCGTTCCGGCGAAGCAGTTCGGCCACGATCTGGCCGCGATGGCCAAGGCGGTCGAGGCCGATACGCGGGTGCTGTGGATCGCGAATCCGAACAATCCGACCGGCACCTTCGCGCCGGCGAGCGAAATCGAAGCGCTGCTGCAGGCAGTGCCGCAACGCGTCCTGGTGGTGCTCGACGAGGCGTACAACGAGTACCTGCCGCTGGAGTCGAAATACGACTCGGTGAAGTGGCTCAAGCGCTACCCCAACCTGGTCATCGTGCGCACGTTTTCCAAGGCCTACGGGCTGGCCGGGCTGCGCGTCGGTTACGGCCTGGTGCATCCGGCGCTGGCCGACATCATGAACCGCGTGCGCCAGCCCTTCAACGTCAACAGTCTCGCGCTCGTGGCGGCGACCGCGGCGCTGGACGACATGGAGTTCGTCGCGCGCAGCTATGCCGAAAACCTGAAGGGCCTGCGCCAGCTCGGCGACGGCGTCGAGGCGCTCGGCCTGGACGCGATCCCTTCCTTCGGCAACTTTCTGACGGTACGCGTCGGCAAGGCCGCCGACATCTACAAGCGTCTGCTCAAGCGCGGCGTCATCGTGCGGCCGGTGGCGAGCTACGGGCTGCCGGAGCATCTGCGCGTCTCGGTTGGCACGGCCGACGAAAACGCGCGCTTTCTCGCCGCGCTGGCCGCCAGCCTCAAGGAATGAGCGCGCAGTTCGAGCGTGTCGCGATCATCGGCGTCGGCCTGATCGGCGGATCGTTCGCGCTGGCCCTCAAGGCGGCGGGCGCCTGCGGCTCGATCGTCGGTGTCGGTCGCAACCCGGACAATCTCGCGCGTGCACGCGCGCTCGGCGTGATCGACGCAGAGGCGTCGGACCCGGCGCAGGCCGCGCAGGGCGCGGACCTCGTGCTGCTCGCGGCACCGGTCGCGCAGACGCCCGACATCCTCGCCGCGCTCGCGCCGCGTCTCGCGCCCGGCGTGCTGCTGACGGACGCCGGCAGTACCAAGCGCGACGCCGCGGCCGCCGCGCGCCGTGCGCTCGGCGCGCGCGCGGCCCAGTTCGTCCCCGGCCATCCGATCGCGGGCGCCGAGGCCAGTGGCGTGGTCGCGGCGCGTGCCGACCTGTTTCGCGGCAAGCGCGTCATCCTCACCCCATTCGAGGAAAACGCCGCCGAGAGCGTCGCGCGGGTGGAGGCGGCGTGGAAGGCCTGCGGCGCGCAGGTTTCGCGCCTCACGCCGGAGGTGCATGACGCGGTGTTCGCGGCGGTCAGCCATCTGCCCCACCTGCTCGCCTACGCGCTGGTGCACGCCTTTGCCGGGCGCGAGGACCGCGACCAGCTGTTCGACAATGCCGGTGCCGGGTTCCGCGATTTCACGCGCATCGCCTCGAGTCATCCGGAGATGTGGCGCGACATCTGTATGGCGAACCGCGACCTGCTGCAGGCCGAGTGCCTGCGCTACGAGGACGCGCTCGGCGCACTGCGCAAGATGCTCGAGCGAGGCGACGGCGCGGCGCTCGAGCAGGCGTTCACGGTGGCGCGCGACGCGCGCATCGCCTGGCTGCGGCGCGCGAACAAGGGCGCCGCGAAGCCGCGCTAGGCACCGCGTCCCCGCATCATGCGCACGCTGGAGCTCGGTCCCGTCAAACGCGTCGCGGGGACGATCCGGCTGCCGGGCTCGAAAAGCATTTCCAACCGCGCCTTGCTGCTCGCCGCGCTCGCGCGCGGGGACACGCGGCTTGTCGGCCTGCTCGAGGCCGACGACACGAGAGTCATGCGCGAGGCGCTGGCGCGCCTCGCGGTGCGCTGCGAGCCGGACGGCGACGCGCTGCGCGTACACGGCGCGGGGGGCGTGCCGAGCGTGCGCGAGGCGACGCTTTTTCTCGGTAACGCGGGAACGGCGTTCCGCCCGCTGACCGCGGTGCTGGCGCTCACCGGCGGCGAGTACCGCCTCTCGGGGGTTGCGCGCATGCACGAGCGCCCGATCGGCGACCTGGTCGACGCCCTGCGCCAGCTCGGCGCGCGCATCGACTATCTTGGCGCCGAGGGTTTCCCGCCCCTCGCGATCCACCCGGGCGCGCCCGCGGCCCGGCGAGCCGACGCGCCGGTCACGGTGCGCGGCGACGTGTCCTCGCAGTTCCTGACTGCGCTGCTCATGGCGCTGCCGATGCGCGCGGCGCCGAGCGTGGTCGAGGTGGCCGGTGAGCTGATTTCGAAGCCGTACGTCGAGATCACCCTCAAGCTGATGGCGCGTTTCGGCATCCAGGTGCAGCGGGACGACTGGCGCGCATTTCGCGTTCCGGCCGGGCCGTATCGCTCGCCGGGGGTGCTCCACGTCGAAGGCGATGCCTCGTCGGCCTCGTATTTCCTCGCCGCCGGCGCCATTGCCGGCGGACCGGTGCGCGTCGAAGGCGTCGGCCGTGACAGCATCCAGGGTGACCTGGCGTTCATCGAGGTGCTCGAGAAGATGGGCGCCGAGGTGACGGCAGGACCCGACTGGGTCGAAGTGCGCGGCCAGGCGCCGCTCGCGCCGTTCGATCTCGACCTGAATCACATCCCGGACGCGGCGATGACCGCGGCGGTCGCGGCGCTGTTCGCGCGCGGCCCCAGCACGCTGCGCAATATCGCCAGCTGGCGCGTCAAGGAAACCGATCGCATCGCCGCCATGGCCACCGAGCTGCGCAAATTCGGCGCCCAGGTCGACGAGCGTCCGGACGGCCTGCGCATCACGCCGCCCGATCGGCTGCGCCCCGCGACCGTCGACACCTATGACGATCACCGCATGGCGATGAGCCTTGCGCTCGCCACGCTCGGCGGGGTGGCGGTGCGGGTCAACGACCCCGACTGCGTGGCGAAGACCTTCCCCGGGTACTTCGACGCCCTGGCGTCGATCGTGGCGCCGGCATGAGCGTGCCCGTGATCGCGATCGACGGGCCCTCGGCCTCGGGCAAGGGCACGGTCGCCAAGCGCGTGGCGCAGGCGCTCGGCTTCCATTACCTGGAGAGCGGCGCCCTGTACCGGCTGGTCGCGCTCGCCTCGCTCAGGACCGGGCTCGCGCCCGACGACGCGGCGGGCCTCGCGCGGCTAGCCGAGACGCTCGATGTGCGCTTTTCCGGGGACAGCGTGGTGCTCGACGGGGAGGATGTCAGCCTGGCGCTGTACGACGAGCGCTGCGGCGAGCGCGCCTCACGGGTCGCGCAGCACCCGGCGGTGCGCAGCGCGCTGCTCGCGCGCCAGCGCGGGTTCCGGCGCCCGCCCGGCCTGGTCGCCGACGGCCGCGATATGGGCAGCGTGGTGTTCCCCGACGCGGCGCTCAAGGTGTTCCTGACCGCCTCGGCCGACGAGCGGGCCCGCCGCCGATATAACCAGTTGAAACAAAAAGGAATCCATGCTAACCTGCGCGCCCTTTCCCGTGACCTGGCTGCGCGCGACGCGCGTGACACCGCCAGGGCCGTTGCGCCACTCAAGCGTGCGGCCGATGCGAGAGCGCTCGAGTGCTCTTCGCTACCGGTCGACGCGGTGGTTGAAACGGTGCTGAACTGGTGGCGGGCAGGGCAGCGTGGTGCGAGTGGTTGATTTCAAAGCTGAAACGACTCGCCCGATGCTGATTTTAGGTGGGCATGCCGCGCGCTTTGCGGCAGTCCGTGTCGACAACTTGACCCGACCCCTCCCATGCGGATGGGCGGCAAAAAGGTTTTTCTCCTAACTCCTTATGGCTTCTCCCGCTGTTTCTCATCCGTCCGAAAACGAATCCTTCGCCGCACTGTTCGAAGAAAGCATCCACCGCAAGGAGATGCGCGTCGGCGAGGTCATCACCGCCGAAGTCGTCAGCGTCGATCCCAACGTCGTCATCGTCAACGCCGGCCTCAAGTCCGAAAGCGTCATTGCGATCGAAGAATTCCGCAACGACGCGGGCGAGGTCGATGTCAAGCCGGGCGATTTCGTCTCCGTGTCCATCGAGGCGCTGGAGGACGGATTCGGCGCAACGCGCCTGTCGCGCGAAAAGGCCAAGCGCCTCGCCGCCTGGATGGATCTCGAAAAAGCGCTCGAAAACGGCGACAAGGTCGAGGGCGTGATCTCCGGCAAGGTGAAAGGCGGTCTGACCGTCATGATCGCGGGCATTCGTGCCTTCCTGCCCGGCTCGCTGGTCGATCTGCGTCCGGTCAAGGACACCACGCCCTTCGAGGGCAAGCAGATGGAGTTCAAGGTCATCAAGCTCGACCGCCGGCGCAACAACGTCGTGGTCTCGCGGCGCGCGGTGCTCGAGGAGACCGCCGGCGCCGAGCGCGAAGCGCTGCTGTCGACCCTGTCCGAAGGCGCGATCGTCAAGGGCATCGTGAAGAACATCACCGATTACGGCGCGTTCGTCGACCTGGGCGGCATCGACGGCCTGCTGCACATCACCGATCTGGCCTGGCGCCGGGTCAAGCATCCCTCGGAAGTGCTCAACGTGGGTGACGAGGTCACCGCGAAGGTGCTCAAGTTCGACGCGGAGAAGAACCGTGTCTCGCTCGGCCTGAAGCAGCTCGGCGAGGATCCCTGGGTCGGCATCGGGCGGCGCTACCCGCAGGGCACGCGTCTGTTCGGCAAGGTCACCAATCTCACCGACTACGGCGCGTTCGTCGAGGTCGAGGAAGGCATCGAGGGCCTGGTGCACGTCTCCGAGATGGACTGGACCAACAAGAACGTGCATCCGTCCAAGGTGACGCAGGTCGGCGACGAGGTGGAGGTGATGATTCTCGAGATCGACGAGGATCGCCGCCGCATTTCGCTCGGCATGAAGCAGTGCCTGCCGAACCCCTGGGATGATTTCGCGCGCGAGTTCAAGAAGGGCGATCGCGTCAGCGGCCAGATCAAGTCGATCACCGACTTCGGCGTGTTCGTCGGCCTGGTCGGCGGCATCGACGGCCTGGTGCATCTGTCCGACCTGTCGTGGTCCGATGTGGGCGAAGAGGCGGTCAAGCGATTCAAGAAGGGTGACGAGCTCGAGGCGGTGGTGCTCGCCATCGACGTGGAGCGCGAGCGCATTTCGCTCGGCATCAAGCAGCTCGAGGGCGATCCGTTCACCAACTTCATCGCCAGCAACGAGAAGAACAGCGTCATCGAGGGCGTGGTCAAGTCGGTCGACGCCAAGGGCGCGGTGATCGGCCTGACCTCGGAGGTCGACGGCTATCTGCGCGCCTCCGAGTTCTCGCGCGACCGGGTCGAAGACCTGCGCACTCACCTCAAGGAGGGCGATACGGTTCAGGCGATGATCACCAACGTCGATCGCAAGAACCGCTCGATCAACCTGTCGGTGAAGGCGAAGGATATCTCCGAGGAAACCGATGCCATGAAGCAGCTGCGCAGCGAGCAGGCGGCGAGCGCGGCCGGCAGCACCAACCTGGGCGCACTGCTGCGTGCGAAGCTCGACAATCGCAATCCCGAGCAATAACTCGGGCGTGCCGGGATGGGGCGAGCGATGCGCCTGCGGGAGGGGTAGATGACGAAATCCGAGCTGATCGCGCGTCTTGCGCAGCGCTATCCGCAGCTGGTGGCGAAGGATGCGGAGTACGCGGTCAAGATGATCCTCGACGCGATGGGGCAGGCGCTGCTGTCTGGCAATCGCATCGAGATCCGGGGCTTCGGCAGCTTCGGCCTCAACTACCGCCCTCCGCGCGTCGGGCGTAACCCGAAATCGGGCGAGAAGGTGCACGTGCCCGACAAGTACGTGCCGCACTTCAAGGCCGGCAAGGAGCTGCGCGAGCGGGTGGATGCGCAGTACGCCGATCAACAAGGCTCGGACGAGGCGATGGAGCCTCAACCGGCGCCCTAAACGAGACGAGCTGCAAACCAGGCGCGCGCCGGGCGCATTCTGATGGCCCGGGACGCGCCGAGCTGCCGAGCATGAGATTCCTCACCTGGACCGTCAGGCTGATCCTGTTCATCGTGTTGCTGGCGTTCGCGGTGAAGAACACGGATCCGGTCACGCTGCAGTTCTACTTCGACCTCGCGTGGCAGGCGCCTCTCGTCGTGGCGCTGTTCGGCGCGCTGGCAGTCGGGGCGCTGTTCGGCATCGCCGCGACTGCCGGGACGCTGATGCGCCAACGGCGCGAGATCGCGCGACTGCGGCGTGAGTCACGTCAGCACGCCCCGATCGCCGCGCGCGAACCGCAGGCCGCACCGCCCGTCATCGACGCCTAAGCCGGGCCGCCGCGATGGAGTTCGAGATCTGGTGGCTGCTCGGGATCCCGATCCTCTTCGGCCTGGGCTGGCTGGCCGCGCGCATCGATATCAAGCACCTGGTCACCGAGTCGCGTGCGCTGCCGCGCTCGTACTTCCGCGGGCTCAATTTCCTGCTCAACGAGCAGCCCGACAAGGCGATCGACGCGTTTCTCGAGGTGGTGCGGGTCGACCCGGAGACGATCGAGCTGCATTTTGCCCTCGGCAGCCTGTTCCGCCGGCGCGGCGAGTACGACCGCGCGATCCGCATGCACCAGAGCCTGCTCGAGCGCGTCGACCTCGGCCCCGAACAGAGGCGCACCGCACTGGCCGCGCTCGGCGAGGATTACCTGCGGGCGGGGATCCTCGATCGCGCCGAGGAGGCGTTCCGGCAGCTTGCCGACAGCCCTTACGGTCCGCAGGCGCGCGTGCACCTGCTCAGCATCTCCGAGCAGGAAAAGGAATGGACGCGCGCGATCGAGATCGCGCGTGCGCTGGAAGCGGAATCGGGGCAGACGCGCGCGCGCGAGATCGCCCAGTATCACTGCGAGCTCGCGGCGAGCGAGGCGATGCGCTCGAACGCGGCCGCGGCGCGCGAGCGGCTGAATGCGGCGCTCGAGGCGAACCGCAAGTGCGTGCGCGCCAACGTCCAGCTGGGCGACCTCGAGCGCGCCGCGGCGCGGCTGCCGGAGGCGCTGGCGCTGTGGATGCGTATCGAGGCGCAAAGCCCCGCGCACCTCGCGCTGGTCGGGCAGCGCATGCTCGAGACGCACCGTGAGCTGGGGCGGGGCGACGAGGGGCTGCGCCTGCTGCTCGGCTACCTCGAGCGCTACCCCTCGCCCGACCTGCTCGACACCGTGTTCCAGAGCGTGCTCGAGACCGAGGGTGCGGACGCGGCCTATCGTCTGGTGCGCGACGAGCTGCGGCGCAACCCGACGCTGCTCGGCCTCGACCATCTGCTCGAGGCCGAGATCGTCGGTGCATCGTCGCCCGAGCGACGCCGCGATCTCGAGCTGATGCGCAATCTGGTGCACGGTCACACGCGCCGCCTGGCGCGCTATCGCTGCGCGCAGTGCGGCTTCAAGATGCGCCAGTTTCACTGGCAGTGTCCCGCCTGCGGCGGCTGGGAGACGTTCCCGCCGGTCCGTTCCGAGGAGTTCGAGCTCAGCTCATGAACATCACCATCATCGGCAGCGGCTACGTCGGCCTGGTCACCGGGGCCTGCCTTGCGGACATGGGCAACCAGGTGCTGTGCCTGGACGTCGATGCCGCGAAAATCGCCTCGCTCAACGCGGGTCGCGTCCCGATCTTCGAGCCCGGACTGGAGGCGGTCGTGCAGCGCAACCGTGCCGCCGGGCGGCTGGTGTTCTCGACCGACGTCGCGGCGAGCGTCGCGCACGGCGAGCTGCAGTTCATCGCGGTCGGTACGCCGCCGGACGAGGATGGCAGTGCCGACCTGCGCTACGTCCTCGATGCGGCGCGCGCCATCGGCCGCTCGATGGAGGGCTACCGGGTGATCGTCAACAAGTCCACCGTGCCGGTCGGCACGGCGGACCGGGTGCGCGCGGTGGTCGCCGAGGCGCTGGCGCAGCGCGGGCGTGAGATTCCCTTCAGCGTGGTGTCGAACCCGGAATTTCTCAAGGAAGGCGCGGCGGTCGAGGATTTCATGCGCCCCGACCGGATCGTCATCGGCTCCGACGACGCGCGCGCGACGCAGCTGCTGCGCCAGCTGTACGCGCCCTTCCAGCGCAATCACGAGCGGGTGATGCTGATGCGCGTGCGCTCGGCCGAGCTGACCAAGTATGCGGCCAACGCGATGCTCGCGACGCGCATCTCGTTCATGAACGAGATCGCCCGGCTGGCCGAGAACATCGGCGCAGACATCGAGGAGGTGCGCCGCGGCATCGGCTCGGATCCGCGGATCGGCTTCCAGTTCCTCTACCCGGGCGCCGGCTTCGGCGGTTCCTGCTTCCCGAAGGACATCCGCGCGCTGCAGCACACCGGACGCAGCGCGGGCGTCCCGCTGCAGATCCTCGGTGCCGTCGAGCGCGTGAATCAGGCGCAGAAGCAGCTCCTCGGCGAGAAGATCGTCGCGCGCCTCGGCGCCGACCTGCACGGCCGCCGCATCGCCGTCTGGGGGCTCGCGTTCAAGCCCAACACCGATGACATGCGCGAGGCCCCGAGCCGGGTGCTGATCGACGCGCTGGTCGCGGCGGGAGCCCAGGTGCGGGCCTACGACCCGGTGGCCGGTCCGGAGGCCGAGCGGCTCTATGCCGAGGTGCCGCAGGTGGAAATCGTCGAATCCGGTCCGGCCGCGACCGAGGGGGTCGATGCGCTCGCCATCGTCACCGAGTGGCAGGAATTCCGTGCGCCGGATTTCGCCGGGCTCGCGCGGCGCATGAAGACGGCGCTGATCTTCGACGGGCGCAATCTGTACGATCCGGCGGTGGTGCGCGCCCACGGCATCGAATACGTCCCGATCGGTCGCCCCGCGGCATGAGCGAACCCCGCGCGGCGCCCACGCCCCCCATCCCCGCGACCGCGCATGCGCGCGTGCTGATCGTGGGCGATGTCATGCTCGACCGCTACTGGTTCGGCGACGCCTCGCGCGTCTCGCCGGAGGCGCCGGTGCCGGTGGTGCTGGTCGAGCGCGAAGAGGCGCGGCCGGGCGGGGCGGCGAACGTCGCGCGCAACTGCGTGGCGCTCGGTGCCTCGGCGCAGCTGCTTTCGGTGATCGGCGGAGACGAGCACGGCCGGCGGCTCGCGGCGCTCGTCGAGGCCGCCGGCGTGCGCGCGAGCTTTCACACCGACGCGGCGATGCCGACGACCGTCAAGCTGCGCGTGATCGCGCGCCAGCAGCAACTCATCAGGATCGATTTCGAGACGCCGCCGTCCAATGAGGTGCTGGCCTCCAAGCTGGCCGAGTTCGAGCAGGCGCTGCCGGCCTGCGACGCGGTCATCCTGTCGGATTACGGCAAGGGCGGGCTGACGCACATCGAGCGCATGATCCGGCTCGCGCGAGAAGCGGGGCGCCCGGTGCTGGTCGACCCGAAAGGCGACGATTACGCGCGTTATCGCGGCGCGACCATCGTCACGCCGAACCGCGCCGAGCTGCGCGAAGTGGTCGGCACCTGGAAGGACGAGGATGACCTCCTGCGCCGGGCGGAAAGCCTGCGCGCGGAACTCGCGCTCGAGGCGCTGCTCGTCACGCGCAGCGAGCATGGCATGTCGCTGTTCCGCGAGGGCGGTGTGCTGCACATCCCGGCGGAAACGCGTGAAGTGTACGATGTGAGCGGCGCGGGCGACACGGTGATCGCCGCGCTCGGCGTGATGATCGCGGCGGGCGCGACGCTGGAGGACGCGATGCGCATCGCGAACCGCGCAGCCGGCATCGTCGTCGGCAAGCTGGGAACCGCGGTGGCGACGCGCGAAGAACTTCTCGGATAGAACAGGGCCATGTACACCGTCGTCACCGGCGCCGCCGGATTCATCGGCTCCCGCATCATCGCGGGCCTCAACCAACGTGGCGTGACCGACATCATCGCCGTCGACAACCTGGAGAATGCGGACAAGTTTCGCAACCTGGTGCCCGGCGAGATCGCGGACTACTTCGACAAGCGAGAGTTCCTCGAGCGGCTGCTCGCCGGGCAGTTCGAGGACACGGTCGACGCCGTGCTGCATCAGGGCGCCTGCTCGGACACGATGCAGAGCGACGGCCGCTACATGATGGACAACAACTACCGCTATTCACGCGTCCTGCTCGACTGGTGCCAGGACGAGGAGGTGCCGTACCTCTACGCCTCCTCGGCCTCCGTCTATGGCGCCGGGCCCGTGTTCCGCGAGGAGCGCCGCTTTGAAGCGCCGCTCAACGTCTACGGCTATTCGAAATTTCTCTTCGACCAGCATGTGCGTCGCCGGCTGGCACGCCGCAGCGCACCGGTGGTCGGCTTTCGCTACTTCAACGTCTACGGCCCGAACGAGGCGCACAAGGGGCGTATGGCCTCGGTCGCCTATCACGCCTTCAACCAGTTTCTCGACGCGGGCAAGGTGAAGCTGTTCGTCGGCTCGGCGGGCTATGGCGACGGCGAGCAGCGGCGCGACTTCGTCCACGTCGACGACGTGGTCGCGGTCAACATGCACTTTCTCGGCGGCCGGGATGCCTCCGGCATCTACAACTGCGGCACCGGGCGGGCGCAGACCTTCAACGACGTGGCGCGCGCGGTGGTGAACGGCGTGCGTGCGGCACGCGGTGAGGCGGCGCTGGCGCTCGAGGACGTGGTGGCCGAGGGGCTGATCGAGTATGTGCCGTTCCCCAGCCAGCTGGTCGGCAAATACCAGAGCTATACCGAGGCCGACCTTTCGCAGCTGCGTGCGGCGGGCTACGCGGGCGAGTTCATGTCGGTGGAGCAGGGCGTGGGCGCCTACGTCGGCGAGCTGCTGGGCGCGCGCGGCGCCGCATGAAGCGCACGCTGGAAGACTTCATCGGCGAAACCCCGCTGGTGCGGCTGCAGCGCCTGCCGGGCGAGGCGAACGCGCGGCGCGGCAACGTGGTGCTCGCCAAGCTCGAGGGCAACAACCCGGCGGGTTCGGTGAAGGACCGGCCGGCGATCTCGATGATCCGGCACGCCGAGGCGCGCGGCGAGATCAAGCCCGGCGACACCCTGATCGAGCCGACGAGCGGCAACACCGGCATCGGCCTCGCCATGGCGGCGGCGCTGCGCGGCTACCACATGCTGCTGATCATGCCCGAGCACCTGTCGGTCGAGCGGCGCCAGACCATGCGGGCGTTCGGCGCGGAAATCGTGCTCACGCCGCAGGCCGGCGGCATGGAAGGGGCGCGCGACCTCGCCGACCGGATGGTGGCCGAAGGCAGGGGCGTGATGCTCGACCAGTTCGCCAACCCCGACAATCCGCTCGCGCACTACGAGACCACCGCGCCGGAGATCTGGCGCGACACCGAGGGCCGCATCACGCATTTCGTCTCCAGCATGGGCACCACCGGAACCATCATGGGCTGCTCGCGCTTCTTCAAGGAAAAGAACCCGGCGATCGAGATCGTCGGTTGCCAGCCGGAAGAGGGCGCGCAGATTCCCGGCATCCGCAAGTGGCCGCAGGCCTACCTGCCGAAGATCTACGATCGCTCGCGGGTCGACCGCATCGAGTCCGTCGGCCAGGCCGAGGCCGAGGACATGATGCGGCGCATGGCGCGCGAAGAGGGCATCTTCGCCGGCGTCTCCTCGGGCGGCGCGATGCACGTCGCCCTGCGCGTCGCCGAGACCCTGCGCAACGCCGTCATCGTCAGCATCGTCTGCGATCGCGGTGACCGCTATCTCTCGACCGGCGTTTACGAATAATGGGGTCAGACCCCTGTGGATAACTCTCCTGCCGCCTTCGCTGATGTTATCCACAGGGGTCTGACCCCGGAGCCGCGCGTATGACACCCATCTTGGCATTCGACATCGAAACCATCCCCGACTGCGCGGGGATGCGGCGGCTGCACGAGCTGCCCGATGAGCTGTCGGACGCCGAGGTCGCCGAGGTTGCGTTCCAGAAGCGCCGCGCGCAGACCGGCAACGATTTTCTCGCCCCGCCCCAGCACCGCGTGCTGGTGATCTCCTGCGTGATGCGTGACGAGACCGGCTTGAAGGTCTGGTCGATCGGCGCGCCCGAGGAGGACGAGGCCGCGGCGATCCAGCGCTTTTTCGACGGCGTCGAACGCTACACGCCGCAGCTCGTGTCCTGGAACGGCAGCGGCTTCGATCTGCCGGTGCTCAACTATCGCGGCCTGATGCACGGCGTGCACGCTGCGCGCTTCTGGGAGCAGGGCGACGACGACCGCGACTTCCGCTACAACAACTACGTCAGCCGCTACCACGCGCGGCACATCGACCTGATGGACGTGCTGGCGATGTACCAGCCGCGCAACAACGCACCGCTCGACGAGGTGGCGCGCCTGGCCGGCTTCCCGGGCAAGCTGGGCATGGAAGGCGGCGCGGTGTGGACGCGATTCCAGGCAGGCGACATCCAGGGCATCCGCGACTACTGCGAAGCCGACGCGGCGAATACCTACCTGCTGTTCCTGCGCTTCCAGCGCCTGCGCGGCATCTACAGCATCGAGCACTACCGGCGCGAATGCGCGCTGCTGCGTGGCTTCGTCGAGAAGCAGCGCGGCGCGCACTGGGCGGAGTTCCTCGAGCGCTGGAACGACCCGCTGGCCTGAGGCGGTGAAGCGGCGCACCCCGATCAGCGTCTCGATCGATTCGCTCAGCGCCGAGGGCCGCGGCGTCGGGCGCAACGCCGAGGGCAAGGTGGTCTTCGTCGACGGCGCGCTGGCGGGCGAGCGGGTCGAGGCCGTCGTCCTGCGCAGCAAGCCGTCGTTCGACCTGATGCAGGCGCAGACCGTGCACCACGCTGCGTCCGGGCGGCGCACGCCGCGCTGCCGTTACTTCGGCCTGTGCGGTGGTTGTGCCACCCAGCATGCCGATGCGCAGACCCAGATGGCGGCCAAGCAGCGCGGGCTCGAGGAGGCCT
Organism: Betaproteobacteria bacterium SG8_39; assembly: GCA_001303445.1. Taxonomy (GTDB): domain Bacteria; phylum Pseudomonadota; class Gammaproteobacteria; order Burkholderiales; family SG8-39; genus SG8-39. The sequence continues at coordinate 20,188 of LJTQ01000003.1, read as the reverse complement.
TTGCGCGCATCGGCAAGGTGCGTCCGCGCACTCTGCTGCCGATCCTGTACGGGCCGGAATGGGGCTACCGCCACCGCGCGCGCATGACGGCGCGCTGGGTGGCGAAAAAGGGCGGCGCCCTGGTGGGCTTCCATGAGCGGCGCTCGCACTACGCGGTCGACATGGAAAGCTGCGAAGTGCTGCCGGGCGCCGTATCGGCGCTCATCCGTCCCTTGCGTGACCTCATCGACGGGCTGTCGATCCGCGAGCGTCTGCCGCAGATCGAGGTCGCGGTGGGAGACCGCGTGACCGCGCTGGTATTCCGCAACCTCGAGCCGCTTTCGTCGCAGGACGAGGACGCGCTGCGCGCGTTCGCCGAGCAGCACGGCATCTGGGCCTGGCTGCAGCCGGGCGGTCCCGCGACGGCGCAGCCGTTCCATCCGGTGAGCGGGCCCGTGCTCGATTACGCGCTGCCCGAGTTCGGCCTGCGAATCGGTTTTCGGCCCACCGACTTCACCCAGGTCAACCACCCGGTGAACCGCGCCCTGGTGCACCGCGCGCTCAGCCTGCTCGCGCCTGCCCCCGGCGAACGCATTGCCGACCTGTTTTGCGGGCTGGGCAATTTCAGCCTGCCGATCGCGCGCAGCGGTGCCACGGTGGTCGGCCTGGAAAGCAGCGCGCCACTCATCGCGTGCGCGCGCGAGAACGCGGCGGCCAACGGCCTGGGCGAACATCAGGTCAGTTTCCGAGAGGCCAATCTGTACGAGGACGTCGCGGCGTCCCTCGCGGCGGTGGCGCCATTCGACAAGGTTCTGATCGATCCGCCGCGTGCGGGCGCGATGGACGTGGTGAAGGCGCTCTCCGAGCCCCTGCCGCGCCGCATCGTCTACGTCTCCTGCGACCCGGCGACGCTGGCGCGCGACGCCGGGTTTCTCGTCACTGTGCAGGGCTACCGGCTCGAGGCGGCCGGCGTGGTGAACATGTTCCCCCACACCGCGCACGTCGAGTCGATCGCGTTGTTCGAGAGATGAGCGAGGACCCGGCGCGCAAATGAAAAGGGCGCCCGCAGGCGCCCTTTTCTGGTCGCGTTAACGCTGCGTCAGTCGCGCTGACCCGCGAGCGCCATCAGCAGGTGCAGCAGGTTGACGAAGATGTTGAACAGGCTCATGTACACGCCCGTCGTCGCCATGATGTAGTTCGTCTCGCCGCCGCGCACGATGCGGTTGAGGTCGTAGAGCAGGAACAGCGAGAACACCACGATCACCAGCGTCGAGATCGTCAGCGCGAGCGCCGGGATCTGCAGGAACATGTTGGCGATCATCGCCACCAGCAGCGCGATCATGCCGACGAAGAGGAACTTGCCCATGAAGCTGAAGTCGCGCTTGGTCGTCGTCGCAATGGCACCCATGGTGAAGAAGATCACCCCGGTACCCGCCGCGGCGTAGCCGACCAGCTGCATGCCGTTCTTCAGCGCGAGCGCGAAGTTCAGGATCGGCCCCAGCCACCAGCCGAGAATGCCGGTCATCAGCAGCAGCAGCGCCACCCCGACTCCGCTGTTGCGGAACTTGGCGATCGCGAACTGCAGGCCGACCACCGCAGCAAGCATGATCAGGCTGCTCATGATCGGGCTCTGCAGGATGATGCCGCCCGTGGCCATGCCGAGCAGCGCACCGCCGATGGTCGGAATCATCGTCACGGCGAGCAGCAGGTAGGTGTTGCGCATGACCTTCTGCGCTTCCGGCGAGATCGCGACGCCGGCGCCGGCCGCGTACGGGGCGCCACTGCCGAAACGCGAATCGTCGGTACGCACAGGCTTCAGTTCAGGTTGCATTCAGATTTCCTCCTTGGGCGGAACATTCCGCACGGGTGGTAAGACTATCAAAAGACGGCGAAGTTTCAACCGTAAAACCCCTATTGTTACACTGGGTTACTTGCGGCTGGCGAGTTCGCCGCATAGCACGGAAAATGGCGCCCAATCGGCGAGATTCAAGGGTCACCGGGAAGGGTGGCAGAGTGGTCGAATGCACCGGTCTTGAAAACCGGCAAGGCGCAAGCCTTCGAGGGTTCGAATCCCTCCCCTTCCGCCAGTAGCCACTACACGGCGCGGCAACTCGACTGACCGCGCTTTCCCCTCGAGTTGTGCCGTCATCCGGGCAGCGCTTGGGAACTTTCTCCTAGCCTGAACGGGCAATGTTGGCCGACGACGCTTTGTCCTAAGGTTCATCGCGAGCGGCCCGTTCTCTTGCGGCGCCGCACGTGCAAAACGTTCTCCCGGTTGTTGGGGAGGAGGTTGGGGACGATGACGGGATTTCCTCTCGGCACCGGCTGGGGCGGGGTGCGCGCAACGAGCAATTCATGGACGCGCGCATAAATCCGCTGCGCGGCGAACAGAACGCGAAAGCACGCGGAAGAAATCCGGCGCTCGGCCTTCTCGTCCTGGCAGGGGCCTTGTTCCTGGGCTATGCGCCGTCCGCGACGTCCCAGTACAAGCCGGTCACCATCTACGCCAACGATAACTTTCCCACGCCGCCCGGCCCGGGACCTAATGGCGAGCAGCTCGAACCGACCACGCCCGCCAGCCACTACTGCAAGACCGCGACGGGCGGCGCCGCCCTATTCGCGGGCACGTGGGTGAACGGTCGATCGCCATCGCCGCAGGGGGAGCACGGCCCCCCGGTTTGCCTGAGGCCTGGTTTTCCGATCGATACGAATCCCGCAAACCGCGTCAAAGCGGAGTACCGCTGCGGAGTGTTACTCGGTCAAGGCGCGGGACTCGATCCCGACGGTCGTCCGACCTGCGGGTCGCCACCGCCGGCGGGCGTTTACAGCACCGCCAAAGCGCAGGGCAATGCGTGCATCACGCCGAACTGTGCGAACCCGATCAGTATCGCGATCGGAAACAAGCTGCAGGTCGAGCGCGACTACCGCGCGACGGTGCCCTTTCCGCTCGCATTCGAGCGCACCTACAACAGCACGGACGACGACGGCCAGCGGATCGGTCGCAGATGGCGCCACTCCTACGAGCGCAGGCTCGTGATTTCGCAGAGCGAGGTGCTCATTCGGGCGCTGCGCGGCGACGGACAGGTGCTCGATTTCTATCGCCTGTACAACGGCCTGTACGCGTCGGACATCGATGTCTCCCACCGCCTGGCGCGCATTGCCGATGCGAACAACGTCACCGTCGGATGGGCGTTGACGACGCAGGCGAATGAGGAACTTGAAACCTTCGACGCGGCAGGGCGACTGACAAGCATCACGACACGCTCGGGCCTGACGCAGGCGCTCAGCTACAGCGATGGGACGGCCCATCCGCCCGGCGGCGGCGTTATCGAAGGAACCTCGACGCCGCTACCCGCCGGTCTGCTGCTGCATGTCACCGATTCATTCGGCCGGTCGCTCAGCTTCGGCTACGACGGCTACGGTTACCTTGTTCGGATGACCGATCCGGCGGGTGGGAACACCCTGTATGCGTACGACGCTCAATGGACGCTGAGTGCGGTGACCTATCCGGATGGGCGGGCTCGCACATACCACTACAACGAATCCGCCTATGCGGATACTGCCCCGGCCCAGGGTCTGCTCACCGGAATCACGGACGAGAACGGCGATCGCTTCGCGACCTTCTGGTATGACGCCGCGAACCGCGCGTACCGCAGCGAGCACGCCGGCGGCGTCGACCGATTCGACCTGACGCTCAACCCGGATTTTTCCGTTACGGTCACGAATCCCCTTGGTGCGCAGAGCAGCTACGGCTTTGCGAACGTGCAGGGCGTTCCCAAGAGCGTCACGATCGCCGGATCCGTCTGCCCGAGCTGCGGCCCGGCATCGGCGACGTACGACGATCAGGGAAACGCGACGTCGCGCACGGACTGGAACGGCAATCGCGCAGAGTACGCCTATGACCTTGCGCGCAATCTCGAAACGCGGCGCATCGAGGGACTCACCTCCGGTGGCGGAACGACGCCGCAGACGCGCACGGTCACGACCGAGTGGCACCCGACCTTCCGCCTGATGATGCGGGTGGCCGAGCCGCTGCGGATCACGAGCTACGTCTACAACGGCGACGGCGGTGCGCGGTGCGGCTCCAGGCCCGATGGCACGCGGGTGCCGGGGGTGCTGTGCTCGAAGACGGTGCGGGCGACGACCGACCTGGATGGCAGCCAGGGCCTTGCGGCGACGCCGGTGGGTTTGGGGCGTACCTGGAGCTACACCTACAACGCGAACGGACAGGTGCTCACGGTCGATGGCCCGCGCGCCGACGTCGCGGACGTGACGAGCTACACCTATTACGCGGAGGACGATCCGGATCTCGGCAAAGGCGGCAATGTCGCAACGATTGCCAACGCCGCGGGCCACGTCACCCAGATCGCGGCGTACAACGCCCATGGCCAGCCGACGACGATCGTCGATGCGAACGGCCTGACGACGACGCTCGCCTACGATTCGCGCCTACGCCTCGTGTCCAGAACGGTCGGCAGCGAGATCACGAGCTACGAGTACGACGGCGTCGGGCAACTCAACCGTGTGACGCTGCCCGATGGCTCGTTTCTCAGCTACAGCTACGACGGCGCGCACCGGCTCACCGGCATGCAGGACAGCCTTGGCAATCGCATCGCCTACACGCTCGATGCGATGGGCAATCGCATTCGCGAGGACGTATCCGACCCGGCGAACAACCTCGCCCAGACCCGGACTCGCGTGTACTCGAGCCTGAACCGGCTCGTCAAGGAGATCGGCGCGCTCGGTCAGACCACCGAGTACAGCTACGACGGCCAGGGCAACGTAGTGGCGGTGAGGGACCCGCTCAACCGTACGACGACCAACGCCTACGATGCGTTCAACCGCCTGGTGCGCGTGATCGATCCCGCCTCCGGTGTGGCGACGTACGGCTATAACGGCCTCGATGCACTGACGACTGTCGCCGACCCGCGCGGCCTGGTGACGGGCTACACGGTCGACGGCCTCGGCAATCTAACCCGGCAGGCAAGCCCGGACACCGGCATCACGGACAACACGTACGACGCGGCCGGCAACCTCCTGACACAGACCGATGCGAAGGGGCAGGTGACGCGCCACGCGTATGACGGTCTGAATCGCGTTACTTCGATCACTTTCCACGATGGCGCGAGGCACGCGTACGTCTACGACCAGGGACCAAACGGCCTCGGGCGCCTGACCACGATTACCGAAACCGATTCGGCACAGCAGACCACGAGCCAGATCGCTTACGCCTACGACGCGCATGGGCGGGTGACATCCGAAGCGAGAACGTTGGGCGGGCAGACGTACGGGGTTGTCTACAACTACGACAGTGCGGGGCGCATGAGCGGCATGACCTACCCGTCGGGACGAAGCGTGGCCTACAGCTTCGATGCGCTCGGTCGTGTCGAACAGATTACGACCGCCAGCGAGGACCAGGCAGACGTCGTGGTGTCGGGCGTGCACTACCACCCGTTCGGCGGCGTAAAGGGCTTTACCTTCGGCAATGGGCAGGTGTACTCGAGAACCGTCGACCGGGACGGCAGGATCGCCTCGTACACGCTCGGTGCATCGCGCTACGACATCGCCTTCGACGCGGCGAGCCGCATCGTCGGGATTGCGGAGATGGGCAATCCGGCGAACGTCAATACCTACGGATACGACGCTCTCGACCAGCTCACTTCGGCTGCACTGCCGTCCACCGGTTTCGGTTACAGCTACGACGCCGTGGGCAATCGACTGACGAAGATGGTGGGCGCGGCGGTCCACGCCTACACGTACAGCACGACGTCCAATCGCATCGCATCGATCACGCCGAGCTCGGGGCCGGTACGCAGCTTCGTTTTTGACGCGAACGGAAGTACCACGTCTGACGGTGTGAACACCTACGCCTACGATGCCCGCGGGCGCATGGCACAGGCGACCAGTGCTATTGGCACGACGGCCTACCAGGTGAACGCGCTCGGGCAGCGGGTGCGGAAGACCAACGCGCTGGGGGACACGGTCTTTCATTACGACTTACGGGGGCACCTGGTCGCCGAGACGGATGCGGGGGGCGCGACCAGGCGTGAGTACATCTACCTCGGGGATATGCCCGTGGGCGTGGTTCAGTAGGTCGGGTGCCTGGAGAGCATGCGGCGATGAGAACGGAGAGCGGCCCGCGAAGCTTGGCTGCGTGTCCCGTTATTTGGGTCGTAGGCCGCGTCACTACGTTCATTTGTCTTTGCGTCCTTAGCGCGGCTGCTCTTGCGCAGTCCTGTACGCCGGCCGCACCGAGGATCGACTCTGGTGTGGGGTTCCTGCCCTTCGGTGCAAATGAGCAGGTGCTTGCCCGCGGCGGCAACAAGGGCCCGGCCTGGGAGTGGGCCGTGGGGACCGATACTGACGCGGGCCAGAACGTGCAGGGCAGCCTCGACTGGGTTTCGGGCAGGGTGTATAGCTGGAAGCTCGTTAATTCCGGTGCCGGTAGCGCAGTGCTCGAGATCCGCGAAGCGGGAAGTCTTCGGCTCAGTCTTGCGTATCCGTCGGGGATGGATGCGGGGAACGCGCTCGAGCTCGAGGTAAGCACTAACCCGAGCATCGGATCGGAGACGACGATTGAGGCGAGCCTGACGCGCCTGAACGGCTATGGAGTATCGGGCTCGCTATGGCAATCGGGAATGCGCGGGCACTCGGCGCAGGCGCTCTATTACTACTTTCCGCCGATGGCGCAAGGCTTCATCGCGGAAGGCACGGTGAGTCTGACTTTTCCCAAAAAGCTGCCGACCGGATCTCGGGTGCAGTTCACGGTGCGGGCGGGCACGATTCCTTGTGGCTCAACCGGCAACCGGCCGACGGTGACGATCACTGCGCCCGCGGCAAATTCCGTGTTCAGCGCGCCGGCGACCGTTGGTGTGACGGCCAACGCTCAGGACTCCGACGGCACGGTCGCTCAGGTGGCGTTCTTCGCAAACGGCAGTTCAATCGGCGCGGCTACGTCGAGTCCGTTCACGATCCAGTGGACGAACGTGCAAGCCGGTACATACAGCTTGACGGCGGTGGCGACCGACAATAATGGCCTGCAGGCGACGAGCGCTGCGGTGCCGATCACCGTGGGTGCGGGGCAGGCGCTTTATTTCATTCACGTGGATCATTTGAGCACGCCAAGGCTCATTGCGGACGCAGCGCAGAAGACCGTTTGGATGTGGGACCAGCGAGAGCCGTTCGGCAACAACCCAACGAAGGAGGCTCTCGATGGCGACTTGCTCTCTCTCAGCTTCTCTCAGCGTCTCCCGGGGCAAAATTACGACCCCGAAACCAACCTGCACCATAACTACTATAGGGACTATGACCCGACTCTCGGAAGATACGGGGAGAGTGATCCGATTGGACTTCGTGGCGGTCTAAACACTTATGCGTACGCGGAGTCGAAACCAACATCGACCGCGGACCCGAAGGGGCTCTATACAGCGCTCTGGCATCGAATGTTTACACTAATGGCTGGTGTGGGGAAATGTTTGCCCGTTGGTGCGCTGCGCGATCTAGCCACAATGGTGGTTATTGTCGACGACTTGCCCGATTCCCAGAAGGTCTGGAATTCTCACATGCATGCAATGTGCGCGCTGGGACTAGACCCGATAATTTGTCAAAAGAACTACGAGAACTACATAGCCAACCTACGCAATAGTTGTGATCTCGATGATCTCGCGAAGGTCATCCATGCCGTTCAGGATTTGCACGCTGGTGGACATAGAAATTTCGCGACTTTTAGTGGTTTTCGGAGAACGCCACCGAGCCATCTGTACTACGATGCACTTCCCACTGCAAACGAGGTGCAAGGTGTTCCGCTGGTTACTGGGAACGTCATTTCTGATTGGTGTGAGCGGTGCAGGGTGTGTCGCTAGACGCTAAATGATCCTTTACACCCTTATCATATGTGGGTTGGCGGCAATCACATGCCTAGCCGTCATCGAGAGTCGCTTCGTGGCGCTAATTGCATCGGTCCTATCGGGAAGTGTTACGACTATCTCGTTCTTCCTCCTGCTCAATCACCGCGAAGTTCTGGAAATCGAGAACGCTGCGCTCGTTTGTGGACTGAGTATTGTTGTGACGAGTCTTGTTGTCGTAGTGTTTCGGTTGTTATCTCGCACTTAGAATTCGACTACAAAGAAGTCGATGCCGCGCCAATGGTCCGATAGCGTTTGAGCCTATCACTGCCGTAGATTGGAGGGCCGTTAAGACTCCAGACCTTCAGTGCCCGCTCGGAATCACCTGTGCGGACGAGGCACCTAACGGTGGCTCGACCGACACCAACTTCTGACGGCACTTTCTGAAGCGGTCGGACGGCGCGGTCGTAGCGAGATTTTGACGCGACTGCGTCATCGATTATGAAATCGCGTGGTGCGGTGACCGTAAAGCCACATTAGCGTCGAATCGTAATTCTGTCCGTCCTTGTGGATCTGTCGCCGCAACCAAGAATGTAGTTTGGTCACCCTTTGATCATTGCTTGACTAGCATATTGATAAGGTAAATACGCAGCCTGAGAATGCGCTTTTCACTTGAAGATAGCGTGACAGCAAGAAGCGCGTTTGTGGTGGGCGGCGGTCTGCTTGAGTCACTGCGGCCGCGTAGAGATGGATTCGGGGGCGACGGATTGCGCTTCTTCGTTCTTGTCGGTGGTCACGAACCCGATCGGCCTTTGCTTCGACCTGGGCGTGGCCATGAGTTGGCGGATCGAAGACAGGATGCCCGCAATGGCCTGATCATGGGTGGCAAGTTTCTTCTCGAGATGGCCCTCGAGTTCGTCCAGGCGCTTGACGAGATCTTCGTGCGCGGCGAGCGACTCGCGCAGCGCGACGAAGGCGCGCACGATGAAAATGGCGACCTGAGCGGCGCGGGTGGAGTTGAGCACGTTGGCAGCCATGAGTGCCCCATGCTCTGTGAACGCCAGCGGCAGATGGCGCCTCCCGCCGTGCCGCGGCTCGTCGTTTGAGGTCGCAATTTGCGACCTCAAAACCGTAACCTCTTGACGTGTAAGACGAAACATGAAATCTGACGGGAACCGTGCGGTGTTGCGGCGCACCTGCTCGTTGAAGCGCTTGGTGCCAACGCCATAGAGCAGCGCGAGATCCGCGTCGAGCATGACTCGCTGACCGCGTACGATGACGATGCGGCTAGTGATTGCTTCCACTGCGGCCTGTGGTGATTTTCGTTTCATCCTCTGATCCGCCTCGAGTCTCCAACTCAACGTACCGGTGCAGTTCCGGTTGACACAATCAGTTCAATCCCAAGTTAATGCTGCCGCCTCGCGGGTGACTAGAATGGGAGCCGTCTACCAGCGTATCGGGCCGTCCCGATCGAAGGAGAAGTCGATGAGCAAACGAGACCCCCTACCCGGCGCCAAAAACCCCCCCGAGCTCGCCTCGCGCTACATCAAGAGCGACGACATCCCCTGGCAGTCGATGGCGCAGGCGCCGGGCGTGGAGATGAAGGTGCTCTACGAGGACAAGGAAAGCGGCGTCTTCACGGGCCTTTTCCGCATCCCCGCAGGCGGTGTGGTGCCCGATCACGTGCACACGGCGCTTGAGCAAACCTACGTGCTCGAAGGCCGCTTCGGCGACGAGGAAGGCATGGCCGGTCCGGGCGATTTCATCTGGCGTCCGGCGGGCAACCGGCACGAAGCCACCTCGCCCGAGGGCTGCATCATCCTCGGCTTCTTCATGAAGCCGAACCGCTTCCTGAAGTCGGTCACCTAGATCAATCCTCGAACGGCAGCCCGGCGTACTGCTCGCACAGCGAGCGCTGGGCGTGCTCGGAGCGCGCGAGGTAGTCGAGCTCGGACTCGCGCGCGCGCTCATCGAACTCGGTCTGGTCCGGAAAGCGGTGCAGCAGCAGGGTCAGCCACCAGGAAAAGCGCGCCGCGCCCCACACGCGGCGCAGCGCCATGTCGGAATAGCGCTCGAGGTAGCCGTCGTTGCCGCGGTAGTGCGCGATCAGGGCGCGCGACAGGTAGAAGACGTCGGATATCGCGAGATTGAGTCCCTTGGCGCCGGTGGGCGGCACGATGTGCGCCGCATCGCCGGCGAGGAACAGCCGCCCGTAGCGCATCGGCTCGGCGACGAAGCTGCGCAGCGGCGCGATCGATTTCTCGATCGACGGCCCGGTGACGATGCGATCGGCGAGCTCGGGCGGAAAGCGCGCCTTCAGCTCGGCCCAGAATTTGTCGTCCGGCCAGTCCTCGATCTGGGTGTCGAGCGGGCACTGGATGTAGTAGCGGCTGAGCATCGGGTTGCGCTGCGAGGCGAGCGCGAAGCCGCGCGCGTGGCGCGCGTAGACGATCTCCTCGAGCGGCGGCGTTTCCGAGAGCACGCCGAGCCAGCCGAAGGGGTAGAGCTTTTCCACGGTGTGCAGCACGGAGGCCGGGATCACGCTGCGGCTCACGCCGTGAAAGCCGTCGCAGCCGGCGATGAAGTCGCAGTCGATGCGCTGCGTCTCGCCATGCTTGCGGTAGCTGAGGTACGGGCGCTCGCCATTCAGCTCGTGCGGCGTGACGTCCTCGGCTTCGTCGATCACGAGGCCGCCCATCGCATCGCGCGCGGCGAACAGGTCCTCGGTGATGTTGGTCTGGCCGTAGGCCATCATCGGCTTGCCGGCGTATTTGCGCGTGTCGATGAAGAACCGGCCGCGGCCGCTCCAGGCGATGCCGGTGCCGTCGTGCACGTGGCCTTCACGGTCCATGCGCTCGCCGATGCCGGCGCTGCGCAGCACTTCGACCGAGCCCCATTCCAGCACGCCGGCGCGGATGCGCGACAGCACGTAGGCGCGGCTGCGCGCCTCGAGCACGACGTTGTCGACGCCTGCGCGATGCAGGATCTGCGAGAGCAGCAGGCCCGCGGGGCCGCCGCCGATGATGCCGACTTGTACGCGCACTGCGGTCTCCGGGCGGTGGCATCGATTATGCGCCACGGCCGCCGGCCGAGGCGGCGCCCGCCGATCAGAGGTAGAATCGGGCGCATTCCGCGCCGGAGAGTTGCCCGAGTGGCCGAAGGGGGCGCCCTGCTAAGGCGTTATACGGGTAAAACCTGTATCGAGGGTTCGAATCCCTCACTCTCCGCCAGACACCCTGAAGGATGAAGGGCCCGCGAGGGCCCTTCGCCATTTTCACCCGGCCCTCCGCCGTCACTGATGCGACGCCGCGGGTCTGCGGCCGGCCGACCCTGCCTCAGGACTTCAGCGTCTCGACCGCGGCGCAAAACGCCGCGCGCTCGTCTTCCTTGTCGATCGAGGCGCCCAGCTCGGCGATGAAGGCCTCGCGGCTCGCGGCCGCCTTGTGCACTTTCTTGACCAGGATCTTCGCGATGGGGCCGATGTCCTTCGCCAGCAGGGCTTCGACCTGCGCGAGCCACTGCGGATCGGGGTCGAATGCCGCCGCCAGGCCGGGCGCTTCCTGCGCCGGCGCGGGCGCTTCCTGCGCCGCCGCAGGCGCCTGCGCGGCCGGGGCCTCGACGCCGAGCATCGCCCGCGCGTCGGCGACGAAGGCCTTGCGCCGCGCGGGCAGCGGGATCGCGTCGGTGATGGCATGGACCAGCGCCTGCGCGTCGGTCGCCCGCTTCGCCGCGCGGTTGACGATCAGCGGCGCGATCGGCCCGATCTCGTCGGCGAGGCGTCGGGCGAGCGCCTTGAGCACGGCCCGGTCGAATTCGACCTCGGGCGGCACGTCCTCCGCAATCGCGGCGCCGCTGGGCGCAGCGGGGGCGCGCGGCGCATCGGCCGCGGGCGCATCCTGTTCCCCGCTGACGCTCACCTCGTAGACCTCGTGCTCGCGCACATGCTTGTCCTGGTGCATGCCGCGGTAGCGGAAAAGCTGCGCGTACTCCTCCGACAGGCAGGACACGACGTCGTAGTAGGACCGCGAAACGAGAATCTGGTTGGGCTCGGCGAAGCTCATCACCCGCTGCGCGACGTTGATGCCGTCGCCGAGGATGTTCGGGCGCCCGTTGATATCGGTCACGACCTTGATCGGTCCGAGATTGACGCCGACCCGCAGCGCGAATTCCGGATAGGCGTGCTCGGCGATCGCGACCTTCAGGCTGTTGGTCATGAACAGCGCGTCCTCCGGATCGCCCGGAAAGCAGATCGCGGCGCCGTCCCCGGTATCGAGAATGATGCGGTCGGTCTGCGCCACATGCTTCAGCGCCTCGGAGAGCAGGTCGTTGAACCAGCCCTTCATCGCGAGCTGCCGGGCCACCGTCTTCTTCGAATACTCGACGATGTCGACGAAGACGATGCTGCAGATCACCGTCCGGTTCATGTTGGGGACGATCGACATCGCAGTCGTCCGCTCAGGCGTCGATCATCTGCATCGCCTTTTGCAGGCTGCGGCGCATCCGGTTGAAGGATGCACCGAGAATCGAGATCTCGTCCTTGCCGGCCTCGGCGAACTCCTCGATGGCGAAGTCTCCGGTGCTCACCTTGTCGGCGGCCTGCGACATGCGCCGGATGGGCTGGATGATCATCCAGCTCAGCATCAGGTTGAGCACCACGAAGGCGAACACGAACACCGCCAGCAGCGACGCCATGAACGTCGTAAAGGCGCGCTGCGCGTTCTCCACCGGCAGCGACATGGGCACGGACACGACCTGCGCGCCGACGACCTCGTTCAGTTTCCAGCCGAAGCCATTGGCGCTGCCGTAGAGCTTGAGCATCGTTTCCGGCGCGGCCGCCGGAACGCTGTGGCAGGCGAGGCAGGCGGGATCGCTGACCCGGATCGGGCGCGCGATGTAGAGCGAATGCCCGGTCGGCGTCTCGCGCTCGCCGATGATTTCCTTCGTTGCCGCATTGGCGTTGCGAAAGACGCTGACCAGGTCCGCCTCCCAGTCCGTCGCGCGGTCGCGCAGGTTGGTCGGGTTGAGAGTCGCTTCCTTGTAGCTGTAATCGGGGTGCTTCTTGCGGATCTCGTTCAGGGTTTCGGTCGCGGCGTACGCGGGCACGGACTGCGGCAGGAACGCGACCGCGAGCCGTTCCTCGAGGTGGGGCCGTACCTGGTTGACGGTGTAGCCGCGAATCGCGAGCGCGGCTTCCATCATCAGCTCGGCGTGGCGCACGACCTCGGCGCGGGCGTTGCGCTGCAGGAGCTGATACGAGACGGCGCCGGTTACGGCGAACCCCAGCAGGAACACGAAGAACAGCGCGAGGTTGAATTTAGTGCGGATCCCCATCCTTCGTCCTCCTCCCGAGGGCGCGCGACGCGCTGCGCCGTTGCCCGCGCCGACGGCGAATGGGCCGGTCCCGGGACGCGACAGGTTATCACCGACCTCAGGCCGACGTCTTGCGCCGCGCGGCCGCGCCGCGGTGCTCGCGCAGGTGCGCGGCGAGATCGATGCCGGTCTTCAGCACGACGAGCAGCACGAGCGCCCAGAGCGGCGAGCCGAGCGCCTGCACGCCCATGCCGCCGAAGATGATCGTGAGGTGCAGGACGACGACACGGCCGTAGGGCTTGCCCATCAGCGCGGGCGCGCTCGCCGCGCGGTACTCGCCGCGCCCGATGTAGTTCCAGAAGAACGAGAACAGGTGGCTCGCGGCGAGCACGCCGACCGCGAGCCACAGGCCCTGCGCGCCGATCGTGTCGAGCCAGGCCTCAGGTTCGAACAGCCGCGTGGTCTTGCGCTGGCCGAACATGCCGAAGACGAAGGCGCCGTGTACCGCGGTGAACATGCCGTAGTGCACGCAGAAGAAAGGCACGAAGAGCAGCTTGGCGCCCCACTGCAGAGGATCGTCGGGCGACGCGAATACCATGCGCGCAACGTTGAGCAGGCCGACGATCACGTTCTCGACCCAGAACAGCAGCAGCACGTCGAACACCGACCAGCCGAGCGCGGCGACGCCGTAGAGCGGGAAGAGGTTGGCCGCGAGGAGGACGATCGCCGAGACCCCCGGCGCGACGGCGGGCACGGCGCGGGCGCCTGGCAGCTGCACCGCGAGCTGGCGCTCCACGGCCTCGACCAGCCGCAGCGCGGCGGGATCGGGCCGCGCGCCGAGATCGGCGCGCATGCGCTTGCCGAGCGCCGCCGCCGAGGCGCCGGGATCTTCCTTCGCCATCTGGCGCGCGACGTGGCGTGCGAGGAGCGGCGTCAGCAGCCTGAGCAGCCAGGGCGGTGCGTCGGAGAGCTTTTTCGTGTTTTGCATCGCCTCGGCCGATGTCGTCCCGGATCCGCGCCGATCATACGACGCCGCCGCGAAACACGCGGCCCGCGCACGCCGGGCTGAGCGACAATCCGCGCATGTCGCTCGAGGACATCCAGCGCCCGCTGCCCGGCCCCCGTACGCTGGCCGCCGACTTCGGCGGCGTGTACCTCGCCAACGCCATTGTCGCGTTCATCTTCGCCGCCTCCGGGCCGGTGGCGATCATCCTTTCGGTCGGCGCGCGCGGCGGGCTGGCGGAGTCGGACATCTCGTCCTGGATCTTCGGCGCGTTCTTCCTCAACGGCTTCATCAGCCTGCTGTTCTGCTGGCTCTACCGCCAGCCGCTGGTGTTTTTCTGGACCATCCCGGGGGCGGTGCTGGTCGGCCCCGCGCTCGGTCACCTGAGCTTCGCGGAAGTCATCGGCGCGTTCTGGGTCACCGGCCTGCTGATGGGCATCCTCGGTTTCACCGGCTGGGTGCGGCGCGCGATGCAGTCGGTGCCGATGCCGATCGTGATGGGCATGGTGGCCGGCGTGTTCCTGCGCTTCGGCCTCGACCTGGTGTATTCGCTGCGCGACAACTTCCTGCTCGCCGCGCCGATGACGCTCGCCTTCATCGTGCTGACCGCGCTGCCGCGGCTTTCTCGCCTGCTGCCGCCGGTGGTCGGCGCGCTGATCGTCGGCGCGGTGGTGATCGCGGTGACCGGCACCTTCGACGCCAGGGGCGAGCAGATCTTCGCCATGGTGCAGCCCAACCTCTACCGCGTGTCGTTCTCCTGGCAGGCGATGATCGAGCTGGTGGTGCCGCTCGCGATCACGGTGCTGGTGGTGCAGAACGGGCAGGGCATCGCGGTGCTCAACGCCACCGGCCACAAGCCGCCGGTCAACGCGATCACCGTGGCCTGCGGCGCGGGGTCGATGGCCACCGCGCTGGTCGGCTCGGTGTCGACCTGCCTGACCGGCCCGGTGAACGCGATCATCTCGGCCTCCGGCGTGCGCGAGCGGCAGTACATCGCCGGCATGCTGGTGGCGCTGATCGGGCTGGCCTTCGGCCTGTTTTCGCCGGTGTTCACGCGCCTGCTGCTGGCGACGCCGAAGGCGTTCATCGCCACGCTCGCCGGCCTCGCCATGCTGCGCGTGCTGCAGACCGCGTTCACCGCGTCCTTCCGCGAGCGCTTCGTGCTCGGCGCGCTGGTGACCTTCCTCGTCACCGTGGCCGACGTCGCGATCTTCAACATCGGTGCGCCGTTCTGGGGCCTGGTGTTCGGCTTCGCCGTGTCCTGGCTGCTCGAGCGCGAGGACTTCCGCAGCCTGCGCGCGCAGAACTAGCCGTCAGTCAATCACGGCGACCGCCTCGATCTCGACCTTCATGCGCGGATCGACCAGCGCCGACACCTCGACCAGCGTCGAGGCGGGGCGATGCTCGCCGAAGTAGGCCACCCGGCGCGGGTTGATCGCCGCGCGCTCGCCGATGTCGGTCATGTAGATGTTGACCTTGACCACGTGCTCGGCGCCGGCGCCGGCGTGGCGCAGGCAGGCGTCGACCGCGGCCAGCGCGACGTCGAACTGCTCGACCGTGCCCTCGGGAATCGTGCCGTCGGGCTTGACGCCGACCGCGCCCGACACCCAGATCTGGTTGCCGGCGCGCACCGCGTGGCAGTAGTGGCTCACGGGCGGCATCTGCCCCGGCACCATGAAGCGCTGGATCATGTGCATCTCCTCTGTCGAATGCGATGGCCAGCGTAGCGGGGCGACACCGCGCTGGCAATCGCGCCGCGCGAACGTACCCCGGACGGTAGAATCCTGCGCCATGCACGCTTCGCGTGACGCCCCCGCGGGGCTGCGCCCGCAGACATGATCGACACGCGCCGTCCGCTCGACGCGACCGCGGTCTCGCTGATGGTGCTGCTCACCGGGCTGTGGGGCTTCCAGCAGGTGGCGATCAAGCTCACCGCGCCGGACGTCTCGCTCGTCATGCAGGCGGCGATCCGCTCGGGCATCGCCACCGGCCTGGTGCTGCTCTGGGCGCAGGCGCGGCGCATCGCGCTGTTCTCGCGCGACGGCACGTTCTGGCCGGGCGTGGTGGCCGGGCTGCTGTTCGGCGGCGAGTTCATCTTCATCTACGCGGGCCTCGCGCACACCGCCGCCTCGCGCATGGTGGTGTTCATCTATCTCTGTCCGCCGCTCACCGCGCTGGGCCTGCATTTCTTCGTGCCGGGCGAGCGCTTGCGCGCCGGGCAGTGGTTCGGCGTGCTGCTGTCGTTCTGCGGCCTGGTGCTCGCCTTCGGCGAGGGCTTCATTTCGGCGCAGGGCGCGACCGCGCTGGGCGACGCCTTCGGCATCGTCGCGGCGGCGCTGTGGGCGGCGACCACGGTGCTGATCCGCGCCACGGGCCTGGCGCGCATCACCGCGACCAAGACGCTGTTCTACCAGCTCTCGGTTTCCGCGCTGATGCTGCTCGCCGCGTCGCTGGCGATGGGCGAGCGCGGCGTGGTCGCGCTCACGCCACTCGCGGTGGCGAGCCTCGCCTACCAGGGCGTGATCGTCGCCTTCGCCAGCTACCTCGCCTGGTTCTGGCTGCTGACGCGCTACCTCGCCGCGCGCCTGGCGGTGTTCTCGTTCCTCGCGCCGCTGTTCGGCGTGCTGTTCGGCGTCGCGATCCTCGGCGAGCCGCTGACGCCGTGGTTCGCGGCGGCGGCGCTGCTGGTCGGCGCCGGGATCGTGCTCGTCAACCTGCGGCGCTGAACCCGACATGGCCGATCGCGCGGTGGCCGTGCTCAGTTTCGATGTCGCACTGCACCGCTTTCTCGCCCCCAAGCGGCGCGGCGGCCCGGTCGCAGTCGAGATCGACCGGGCGCGCTCGGCGAAGGACGCCATCGAGTCGCTCGGCGTGCCGCACACCGAGGTCGGCGCGCTCCTGATCGACGGGCGCGCCGCCGGGCTCGACGGCCTGCTCTTCGGCGGCGAGCGCGTCGAGGTCGCCGCCTGCGCCGAGGCGGCGGCGCCGGCGCAGGCAACGCCGCGCTTCGCGGCGGATGTCCATCTCGGCAAGCTGGCGCGCCATCTGCGCCTGGCCGGCTTCGACTGCCTGTGGTCGCGCGACTGGGACGACGACGCGCTGGTCGCCGCGGCGGTCGCGGAAAGCCGCATCGTGCTGACGCGCGACAAAGGGGTGCTTCGCCGCCGCGCGGTGACGCACGGGCGCTTCGTGCGCGCCACCGAATCCGAAGCCCAGCTCGCCGAGATCGTGCGCGCCTTCGGCCTGCGTGCACGGCTGCAGCCGTTCAGCCGCTGCCGCGAATGCAACGTGCCGCTGGAGGACGTCGCGAAGGACGCAATCGCCGCGCAGCTGCCCGACAAGGTGCGCGCGCGCTACACGCGCTTCAGGCACTGCCCGGGCTGCGGCCGTCTGTACTGGGAAGGCACGCACTTCGAGCGCCTGCGCACCGTGCTCCAACGCGCGAGCGGGTAAACTCGCCGCCATGGACAAGCACGCCGCCTCGCAGCCGATCAGCCTCGATCAGTTCAAGCTCGGCATGCGCAGCCTGGCGGGCGCGGTGTGCGTCATCACCAGCGCGCACTCGGGTCACCGCTACGGCATGACCGCCACCGCGGTGTGCTCGGCGACCGCCGAGCCGCCCACCGTGCTGATCTGCGTCAACAAGTCCACGGCGACGCACGGCGCGATCGCCAAGGGCGGCGTGTTCTGCGTCAACGCGCTGCGCGCCGAGGACTGGGACGTGTCGACGCTGTTCAGCGGCGCGCAGACCGGCGAGGCGCGCTTTCGCTCGCGCGACTGGACGCGGCTCGCGACCGGCTCGCCGGTGCTGATCGACGCGCTGGTGTCGTTCGACTGCCGCGTGGTGAAGAAGATGGCGCACGGCACGCACAGCATCTTCCTCGGCCAGGTCGAGCAGGTGCTGTTCGGCAAGAAGGGCCGTCCGCTGCTCTATGCCGACGGCCAGTACGCCAAGCTCGCCGCGCTGAGCCACGGCGAGCCGCTGCCCGAGGGGCTCGACTACTGGGGCATCTGAGCGGCGGCTATTCCGGCAGCTCGCCCGGCAGGGCGAAGCGCTGGCGCGTGGTGCAGTAGCGGTTGGCGTACAGGCGCCCGATCGGCTGGTAGTGCGCCTCGTCGATGCGCTTGGTCAGCGGGTCGACGATGCCCTCGCGCGCGTGCAGCAGGATGATCTCGCCGAAGACGAACACCCGCGCGGGCGAGATCTCGAGCGTCTTGTAGACCCGGCACTCGAAGCTCACCGGCGCCTCGGCGATGCGCGGGTGCCGCACCCGCAGCGCCGGGGCCGGCGTCAGGCCGGTCTTCTCGAACTCGCTTTCGGCTTCCGGGATCTCCTCGGCCGACAGGTGCATCGCGTTCGCCGTCGCCTCGTCGACCAGGTTGACGACGAACTCGCCCGTGTCCTGGATGTTCTTCAGCGTGTGCTTGGTGAGGCCGTCCTGGCGCGGGCCGAAGCTGATCATGCACAGCGGCGGGTCCTCGGCGAAGGCGTTGAAGAACGAGTAGGGCGCGCAGTTGTTGACGCCTTGCGCGTTGACTGTCGAGATCCAGGCGATCGGGCGCGGGATCACCAGGCTGGCGAGCAGCTTGTAGCGCTCCTGAATCGGGAGCGAGGCGAACTCGAGGTCCATCAGGGCGCCACGCGCGTCATGAACTGGCGCTCGCGGTGGTCGAGCCACTGCAGCGCGGTCTCCAGGTACTGCTTGAAGTGCGGCGTCTGCTGGTGCGCCTCGAACGCGGCCTCGTTGTCGTAGACCTCGTAGAGCATCGCGCTCGTGGGGTCCTGGGGATCCTGCAGGATCTCGAACGTCTTGCAGCCCGGCTCGGTCTCGCGCGCGGCCTTGCCGTTGACCTTCACGGCGTTCATGAACTTGTCGATCGAGTCGGGCTTGATCTTGAGGCGTACGACGAGGGCGAAGCTCATGGTCTGTCTCCTCTGGGTTTCTCGCGGGGAACCCGGATTATCGGCATGCGCCGTCCGGGGTCAAATCGGGCTGATTCGGCGGGCCGGCTCTGGTAAAATCGCCGCCTTCGCGCCCGTAGCTCAGTTGGATAGAGTACCTGGCTACGAACCAGGGGGTCGTGGGTTCAAATCCTGCCGGGCGCGCCAGTCATTTCGAGGCCTCCGCAATCTGCGGGGGCTTTTTTGTTCGCATCTCAGGCGCCGCGATGGTGCCTTATTCGCTGGAAGCGGTGATCTACGGCGATGGGGCCGCAGCCGACGTCACTGCGCATTCCTCATGCATGCCGTTAGCGTATGGCGGGCGCCCGCGCGCCGCTCAACGCCTTTATCGCAGCGGCCAGTGCCGCGTCATCATCGGTTCCGAATGTTGATGAAGTGCCGCTCATGTCCTCGAGCACGGTATCTGGCGTGACGCCCAGCGAGTCGATCGCGTCGCCATTGGGGCGAAAGAATCGTGCCGTCGTGATCTTCATGGCGGTGTTGCGGCCCAAAAAAGGCACGATTGTCTGCACCGAACCCCGGCCAAAGGTGCGTTCGCCGAGCAGCTTGGCGCGATGATGATCCTGCAGCGCCGCGGCGACGATCTCCGCGCAGGCCGCTGATGCCCGATTGACGATCACCACAACAGGGATGGTCCTGAAAAGGGCCGGCAGTTCCTCGAGAGGATCCTTGCCGCGCGCACGATCGTAGTCCTGCGCGCGCGCAAAAAACTGTCGCGCGCTATCGGGACTTCGTCCGCGGGTCGCGACGACAAGCGCGGTTTGCGGCAGGAAGGCGGCCGCTACGCCAATGCATGATGTGAGCAGGCCGCCGGGATTGGTACGCAAATCGAGTATGACGCCGCGCAAGTACAGGTCGTTTCGATATCCGGTTTGAAGTGCGGCGGCGACCATATCTACGGTACGGCTCGCGAACTGCGCGATGCGGAGGTAGAGGTAGCCGCCCGCCAGCATGCGCCCCTTGACGCTCCGAACCCTGACGATCTCTCGGACCAGCTCGAGCTCCAGCGGACGCGGCTCGTCGCTGCGCGAAAGCGTAATGCGGACCGTTGAGCCGGGGTCTCCGCGAAGGCGCTTGACGACCTCGCCA
>LJTQ01000229.1 GCA_001303445.1 Betaproteobacteria bacterium SG8_39 | reverse complement strand
GCGGCTCGAGCGCCAGGCGCTGGGATCCGAAATCGAACTGGACGGATTCCTGGCACCGCGAAGCAGGAAATCGCGCAGCCTGATGCTGCACATCACGGAATTCAAGGCAATCTGAACGGAGCACGAGAGAAATGGCATTCATGCGTGGCAAGGGAAAGGGCAAGGGCAAGCCGGTCCGTCGCGGACAGCAGCAGAACGCGCTGTTCAAGCGCAAGAAGTTCTGCCGCTTCACGGTCGAAGGTGTGGAGTCGATCGACTACAAGGACGTCGACACGCTGCGCGACTTCCTTACCGACCAGAACAAGATCATGCCGGCGCGTCTGACCGGCACCAAGTCGCACTATCAGCGCCAACTCGACACGGCGATCAAGCGCGCGAGGTTCCTCGCGCTGCTGCCGTACTCGGACAACCACTAGCGCGTCGCCGGAGCGAGTCATGCAAGTCATTCTTCTGGAAAAGATCTCCAATCTGGGCGGGCTCGGCGATGTGGTGAAGGTCCGCAACGGTTTCGCCCGCAACTTCCTGATCCCGCAGGGCAAGGCCAAGCGGGCGACGGAGTCCGCGATCAAGGAGTTCGAGGCGCGCCGCGCCGACCTGGAGCAGGTGCAGGCGGACAAGCTGGCACAGGCCCAGGCCATTGGCGAGAAGCTCACCGGCCTAGTATGCAAGATCGCGATGAAGGCCGGTGTGGACGGCCGCTTGTTCGGCTCGGTGACGAACTACGACATTGCAGAAGCGCTGCGCAAGCAGGGCTTCGAAGTGGCGAAGGGCCTGATCCGGCTGCCGGAAGGGCCGTTGAAGGCGGTCGGCGAGCACCATGTCGCCGTTGTCCTGCACAGCGACGTGGTGGCCGACATCACCGTCGCCGTGGTCGCCGAGCAGGCGTAGCGGCGGCTGCGCTGTCCCGTCGCGGCGCCGGGCGCGCGAGCCCGGCGCGGCCGTCCATGTGGCGGCGCTAAACTGCATCGACAATGATGGAGTGTCGATGAATTCCCCCGTCGCGGACCCGCAGCTCGCTTCTGTCCGCACGCCCCCGAATTCGATCGAGGCCGAGCAGTCCGTTCTCGGCGGGCTGCTGCTGGACAACTCCGCGTGGGACCGCGTCGCCGACCTGGTCACGGTCAGCGACTTCTACCGGCATGACCACCGGCTCATCTTCCAGGCGATCACCAAGCTGATCGACCACTCCCGGCCGGCGGACGTGGTAACCGTCTACGAGTCGCTGCAGGGCGCCGGCAAGGCGGAAGAGGCCGGCGGCCTGGCCTACCTGAATGCGCTGGCGCAGAACACGCCGTCGGCGGCAAATATCCGTCGCTACGGGGAGATCGTCCGTGACCGCTCGGTGCTGCGGCGGCTGGTCTCGGCGGGCGACGAGATCGCCACCAGCGCGCTCAATCCGCAGGGTCGCGAAACGAAGACGATTCTCGACGAGGCGGAGTCGAAGGTCTTTCGCATCGCCGAGGAGGGCGCCCGCGGACGGCAGGGCTTCGTCGACCCGGGTGGTCGAGCGGATCAACGAACTGTTCGAGCGCGCCAACCCGTCCGACGTGACCGGCGTGCCGACCGGCTTCGTCGACGTGGACCGGATCACGTCGGGACTGCAGCCGGGCGACCTCATCATCGTTGCCGGCCGTCCGTCGATGGGCAAGACCGCGTTCGCGCTGAACGTGGGCGAGCACGTGGCGATCGACCAGGGCCTGCCGGTGGCGGTGTTTTCCATGGAGATGGGCGCCCAGCAGCTGGCGCTGCGCATGCTCAGTTCGGTCGGGCGAATCAACCAGCAGCGGCTGCGCACCGGGCGACTGGAAAACGACGACTGGCCGAAGCTCTCGGAGACGATCCGGCGCATGCAGGACGCGCCGCTGTACATCGACGAGACGCCGGCGCTCAATTCGCTCGAACTTCGCGCGCGGGCGCGACGGCTGGCGCGTACCTGCGGCAGGCTCGGCCTGATCGTCGTTGACTACCTGCAGCTGATGTCGGCGTCGAGCATGGGCGAGAATCGCGCCACCGAGATCTCGGAGATCTCGCGCTCGCTGAAGGCATTGGCCAAGGAGCTGCAGGTGCCGGTGGTCGCCCTCTCGCAGCTGAACCGCACCGTCGAGCAGCGTGCCGACAAGCGCCCGGTGATGAGCGACCTGCGCGAATCGGGGGCGATCGAGCAGGACGCCGATGTGATCCTCGCCCTGTACCGGGAGGAGCACTACACGCCCGACACGACCGAGAAGGGCGTCGCCGAGGTGCTGGTCCTCAAGCAGCGCAATGGGCCCACCGGGCGGATCAACCTGCGCTTCGCCGGCGAGAACACCCGTTTCGACAATCTCGCGCAGGGCGTATCCGCGCCGTTCTGAACTTTCCGCACGGGCGCGATGAACGTGTTCTTCGTTGCCGAACGTCGCGAGGGGGCCAGCCGCTGGCGCCCGCTGCTGCGATGGTTGCGACCGCGCGGCGCACACCTGTTCGAGCTCCTCGACCGGCACGCCGGGCTGTGCGGCGAGGCGCTGCGGGCGATGGTCCGCCTGCTCGGCGATCTGTCCGATCCGGATCGCCGCGTCCGGGAGATCGAGGCGCTGGAAAAGCGCGCCGATGCCGTGGTGGACGAGTTCGGCGCCGCACTGCGCCCGGCCTGGATGCCGCCGTTCCCGGCCCCCTTGCTGCTCGCGCTGGTCAACGACCTGGATGACATCATCGATCTCGTCGAGGACGCGGCGCAGTCGGTGCACCTGTACAACCTGACGCGTGCCACGCCGGAAGCGATCCGCCTGGCCGAACTGGCGGTGGCGAGCGGCGACAAGCTGCAGCAGGCGCTGCGCTGCCTGGCGCAGCCCGAAGCGACGCGATCCGCGGCGGCGCTGTGCCGGGAAGTCGACGAGGCGGAGGCGCAGGCCGACCACGTGATGCGCGCGGCGATGGCCAAGCTGTTCCGCGACGAGCAGGACGCGCGCGAGCTGGTCAAGCTCAAGGCGGTCTACGAACTGCTCGAGGGACTCACCGACCGCTGCAAGGACGCGGCGCACCGCATCGAATCGCTGGTGCTGAAGTACGGCGGATGAACAGCGTTGCGCCGCTCCCGGCGTGCCCGCCCTCCTGCGGCGCCACGCCGCGCGCCCCTCGGGGGGCCGCATGAACACCGCGCTGTGGATCGTCGCGGTGCTGATGATCCTCGTCGGCATCGCCGGAACGGTGCTGCCTGCGCTGCCGGGCGTGGCGCTGGTCTTCGCCGGTATCGCGCTGGCCGCCTGGATCGACGGCTTCACGGTGATCTCCGGCTGGACCGTTGGCCTGCTGGCGGTGCTGACGGTGATCGGCGTCGCGGTCGATTACGTCGCGCAGCTGCTCTCGGCGCAGCGGGCGGGGGCGACCACGCTGGGCATCGCCGGCGCGGCCGTGGGCACCGTCGTCGGCGTCTTCACCGGCCTCATCGGCCTGCTGTTCATGCCGCTGATCGGAGCGGCGATCGGTGAGTTCATCGCCCATCGCGACATGATGCGTGCCGGCCGGGTGGGCGCGGCGACCTGGGTTGGCCTGCTGGTGGGCGCGGTACTGAAACTGGCCATCGTCTTCACGATGGCCGGCATCTTCGTCGCTGCGCTGCTGTTCTAGCGCTCGGGCCGATTGCGGCCCGGTGCGCGGCCGACGGGGCGGCGCGCGGCCGCTCCGCCGCCAATGCGCTGACTCAGAGCACGTCGGCCGCGTGATCGGCCAGCCTCGAACGCTCGCCCCGCTGCAGCGTGACGTGGCCCGAATGCTGCCAGCCCTTGAACCGGTCGACGACAAAGGTCAGTCCCGAACTGCCCTCGGTCAGGTACGGCGTGTCGATCTGGGCGATGTTGCCCAGGCAGACCACCTTGGTGCCGGGCCCGGCGCGCGTGATCAGCGTCTTGATCTGCTTCGGCGTCAGGTTCTGGCACTCGTCGATGATCAGGTACTTGCTGAGGAAGGTGCGGCCGCGCATGAAGTTCATCGACTTGATGCGGATGCGCGAGCGGAGCAGGTCGATCGTCGCCGCTCGCCCCCATTCACCGGCGGCGTCGTCGCCCCGGGTGAGCACTTCGAGGTTGTCCTCGAGTGCCCCCATCCACGGCGCCATCTTCTCCTCTTCGGTGCCGGGCAGGAAGCCGATGTCCTCGCCGACCGGCACCGTGGCGCGGGTGACGATGATTTCCGAGTAGCGCTTCGTGTCCAGCGTCTGCGCCAGGCCGGCGGCGAGCGCCAGCAGCGTCTTGCCGGTGCCAGCCTGGCCGATCAGCGTGACGAAGTCGCACTCGGGGTCCATCAGCAGGTTCAGCGCGAAGCACTGCTCGCGGTTGCGCGCGGTGATGCCCCACACCGCATTCTTGGCGTGCAGGTAGTCGCGCAGCACGCGCAGCACCGCCGTCCTGGCGTGGATCTCCTTCACCTGGGCCAGGAACGGCGTGTCGTTGTCGAGGTAGACGAACTGGTTCACCAGCATGTCGCCGACCTGCGGGCCGGTCACGCGGTAATACGTGAAGCCGCTGTGCTGCCACGACTCCATGCCCTTGCCGTGGCGGTCCCAGAAGCTGGCGGGCAGGGCGAGCGATCCGGTGTAAAGGACGTCGGTGTCCTCGAGTACCTTGTCGCTGGTGTAGTCCTCCGTCGGCAGGCCGAGCGCGCGGGCCTTCACGCGCATGTTGATGTCCTTCGACACCAGCACCACGTCGCGCCCGGGATGCAGGTCCTGCAGCGCGCGCACGACGCCGAGGATCTGGTTGTCGGCCTTTCCCGCCGGGAGGGTCGACGGCAGCGGGCCATTGACCGCCGTGGTCTGGAAGTACAGCCGGCCGGCGGCCTCGGCGTTACCGAGGCCGGCGAGCGGAATGCCGTCCTCGATGGGGTTCCGGCAGGCCGCGATCAGCGCGTCGAGCGAGCGGCTGACCTGCCGGGCATTGCGCGCCACCTCGCTCATGCCCTTCTTGTGCCCGTCGAGTTCCTCCAGCGTCATCATCGGCAGGAACACGTCGTGCTCTTCGAATCGGAACAGCGACGTGGGGTCGTGCATCAGCACGTTGGTGTCGAGCACGAACAGGCGTGCCGGCCCGGCGGATTTCGCCTTGCGCCCGTTGCGGGCCCGGGTTTCGACCAGCGCCAGATGTGCCGTCGCCGCGGCGGAGGGGGCTGCCTCCATGGCGCGTTCGTCGCGGGCTTCGATGGGGACTGCGGCGGCCCGGCTCGTGATCTTCGGGATCTGCTTCAGCAGGGTGGCGGGCTTGCTCGGCGGCTTGGGTAAGGGCATGTCGTGGTGAGGCTCGGGGAACGGGGATTCGGTCCTACAGCGACTGCACGCAGGCGAGCACTTCGTCGACGTGGCCCGGCACCTTGACGCCACGCCATTCCCGGCGCAGCTTGCCCTCGCCGTCGATCACGAAGGTGCTGCGCTCGATGCCGCGCACCTGCTTGCCGTACATGTTCTTCATCTTCATCACGCCGAAGGCGTCGCATAGCTTCTCTTCGGGATCCGCGATCAGCTCGAAGGGGAAGCCCATCTTGGCCTTGAAGTTCCCGTGCGACTTCAGGCTGTCGCGAGACACACCGAGCACCACGGCGCCGGCCCGGGCGAACTTCCCATGCGCCGCAGCGAAATCGACGCCCTCCGTGGTGCAGCCCGGCGTGTTGTCCTTCGGGTAGAAATAGAGCACGACAGTCTTTCCCTTCAGCGCCGAAAGCCTGACCCCTCCGCCGGTGGACTCGGCGACGAAATCCGGCACTTTCTTGTCGATCGCCAGCGGCATCGTTTGCTACTCCTCTTGGAAGAAGGCGGCCAGCACGCGCCGTCCCTCGGACATCAGGATGTTGT
>LJTQ01000054.1:3639-18220 GCA_001303445.1 Betaproteobacteria bacterium SG8_39 | reverse complement strand
TGCCCGGCGAGATCGGCGGCAGCGATTCGCCGCCCGGACCAAAATGCTGCCGCAGCATCTCGGCATTGCCCTCGAAGCCGCCGCTGGCGAGCACCACCGCGTCGGCGTGCAGCGTTTCTCCGCTTGGGCCGACCTCGACGCCGACCACCCGGTCCGAATCGAGCAGCAATCGGCGCAGATTGCGTGCGTAGCGAAACTCGACGCCCGCCGCTTGTGCTGCACGCCACAGCGCATCGAACAGCACCCCGATCGGGCCGACCGGCTGGATGCGCGCGGGGCCCTTGGCGAGGTAGTAGGGCGGGCTGTGGAACTCGACCCCCTTGTCCTGCAGCCAGCGCGCGGTCGCCGGTGCCTCGGCGGCGAGGCGCTCGAAGTAGGCGCGGTCGGCGCGTCCGGCCGATTGCGCGACGATCGCATCGACGAAACCGGCGTCCATCGCATCCGGCGCGCGCATGCGGATGTTGCTCGGACTCCAGCGGCTGCCGCCGCCGCAGGCGGCTTCGGGCGCGCGTTCGATGAGCGTGACCAGGACGTCGATCCCGCGCTCGCGCGCCGTCTCGAACGCGGACAGCGCCGCGCAGAGGCCGGCCGCGCCGTGGCCGACGACGATGATTCTGCGGTGCGTGCTTTCGCTCACGATGGATAGCCCATGACGCAACCTTGTCCCTCTTCAGCGGACATTGATCTCGGCTGTTTGCGAAGGCTCGCCTTCGACGGCACTCATGTACCCATCGGCGAGCCGAGCAAACGGCCGAGAAACAGTGCCTTCGATTGACGTTGTCGGTCGATCGGAGTCCGCTTTGTCTCCGGACGCTGCAATGCGGCCAAAAGCAGCCGCAATGCAGCGTCCGGAGATGGATTGTCCGATATCCGGCGTCGCCTCAAAACAGCCGGTTCGAACTGCAACGCAGTGACCCAGCCTCACACCCCGCAGGGTCTTCTCGGAGTACGATTGCGCCCTGCATGAATGCCCCCGGCGCACCCATCGAGACCCGCTTTTCGGTCTGTCCGCACGACTGCCCGTCGACCTGCGCGCTCGAGGTCGAGCGCCTCGACGCGAGGACGATCGGCCGGGTGCGCGGCGCGGAGGACAACAGCTACACTGCCGGCGTGATCTGCGCCAAGGTGGCGCGCTACGCCGAGCGCGCGCACCACCCGGATCGACTCACCCAGCCGCTGCGCCGGCGCGGACCGAAGGGGTCGGGCGACTTCGAGCCGATTTCCTGGGACGCGGCGCTCGACGCGACGGCCGAGGCGCTGCTGCGCGCCGAGCAGCACCGCGGCGCGGAGTCGGTCTGGCCGTACTACTACGCCGGCACGATGGGCCTGGTGATGCGCGACGGCATCAACCGCCTGCGCCACGCGAAGAAGTATTCGGGTCAGTACAGCACGATCTGCGTCACGGCGGCCTGGAACGGCTTCATCGCCGGCACCGGGCGGCTCGCCGGCGCCGATCCGCGCGAGATGGCGAAGTCGGACTGCGTGGTGATCTGGGGCACGAACCCGGTGCACACGCAGGTCAACGTGATGACGCACGCGGTGCGTGCGCGCAAGGAACGCGGCGCGAAGATCGTGCACGTCGACGTCTACCGCAATGCGACCTCGGACGCCGCCGACATGGCGATCATCCTGCGGCCCGGCACCGACGGTGCCTTCGCCTGCGCGGTGATGCACGTGCTGTTCCGCGACGGGTTGGCCGATCGGGCGTACCTGGAGCGTTACACCGACGCGCCGCGCGAGCTGGAAGCGCATCTGCGCAGCCGCTCGCCCGAGTGGGCGTCGCGCATCACGGGGGTGCCGGTGGCCGAGATCGAGGCCTTCGCCCAGCTGGTCGGCAGTACGCCGCGCACCTATTTCCGTCTCGGCTACGGTTTTTCGCGCGTGCGCAACGGCACGATCAACATGCATGCCGCGCTCAGCATCGCGGCGGTGACCGGCGCCTGGCAGCACGAGGGGGGCGGTGCGTTCCATAACAACGGCGCGATCTACCACTGGGACCGCTCGATGATCGAGGGGCTCGACGCGCTCGATCGCTCGGTGCGGGTGCTGGACCAGTCGCGGATCGGCCCGATCCTCGACGGCGACGCCGGCGCGCTGAACGGCGGGCCGCCGGTGGACGCGCTGTTCATCCAAAACACCAATCCGATGATGGTGGCGCCGGACCACAACCGGGTGCGGCGCGGCTTCGCGCGCGACGACCTGTTCGTCTGCGTGCACGAGCAGTTCCTCACCGAGACGGCCAGGATGGCCGACATCGTGCTGCCGGCAACCATGTTTCTCGAACACGATGACCTTTACCAGGGCGGCGGCCACCAGCACATCATGCTGGGGCCGAAGGTGGTCGAGCCGCCCGAAGGCTGCCGCAGCAACCACGAGGTGATCTGCGCGCTTGCCAAGCGGCTGGGCGCATCGCACCCCGGCTTCGAGATGAGCCCGCGCGAGCTGATCGATTGGACGCTCCTGCAGTCGGGCTGGCGCGGCGTCGCGGACCTCGAGCGCGAGCGGTGGTTCGACGTGCAGCCGGAGTTCGAGGAGGCGCATTACCGCAAGGGCTTTGCCTGGCCGGACGGCAAGTTCCGCTTCAAGCCGGACTGGGCGGGCGTCAAGCCGCAGGGCTTCGGCCCGGCGGGCGCGCCGGCGAACATCCCGCAGCTGCCGGACCATTACGACGTGATCGAAGAGGCGAACGACGCCATGCCGTTCCGGCTGGCGACCTCGCCGGCGCGCAACTTCCTCAACTCCACCTTCACCGAGACGCCGACTTCGAAGACGCAGGAGAAGCGCCCGACCGCGCTCATCCACCCCTCGGACGCAGGGCGCCTCGGCGTGCTCGACGGCGCGCGCGTGCGCCTGGGCAACGACCGCGGCACGACCGTGGTGCACGCCAAGCTGTTCGACGGCCTGCGCGAGGGCGTGGTGATCGTCGAGGGCATCTGGCCGAATGCCGCGTTCGAGGAAGGCGTCGGCATCAACGTGCTGACCGGCGCGGATCCGATCGCGCCGGTGGGCGGCGCGGCGTTTCACGACAGCCGGATCTGGCTGCGGCCGGCCTGAAACCGCCTCACCCCGCGCGCGGCAGCCGCGCAACCTGCCGGAACAGGAGCACCATCGGCACCGCGGCGGCCGCGGTCACCGCGAACAGCACGAAGGCATTCAGGTAGCCGCCCAGCATCGCCTGGCGGTAGATCTCCGCGCTGAGCCGCGCCAGCCCTGCGCTCGAGTCCCAGGTCCAGCCGCCCACCAGCTCGGGGTAGCGCAGGATTTTGTTCAGCGGCGACACCACAGCGCTCAGCCCGGCATAGTTTTCCGCCGTCGTGCGCAGCAGCACGAGAACGCTGAGCGAGATGAACAGGCTCGAGCCGAAATTGCGCATCAGGTTGAACAGTGCCGAGCCCTGCACGATGAGCGGCGAAGGCAGGGTCGAGAAGGCGAGCGCCGTCATTGGCGTGTAGGCCAGTCCGAAGCCGAAGCCCTGGACGAAGTTCGTCCAGAACACGTCGCCTTCGGTCATGTTGATGTCGAGCTGCGCCATCTCCAGGCCGGCGTAGGCCTGCAACAGCAACCCCAGGCCGAGCGCCAGGCGGGCGTTGAAGTGTGTGAGCTGCACCACGACCAGGAAGCTGGCGAAGTTGCCGAGCCCACGTGCCGCCATCAGGTAGCCGATGATCGCGTCGGGATAGCCGCGCAGGTCCTGCAGCAGCGCGGGAAACAGCACGATCGGCGTGTAGCTGAGCGCGCCCATGACGAAGGCCATCAGGATGCCGAGCGCGAAGTTGCGGTCCATGAACAGTTGCGGGCTGAGAAACGGCGTGCGCGCGCGCGCCGTGTTGAGGACGAACACCAGCGCGCCGACGATCGCCAGCACCGCCTCGATCGAGATCTCGGTCGACTCGAACCAGTCGAGGCGATGACCTCGGTCGAGCATCAGCTGTGCCGCGCTCATGCAGACCGCGAGCGCGAGAAAGCCGATCGTGCCAAAGCGGCCCGGTAGGCCGCGCCCCTGCTCGTCGAGGGCCACGATCGCGAGCAGCGCGCTCGCCGCGCCGATCGGCGCCATGAGCAGGAACACCCAGCGCCAGCTCAGCGACTCCGCAACCAGCCCGCCGAGTATCGGGCCGAGCACGGGGCCCATCACGCCGCCCACGCCCCACAGCATCAGCACCAGCGGATGCATGTGCCGCGGAAAGACCGCGAGCAGGATGCCCTGACCGAGCGGCATGAGGGGAGCACCGAAGATGCCCTGCGCGACGCGCGCCAGCAACAGCGTTTCCAGCGAGCCCGCGATGCCGCACAGCGCCGACGACAGCGCGAAGCCGACCAGCGTGCCGGTCATGAAACGCCGCCAGCCGAGCAGGTCGGACAGCCAGCCGGTGAGCGGCGTGGCGACGGCCGCCGCGACCAGGTACAGCGTCACGATCCACGCGGCCTGGTCCTGGGTCGCCGACAGCGCACCGCGGATCTGCGGCAGCACCACGTTCGTTGCGGTAATGCTCATGCCGAAGGTGAGCGTCGTTACCTGCACCAACAGCAGGATCAGCCACTGGCGCGGGGCGATCCGCGACACTGCGGGGCTCGAAGGGGTTTCGGCAGCGCTCATCGCGACTCGTATGCCGCGGTGCAGGCGGTCAGCCGTCCCCCGCAACGCCGTTATCGCTGCGGTAGAGGAAGGCGCGGCTCATCGGGTACGCGCGCGTGTTGCCCTTCGAGAAGACGATCTGGAACAGATGGGTGTAACCGGCGTCGGCGCGAAACATTTCGGCGCAGGAGGTGAGATAGCTGCGCCACTTGCGGCGGAAGCGCTCGTCGAAGGTGCGTGCATCGAGCGCCTGGATGCGGTTCCAGCTGGCGTCGAAGCGCTCCGCCCAGGCGTCGAGCGTCAGCGCGTAGTGCCGCCGCAGGTTCTCGACGTCGAGGATCTCCAGCCCGGCGCGCTCCATCGACGCCAGCGTCTCTGCGAGGCTCGGGATCCAGCCGCCGGGAAAGATGTGTGCGCGGATCCAGTACTCGGTCTCGTACTGCCCGACATGGCCGATGAAGTGCAGCACGCCGATGCCGCCGGGCTTGAGCGCCGCGCTGTGCGCCGCCACTACCGCGTCGAGCTGGTCGCGGCCGGCGTGCTCGAGCACGCCGATCGAGCAGACCTTGTCGTAGGTCCCCGGCAGGTCGCGGAAGTCCGCTTCCACCACCGTGATCGCGTTGCCCAGTCCACGGCGCTCGAACTCGACCTGCGCCTCGCGCACCTGCTCCGGGGTGGTGTTCACGCCGGTGCCGACGATGCCGTAGTGCGCCTGCGCGTAGAGCAGAAAGCCGCCCCAGCCGCAGCCGATGTCGAGCAGCGACTCGCCAGGCACCAGGCGCAGCTTGCGGCAGACGTGCTCGATCTTGTTCTGCTGCGCTTCTTCCAGCGTCCGCGTGCCTTCTTTCCAGTAGGCGCAGGTGTACATCTTGTACGGGTCGTCCAGCCAAAGGCGGTAAAACGCCTCGCCCAGACCATAGTGGAAGCGAGCGTTGCGCTTGGCTTGGGCACGCGAGCGATTGCTGTAGCGCATTTCGTGCAGACGGTTGCGCACGCGCACGGTGAACGGCGGGCGGTTGGAGATGCCGCTCTGCAGGCCGGCGCGCATCGCCATCTGCAGGCTGCCCTCGACATCGATGTCACCGTCGAAATAGCCCTCGAGCAGCCCGAGGTGGCGCTGGGTGATGACGCGCCGCTCGGCCGCCGCGCTGTTGAATATCAGCGTGAAGTCGGGCACGCCCTCCCGGTTGCGGTATTCGCGGCCGTCCGCAAAGCGCGCTCCAAAGCAAACGTCAGACGTCTTGCCGATCTGCTCGAGGATGCTGCGCAGCGCGCCCATGATTGCGGCAGTGTACCTGCGGCAATCGGCGCGCATGGGGTCGGCCGGCGGCGAACCGCCGAGTGCCGGCTGCGATGCGACGCGCTACAGTGGTGCGAACGACGCCTTCCGGAAGCCGACCGATGACCTCGACCGATCCGCTGTTTCAAGCGTTCCACTCGCGCACTCTCGAGCTGCCGAACCGCATCGTCATGGCGCCGATGACGCGCGCGTTCTCGCCAGGCGGCATTCCGGGCAAGGACGTCGCGGCTTATTACCGCAGGCGCGCCGCAGGCGGCGTCGGGCTGATCATCACCGAAGGCACCGCGCCCGAGCATCCCGCCGCGGCGAGCGATGCGAACGTGCCGCTGTTCTACGGCGAGGCACTCGAGGGCTGGGCCGAGGTGGTGCGCGAGGTGCACGCCGCAGGCGGCAGGGTGATGCCGCAGCTCTGGCATGTCGGCGGGCTGCGCAAGCCGGGGCAGGGCCATTTCCCCGATGTGCCCTCGTCGATGCCCTCGGGGCTGCACCATTCGGGCAAGGCGGTCGGCCAGCCGCTGAGCGAGGCCGAGATTGCCGACCTCATCGCCGGCTACGCCACGTCGGCCGGCTACGCCAAGGCGCTCGGCTTCGACGGCGTCGAGGTGCACGGCGCGCACGGCTACCTCATCGACCAGTTCTTCTGGGAGCGCACCAACCAGCGTACCGACCGCTGGGGCGGCAGCCTCGTCGCGCGCACCACCTTCGCCGCGGAAGTGATCCGCGCGATCCGGCGCGCCGTCGGGCCCGGGTTCCCGGTCATCCTGCGCTTTTCGCAGTGGAAGCAGCAGGACTATCCGGCGAAGCTCGCGCCCGATCCGGCGGCACTCGAGGCTTTCCTCGCGCCGCTGACCGACGCCGGCGTCGACCTCTATCACTGCTCGACACGGCGCTTCTGGGAGCCCGAGTTCGAAGGCTCGCCGCTCAATCTCGCGGGCTGGACGAAAAAGATCTCCGGCCTGCCGACGATCACCGTCGGCAGCATCGGTCTGGCCGAGGAGTTCATCGCCACCTACCGCAACGACGATCCGGCCGCCCCGGCGCCGATCGACGAGCTGCTCGAGCGGCTCGCCGCGGGCGAGTTCGACCTCGTCGCCATCGGCCGCGTGCTGATCGTCGAGCCGGAATGGCCGCAGAAGGCGCGCGCCGGGCGGCTCGCCGAGGTGCGGCCCTACAGCCGCGCCGCGCTCGCGACGCTCGACTGACCTTAGGACCCGCGTTTCCTGGTGTTTTCAGCGCCGGCCCGCCGGCATCGCCGTTTCGTGCCTGAAACGCGATAGCGATTGAGCTAGATCAGAGCGTCGGGACGGCGTCGTGTCACATTCCACCGGGGACACAACGCGAAGGACCTCGGCATGAACCGCGTACGCCTGTGTGCAGCCGTTCTCACGTTGCTCGTTGCCTCCGGACCGGCCTTGGCGGACGAGGGTTGGCGCTTCCGGCTTTCGCCCTACATGTGGCTAGCCGGGCTGAAGGGCGACGTCAGCACGATTCCGCCGCTGCCCGCGGCGCCGGTCGACATCTCGCCGAGCGATGCACTCAAGGATACCGAGGGCGGGGCGATGATCCTGCTCGACGCGAAAAAGGGGCGGCACGGCTTCCTGCTAGATGCCCTGTACACCGACGTGCGCTCCGACACGACGCTCGTGCCGGCGCCGATCAATCTCGACATGCGCTCGATCAGCAAGACCACGATCGTGACGCTCGCATACCAGTACGAGGTGTACCGGCAAGGTCAGACCGTGGTCGACCTGATCGCCGGGGCCCGTTACTGGCACATCGATGCCGAGCTGCAGTTCAGCGGCGGACTCGGCGTCCTCGCGGGCCGGAGGATCGACAATACCGAGTCCTGGGTCGACCCCGTCCTGGGAGTGAAGGGACGCCTGCCGTTCGGCGAGTCGCGCTTTTACTTCGAGGGTGGCGCTGGAATCGGCGGCTTCGGCGTCGGCTCGGAATTCGCGTACGAGATCAATGCCAATGTCGGCTACCAGTGGACCAAGTCGATCGGCACCACCATTGGCTATCGCATGTTCGACGTCGACTACGAGAAGGGCGGCTTTCTCTACGACGTCCGGCAGGAGGGATTGCAGCTCGGGCTGACCTGGGCGTTCTAAGCGAGAGAGGACCGTCATGGACACCCCGCGCTCCCCAATTGAACGAACCCGCAGGAAACTGACCGGGACGATCGGACTCCTTCTCCTCGCTGCGGCGCTGCCGTTCGCGGCGCAGGCGCAAGGGGATGCGGGGCTGGCGCAGGAGTTGACCAACCCGATCGCCGACCTGGTAACGATCCCGATCCAGATGAATTACGACCGGCGCATCGGGCCGGCGGACGACGGCAGCAAGCTCACGACCAACGTCCAGCCGGTGATCCCCTTCAGTCTGAGCGGGGACTGGAATCTCATCACGCGCACGATCGTGCCGGTCGTCTACCAGAACGACATCTTTCCGGGCGCGGGATCGCAGTTCGGCCTCGGCGACATCAATTTGTCGCTTTTCTTCTCGCCGAAGAAGCCGACCGCCGGCGGACTGATCTGGGGCGCGGGCCCGGTGTTTCTGCTGCCGACGGCGACCGATCGTTTGCTCGGCGCGGAGAAGTGGGCCGCCGGACCGGCGGCGGTCGCACTCGCGCTGCGCGGACGCTGGACGCTGGGGATGCTCGCCAACCACGTCTGGTCCTTCGCCGGCGACGACGGCCGGGCGGACATCAGCAACACCTTCCTGCAGCCGTTCGTCGCCTATACCTGGCCGAGTGCCTGGACGCTGTCGGCGCAAACCGAGTCGACCTACAACTGGAAGACCGAGCAATGGTCGGTGCCGGTCAACGTCGCGCTGTCCAAGCTGGTGCGCATCGGCAAGCTGCCGGTCAGCCTGCAGGGCGGTGTGGGCTACTGGGCCGAATCGCCGACCAACGGTCCCGAGGGCTTCCGTTTCCGCCTGCAGGCCAACATCGTGCTACCCAGATGAACGGTAATGGGCGGGGCACGGCGAGCGCGCGCATGCGGAAGCATCGACACATGGAGGATCACCATGCAACTGAAGCACCTGACTGAGGCATTGGCTGCGTTGGTCGTCGCGGTTGCTCCCGCGATGACGGCCGTGGCCGCAGAGCGCCCGTCCGAGGCTGATTGTGCTGCGCGGGCCGATCGCGCGGCGCGGGACGCGACCGGGGTTACGGGCGGCGCGGTGCGCGGTGCCGTTGGTGGCGCCGCGTTCGGCGCCATTGTCAGCGACAAGAGCAGCAAGGGCGCGAAACGCGGCGCGGCGCTCGGTGCAGTCGTCGGCGGCGCCGCCGGCGCGCACAACCGGAACGAGGCCTACAAGCGCGCGTACGACGAGTGCATGCGGAGCCGGTAACCGGCAAAACAAATACGAAAGGAAGATCCATGTTCAAGTTTGGTGCAAGTGTGGTGGCTGTGGCAGTGACGGCCTTCCTGTCGCTGCCGGCGGGCAGCGCCATCGCGGCGCAGCCGCAGGGCGAAAAGGACATCAGGGACCTGCGCGGCAACAGCTGCAAGGACGTCATGCGCCTGTCGGGGCAGGACCGCGACATCGCCCTCGCGCTGGCGCACGGTTACGTGCTCGGCAAGAAGGGCACGACAAAGTACGAGATCGAGGTCCTGGCGCAGATCACCGACAAGTTCATCGACTACTGCCTGGACAACCCGAAGGCAAACGCACTGGACGCGTTCGAAAAGATCGCAAGGTAATCCGAAGAGGGGCTCATGCTTACAATCTTCAGATTGCGCCGCCAGAATGCTTGGATCGTTGCGGCGATGCTGCTCGGGCTTGCGGGCTCAGTGGCGCAGAGCGTCGCGGCCGCGCTGAGCGACCCCGAGGTCGACAACCTCGTACGCCGCTCCTACCAATACGTCGCCATGTACAACGTGAACAACAAGTTCGCGCTCAAGCAGGGCGGATGGAACAGCTGTGTGGCCGATACTCGGCTCAAGGACCACACCATGCGCGAGATCGCGCGGCCGAACAACGACACGCTTTACATCAGCTGCCTGCTCGACCTGCGCGCCGATCCGGTGATCATCGAAATGCCGGCCTTCGACTCGAAATACGTTTCGCTGATGGTCACGGCCTACGACCACTACGTGAACATCCCGATGTCGACGGGGCAGGGCGATTTCCGCAGGGCCGAGAAGATGCTGGTGTTCAGTGCTCGGACTGCGGGCTACAAGGGCGAGCCTGTCAAGGGCGTCGATCGCCGCTTCGAGGCGAGCGGCGACTTCGTCTCTGCCGTGTTCCGCGTCATGCCGCACGCCAATGAGCCCGAGCGCTTCAAGCGCATCGCCGGAGCGATGCAGTCGGTCAAGTTGATCACCCTGGCGCAGTTCCGCGGCGGCAAGCCGAAGCCGCTCGACGACATCCGATTTCCGCCGGTGGGCAAGACCGATGCCGACGTCTTTGGCAACAACCTGCTCGAGGTGATGCAGTTCGTCTTCAATCACACCAGCTTCGGTCCCAACAACGCGCTCGACCAGGCGGTTGTGGCCGCGTATGCGCCGCTCGGCGTGGTGCCCGGGCGCACCTTCGATGCGGCGCAGGCCGCGACGCTCGATGGTGCCAGGTTGCGCGCGGCCGCCGAGCGCATCGCCGCCGCGGAGCTTGCCAAGACCAACAACCCGGATTTCGGCAAGCAGATGCAGCTGCTGTTCCAGCCCAAGGGGCAAATGACGCTCGAGCTGCTGCTATCGCAGTCGGTGATCGGTCCCATCGGTATGCCAGCCAGGGAAGCGCTTTATCCGCCGGTCGTGACGGCGGACGGCAAGCCGATGAACGCCATGCACGACTACGTCATCCGCATGGCGAAAAAGGACCTGCCGCCGGCGAAGGCGTTCTGGTCGGTGACCCTGTACGACGTGCAGAACGGCTTCTTCATTCCCAACGAGCGCAAGAAGTACAGCGTCGGCGAGAACGCCGGGATGAAGCTCGACAAGGACGGTGGCATCGAAATCGTCATCGCGGCGCAGAAGCCCGCGGGCGTGCCGGAGGAGAACTGGCTGCCGATCGAGCGCAAGGACGAGGTGATCGGCGCGCTCATGCGGATCTACGTGCCGGACCTGGAAAAGATGAAGACCTGGCAAGCGCCCAAGGCGGAGAGGAACGGCAAGTAGTGCGGTCTCCCCGGTCCCTGGGTGATGTGGCCCGAACGGAGGGATTGAGATGAAACCGATGTCAGTCGTGCTGCTGACGCTTGGCGCGGGGTTGCTTTTCCCCGCGGCGCTGAACGCGGCCGAACCCTACGCCGGCTACGGCTCTGAGCCGACCAAGGACGGTCACGTCGGCCGGAAGGAGTATTCGCCCTATCTGGACATCGGCTACCCGCGGCGCGTGTTCTGGGGCGACACCCACGTGCACACCGCGTACTCGACCGATGCCGGCATGATCGGCAACCGCCTCGGACCGGACGAGGCCTACCGCTTCGCACGCGGCGAGACAGTGGTCGCCAGCAGCGGCGTGCGCGCGCGCCTGCAGCGCCCGCTCGACTTCATCGTCGTGGCGGACCACGCGGAAAACCTCGGCCTCGCACCCATGATCGCCGAGAAAAATCCGGATTTGCTGAAGACGGACTTCGGGCGGCAGATCTCGCAGCTCGTCTACTCGGGCAAATACGGCGATGCCTATGCGCTGTGGGGAAGCGGAATGTCCGAGCGCAAGGATCCGCTCAAGGGCAACGAGGCGCTGACGCGCACGATGTGGGAACGCCTCACGGCGTCTGCCGAGAGGTTCAACGAGCCGGGCAGGTTCACGGCGCTGATCGGTTTCGAGTGGACTTCCAGCCCGGGCGGCAACAACCTGCACCGCAATGTCGTTTTCCGCGACGGCAAGGCCAAGGGCGACCGGATCATTCCGATATCGAATTACGACACCAACGATCCGGAAGAGCTGTGGAAATGGATGGCGGCCTACGAGGCCAAGACCGGCGGCCGCGTGCTCGCGATCCCGCACAACGGCAATCTGTCGAACGGCCTGATGTTCGCCGACGTGACCTTTGGCGGCAAGAAGCCGATCGATCGCGACTACGCCGAACGACGCATGCGCTGGGAGCCGGTGTACGAGGTCACGCAGATGAAGGGCGACGGCGAGGCACATCCGTCGCTTTCGCCGAATGATGAATTCGGGGACTACGGGACCTGGGACAAGGGCGGCTTCGGCCCCGAGCCCAAGACCCAGGACATGCTGCCGCGCGAGTACGCCCGCGAGGCGCTGAAGCGCGGCCTCAGCTACGCGCAGGCGCTGGGTGCCAATCCGTTCAAGTTCGGCATGATCGGTTCGACCGACACGCATACGTCGCTCGCCACGATCGAAGAGAACAACTACTTCGGCAAGGCCACGCCGGCTGAACCGGCTGCGAAAGCGGAACGCTTTCAGGAGAAGGTCACCGGCTTCTTGCAGAAACCCGGTGGGCCCGACATCACGATCCGCCATTACAGGACGCTCGCCGCGGGCCTCGCCGCGGTCTGGGCGACGGACAACACCCGCGAAGCGCTGTGGGATGCGATGGCACGCAAGGAGGTGTACGCCACCACCGGCACGCGCATGACGGTGCGCGTGTTTGCCGGCTGGGACTTCGAGGCGGCCGACGTGCAGCGCCCGGATTTCGCCCGCGACGGCTACCTGCGCGGCGTGCCCATGGGCGGCGACCTGCGCCAGGCGCCTGCCGGCAAAGCACCGACCTTCGTGATCCGCGCGCTGCGCGACGTGGACGGCGCCAACCTGGACCGCCTGCAGATCGTCAAAGGCTGGCTCGACGCGAAGGGTGCGCTGCACGAGCAGGTCTACGACGTCCTGTGCTCGGACAGGCGCGCCATCAACGACAAGCACCGCTGCGACAAGCCCGTCGGCAATACGGTCGACGTCAAGAAAGCCACTTACACCAACAGCATCGGCGATGCGCTGATGCTGGCCTACTGGAGGGACCCGGCCTTCGATGCCAAGCAGCGCGCCTTCTACTACGTGCGCGTGCTGGAGATCCCGACGCCGCGCTGGACCACCTACGACGCGGCGTTCTTCGGCGTCGAGTTGCCGAAGGACGTGCCGCCGACCCACCAGGAACGCGCCTATACCTCGCCGATCTGGTATACGCCGTAGCGCCGACCTTGCACAGCGACAGGCTTTACTGCTTCGCTGGCGCCACCTGTTTGCGCGCCTTGCGCCGCTCCTCGAGCACCTCGAGCTGCAGCTTGTAGGCGATGTAGTACTTGAAGATGTTGCGCACGTAGGTGGTCGTCTCGATGCCGACCTTTTCGGCCGTCACCAGCTCGACATTGTTGAACCACTGGTTCGGATCGAGCCCGCGCTTTTCCGTCTCCTTGCGCAGAGCGATCACACGGCCCGGCCCCGCGTTGTAGCTGGCGAACGCGAACAGCGTCCGGTTCTGCTCGTCGAAGTGGGCGTCCGGGAAGTAGCGGGTCATCAGCTGGTCCATGTACTTTGCACCGGCGTGGATGTTGGGCTCGAGGATCTTGATGTCGCCCACGTTCAGCTCGGCGCCGGTGGCAGGCATGATCTGCATGACGCCGATCGCGCCCACCGGGCTACGCGCGGCCTGGTTTAGCCCAGACTCCTGATAGCCCTGCGCCGCGAGCATCAGCGGGTCGAAGTGGTACTTCGCGCCGTACTTCTCGAACAGCTTGAACATCTGCTCGAAGCGCTGCCAGGGCGCGCCGGCGACGTTGTTGGTGATCTGCTTGATGCGACGGTGATGCTGCGCCATGCGCGCTTCGACCACGCCGCGCTTCTTCGCCCAGCCGTGATAGAAGTCGTTCACCGCCGCGGCCAGCTTGGGGCTGTGCTTGCGGATCGCCCATCCGATATAGCCGCCCTCGGCGACCGCGACGTCGGTGATCTTGATCTTGGGCAGCACCTGCGCCCAGGCATGCGCCTTCCCGTCGTCCACCACAATCAGCTCGACGAGCCCGGCGTTTAGCATC
This sequence comes from Betaproteobacteria bacterium SG8_39, assembly GCA_001303445.1. Lineage (GTDB taxonomy): Bacteria > Pseudomonadota > Gammaproteobacteria > Burkholderiales > SG8-39 > SG8-39. The sequence goes on along the minus strand of LJTQ01000054.1, from coordinate 4,401 downwards.
TCCATCAGGTCCTCGTCCTCCAGCGCGTCCGGCACGAGTATGAGCTTGATGGCGGGCTTGCGCGCCTTCTTGAGGCGCGTGTTGAGCGCGGTGAGGCTTTCGTAGTAACTGGAGGCTTTGCGCACGTGAACCCGCTTGCCGGCGAGGTCATCGACACTCGTGATCGCGGGAGAGGCGGGTCCGGTCAGCACCAGCTCGCTCACCGGCTTGCGGTCGCGCGGCGCGACGAAATCCACCAGCTTGAGGCGGGCAGGCGTTTCGGTCAGGTTGCCCGCGGCGATGTCGCCCAAGCCCTTGGCGAGGTCCGGAATCAGTACGTCGCGCGTAACTGGAATCATGTAGACGGTGATGGGTCGCTTGCCCAGCTCGCGGGCATGCTTGCCGTTGAGATACTTCTCGAAGTCGCGTACCAGTTCTGCGGTGACGCCGCGCTCCTGTCCCTTGTCGTTGTAGTACAGCGTGCGGCTGTAGGGGACGAGCACCCGGATCATGCGACGCTCGAGCATGCCGTCGAAGTCGCCCGCCCAGGTCTTGTTCTCGAACGTCAGCTGTCGCGGTGCCGGCGGCGCGGCGCCGGCACCGAAGGCGAGCGCGACGAGCGCCGGGACCGCCAGCCAGGCCAGCTGCTGCGGTAGGCCACGGCGCGTATCGCTCGAACCTTGATCGGCCATGCGCGGGCGGCTCCCGTCAGCTGCCCTTCTGCCCCGTGGCCGGCACGACCGCAATCTGCGTCGCGGGGCTCGATGTGTCGATCGGCTCGAG
>LJTQ01000054.1:0-3616 GCA_001303445.1 Betaproteobacteria bacterium SG8_39 | reverse complement strand
GGCTCGAGTGGGGGTCCGGCACGCACGAACCCAGCGGAGAGCAGAAGAACGAGAACGACGACAAGCCTCACGGCCATGATCTCTCCTGCATTGACGCGCCAAACGCGGTGACCCGGGTTGGACAAATGTTTACCAATCCGTTCCTGCGCTCGGTTGACGTGGATCAAGCCATGCACCGGACCAGCTTCGCGCGGTGGGTCCGCGCGTCGACCTACGCGCGCTGGGCGTTCAGATCGGATCCCAGGAAAACACGTCCTGCGAGCGATCGAGGGGATAGAAGCTCGCGCGCAGCGACGGGATGGCGTGCTCGGCGATGGTCTCCGGCGTCCAGCCTTCCGAGCGGTGCACCGCGCGAACCGGCCGGTTCTGCGAGAAGAGGAAGATTTCGTTCGCGCGCACGCCGAAGATCTGCCCCGTGACGTCCTGCGCCAGGTCGCTCGCCAGGAAGACGGCGAGCGGCGCGATCTTGGCGGTTTCCATGCGCTTGAGCTTCTCGAGACGCGCCTTCTGCTCCGGGGTGTCCGCAGGAATGGTGCCGATCATGCGGCTCCAGGCGAAGGGCGAGATGCAGTTCGAGCGCACCTTGTACTTCGCCATGTCGAGCGCCATCGACTTGGACAGGCCGACGATGCCGAGCTTGGCGGCCATGTAGTTGGCCTGGCCGAAGTTGCCCACCAGCCCCGAGGTCGAGGTCATGTTGACGTAGCTGCCAGAACTCTGGCTTTTGAAATACGGCGCCGCGGCGCGCGCCACGTAGAACGAGCCGTTCAGGTGCACGTCGATCACCGCGCGCCATTCCTCGACCGACATGTTGAAGAAGAAGCGGTCGCGCAGGATGCCGGCGTTGTTGACCACGCAGTCGATCTTGCCGAAAGCGTCGACCGCGGTCTTGACGATGCGGTTGGCGGATTCCCACTCGGCGACGCTGTCGGTGCTGGCGACCGCGCTGCCGCCGGCAGACTTGATCTCGTCGACGACCTTCTGCGCCGGGCCGGCGTCCTTGCCTTCGCCCGAGACCGACGCGCCGACGTCGTTTACCACCAGCTTCGCGCCCTGCGCCGCCATGGCGTGCGCGAAGTCGCGGCCGATGCCGCCGCCCGCGCCGGTGACGACGACGACCTTGCCTTCCAGCAGTTTGCCCATTTGCGTGCTCCTCAGATTTCGAGCGTCGCGGCGTGCTGGCCCTCGGCGACCTCGTCGCCCTCGGCGACGTGGATGCCGGACACCATGCCCGCCACCGGCGCGACGAGCGGAATCTCCATCTTCATCGATTCTACGATGAGGATCGGGTCGTCGGGCGCGACGCGCGCGCCTGCGGGCGCCTCGATGCGGACGATCTTACCCGCCACTTCGCACTGCAGCTTGCGCTCGGCCACGTCGCGCTCCCTTGTCGAAGCCGGGATTCTCGCAGAGCGGACGCGCCCTGCGGCCGCGTTTCGCAGCGGCGGGGGCGTTTCGCTGGCCGGACGGCTAGGCGGGTGCAAGAATCCGCACCGGACGCGGAGGTCACGAACTGCGCCGGCGCGAGGCGCTGGCCAAGCGCATGGGCGGGCCGGACAAGGTCAAGCGCCAGCACGATGGCGGCAAGCTGACGGTGCGCGAGCGTATCGAGCGGCTGCTCGACGCCGGGTCGTTTCACGAGGTGGGCGCGCTGACCGGCGTGGCGCGCTACGCCGAGGACGGCGAGATCGCCGAGTTCACTCCGGCCAATCTGGTGACCGGGCGCGGCCGGATCGACGCGCGAGCGGTGATCGTCGCGGGCGACGACTTCACGGTGCGCGGTGGCGCGAACGACGCCGGCATCAAGGCCAAGCTGATGCTCATCGAGCGCATGGCGCGGGATCTGCGCCGGCCGTTGATTCGTCTCGTGGACGGGACCGGCGGCGGCGGCTCGGTGAAGAACCTGGAGATGCTCGGCTACTCGCCGATGCCGAAGGCATTCCTTTGGGATACCTGGACTGACAACCTGGGCGAGGTCCCGGTGGTCGCGCTGGCGCTCGGCTCGGTCGCCGGTCTGGGCTCGGCGCGCGTGGTTGCCAGCCATTACTCGGTGATGGTGAAGGATACGTCCCAACTGTTCGTTGCCGGCCCGCCGGTGGTCGCCGTCACGCACCGCAGCTACGAAAAGAACGAGCTCGGCGGCAGCCAGATCCACACGCGCAACGGCGCGGTGGACGACGAGGCCGAGAGCGAGGACGAGGCCTTCGCCCGCGCGCGCCGGTTTCTGTCCTATCTGCCGCCGTCGGTGTACGAGCTGCCGGCGCGCGTCGAATGCGAGGACCCGGTGAACCGGCGCGAGGGCTGGCTGATCGACGCCGTGCCACGCGACCCGAAGAAGGTCTACAACATGCGCAAGATCATCGGCGCGCTCGTCGACCGCGATTCCTTCTTCGAGATCGGCCGCCAGTGGGGGCGCTCGGTGATCACCGGCCTGGCGCGGCTCGACGGCTGGCCGGTGGCGCTGATGGCCGGGGATCCGTACCAGTACGGCGGCGCCTGGACCGCCAAGGCATCCGAGAAAATCACCCGCTTCGTCGACCTGGCGCAGGTCTTCCACCTGCCGGTCGTTCACCTGGTGGACATTCCGGGCTTTCTCATCGGCCCCGATGCCGAGCGCGACGCGACGATCCGCTACGGCATGCGCGCGGCGACCGCGGTGCTGCAGTCCACCGTACCCTGGTGCTCGGTGCTGGTGCGGAAAGTCTTCGGCGTGGCCGGCGCCGTGCACCAGAATTCGACGCGCTATTGCATGCGCATGGCCTGGCCCTCGGCCGAGTGGGGCTCGCTGCCGATCGCGGGCGGGCTCGAAGCGGCCTACAAGGCCGAGATCGAGGCGGCGCAGGACCCGGCCGCGAAACGCGCCGAGATCGAGGCGCGCGTGCGCCGCTTCGCCTCGCCGCTGCGCAGCGCAGAGAAGTTCGACGTCGAGGAAATCATCGATCCGCGCGACACGCGGCCTCTGCTGTGCGAGTTCGCCGCGCTCGCCGCGCCGCTGCGCGAGCCGGGGCGGGTGCGCTTCGGCGTGCGGCCGTAGTCGCGTTCGGCGCGCATGAAGACTGAATGAATCGGCGTCATCTCACGCTCGGCGCGATCGCGCTGACGCTCGGCCTCACCTACGGCGTCTGGTATTCGTACAGCGTTTTTCTCGTCGCGCTGCTCAAGGACTTCGGCTGGAGCCGCTCGGTGCTGGCCGGCGCGTTCTCGGTTTTCACGCTGGTGCATGGCGCCGCGAACCCGGTCATCGGCATCCTGTGCGACCGCGTCGGGCCGCGCCGCCTGGTGATCTTCGGCGGCGTGGCGCTGGGTCTGGCGCTCAACGGCAACAGCTTCATCGATTCGCCCGGGCAGCTGTACCTCGGCTTCGGACTGCTGACGGCCGTCTCGGTCGCGCTGTGCGGCTGGGTGCCGGCGGTGGTCCTGGTGCAGCGCCAGTTCATGGACCGGCTGGCGCTGTCGCTCGGCATCGTCAGCTCGGGCATCGGCCTGGGCATGCTGCTGGTCGTGCCGCTGTGCCAGGCGCTGATCGAAACGCTCGGCTGGCGCACGGCTTGGCAGATCCTCGGTGCGATCTGCGCCGGCTTCATCGTGCCGGCCAACCTGTTCCTGGTGCGCGACG
>LJTQ01000053.1 GCA_001303445.1 Betaproteobacteria bacterium SG8_39 | reverse complement strand
GCCGAGGTCGGGCTGGCGCACGATGAGCGCGGCGGGTACGGCCACCAGCAGCCCGGCAACGATGAACTCGCGGCGCCGCAGGTTGGCTTCGTTGCGATGGAAATACCAGGCGATCATCAGTGGCACCGCGATCTTCATCATTTCTGAGGGCTGAAAGCGCATGCCGCCGACGCTCAGCCAGCGTCGCGCACCGTTCACCACGTCGCCGAACAGCGCCACGCCGATGAGCAGCAGCAGTCCGGCGAGGTACACCGGCAGCGCAGACCGCATGAGCAGCTGTATCGGCATGCGCGCGATCAGCCACATTGCGCCGAGCGCGACGGCGAGATGGCGCACCTGGCTGACGACGCGCTCCGGGCTTTCGTGGCTGGCCGAAAACAGGGTGGCGATGCCGAGCGCCGCAAGCATGAGCGCCAGCGTGAGCAGCATCGGGTCGATGCCGTCGACGCTGGAGCGCGCAAGCCGCCGAATCGTGCCTCGCGTGAGCTCCACTCAGGGACGCTCCGTTGCGGCACTTGCCGCGTCCTGGCCCGGCACCTCGGGCCGCTTGCCCAGGAGGTAGTAATCGAGCACCGTGCGCGCTATCGGTGCGGCCGCGCGCGAGCCGAAGCCGCCGTTCTCGACGACGACCGCCAGCGCGATTCTCGGGCTCTCCACAGGCGCGAAGGCAATGAACAGGGAATGGTCGCGCAGGCGCTCGTCGATCTTGTCCTCGTCGTACTTCTCGTTCTGCTTGATGCCGATCACCTGGGCCGTCCCTGTCTTGCCCGCACTCGTGTACTCGGCGCCGGCGAAGGCACGGGCGCCGGTGCCTTCCTGGTTCACGCCCGCCATCGCATCCTGCACGAACGCGACGTGCTCCGGTTTAAGGGGTATCTGGCGGACGAGTTGCGGCGCAACAATCTCACGCTCTCCGCTGCGGGGATCCTCGATACGGGCGACGACATGCGGCCGGTACAGTGCACCGCCGTTCGCGATTGCGGCGGTCGCCGAGGCGAGCTGCAGCGGGGTGTACGCGTTGTAGCCCTGTCCGATGCCGATGGAGATCGTTTCGCCCGCGTACCAGCGCTGCTGCTCGCGGCGCGCAAAGCGCTTCATTTTCCATTGCGGTGAAGGCAGGACACCCGAGGCCTCGCCTTCGAGGTCGATGCCGGTACGCGACCCGAAACCGAACTGCTGCATGAAGCCGGCGATTGCCTCGATCCCCATGTCGTGCGCAAGCTGGTAGTAATAAACGTCCGACGAAACGACGATCGACTTGCGCAGGTCCACCGTGCCGTGACCGCCGGGGCGCGAGTCGCGGAAACGGCGCTCACCGAGAATGAAATAGCCGGGGTCCTGGATCGTGCTCTTGGGCGTGCGCTGTCCGAGCGTGAGCGCCGCGAGTGCCATGAAGGGCTTGAAGGTCGAGCCCGGCGGGTACATACCGGCGAGCGCGCGATTGTTCAGCGGACGGTCCGCCGAGGTGTTGAGCGCCTTCCAGCTCTGCAGGTCGATGCCGTCGACGAACAGGTTGGGGTCGTAACCGGGTATGGATACGAACGCGAGCACCGCGCCGCTCGACGGTTCGAGCGCAACCAGTGCGCCGCGCCGTCCGGCGAAAGCCGCCTCGGCAACCTGCTGCAGGCGGATATCGAGCGTCAGTGTGACGTTGCGCCCGGCGTGTGCCGCCGTCTGCGACAGCGTGCGGATGCCGCGGCCGCCGGCGTCGATCTCGACCTGTTCGAGCCCGGTCTCGCCGTGCAGCCACTGCTGATAGGTCGCCTCGACACCGCGCTTGCCAATGTATTCGGTGCCGCGGTAGTTGGCCTCGACACCCAGGGCTTCGAGCTGCTCGATGTCGCGCGCATCGATCCGGCCGATGTAGCCGAGCACATGGGAGGCCGTCGCCCCGAACGGATACTGCCGGAAGTGCCGCGCCTTGATCTCGACGCCCTCGAAGCGGTAGCGGTTGACCGCGAAGCGGGCCACCTCCTCGTCCGACAGGCGCGTGCGAATCGGCAGGCTCTCGGCATTGCGCGCCTCGACGAGATGCTTCGCAAAGCGGCTGCGGTCGCGCGAACCGATCGTGACGAGATTCGAGAGCATCTTGATCGTGCCCTCGATGTCGTGGGCCTTGCGCGGCGCGATTTCGAGCGTATACGCCGAATAGTTGCGCGCCAGTACCGTGCCGTTGCGGTCCAGTATCAGGCCGCGATGCGGCGGCAGCGGAACGATCGCAATGCGATTGTCTTCGGCTCGCGTGTGATAGTACTCGTGCTGGACGAGCTGCAGCCACACGAAGCGCGCGCCGAGCAGCCCGAAGGTCACCAGCACGACAACGGCGCTGAGCAGCACGCGGGTGCGGAACGCATGCAACTCGCGCTCCGTGTTCCGCAGTTCGGTGATGCCGATCACCTTAGACCGCCCCGTTACAGCGCGCCCGCCTCGAGGGCCCGGCGCTGCGGCAGCAGCAGCAGCCAGGACACGAGGGGCCAGAGCGCTGCGCCGATCAGTGGCCCGATCAGGATCGGCCATCCGGGCAGCGCGGCCCCTGCGGCGAGGCGCACGACCATGACCACCGCCTCCGCGAGCAGCAGCAGGGGCGCCACGTGCAGCGCCTGATACCAGGGGCCGAACCAGAGAATGCGGCGCGACAGCGTGATGGCGAAGAATGCGAGCAGGGCGTAAGCCAGGGCATGCTGGCCGAGCAGGACGCCGTTGCCGGCATCGGCGACGAGGCCAATCACCCAGCCGACGCCGAGGCCGATGAGTCGCGGCTGGTGTACGCACCAGAACACGAGCACCAGGGCGACGAAGTCCGGCACGTAGCGCATGTCGGGCCAGGGCAGAAACGCGAGCAGCAGCGCGACCGAAAACGACGCGACGATGGTGCTGGGGCGCACCGGCTGCAGGATGTGCTGCGGCTTATTCGGCGCCACGGCGGTTCCCTGCGCTGCTGCGGCGCTTGGCGCTGCGCCGCGCTTGTTCGGCCAACGGGTAATCCGGACGGAGATCCTCGCCCGCGAGCACCAGCACGTAGCGACTGCGGTCGACGCCCGCGACCGGCTCGCAGACGACGCGCGCGAACGCCTGCTGGGCGTCACGCTCAACGCGTACGACCGTCGCGACCGCAACGCCGGCAGGATAGCTGCCGTCGATTCCCGAGGTCACCAGCCGATCACCGGTGAGCACGTCCGCATTCGCAGGCAGGAAGCGCAACTCGATCATCCCGGACGCGCCTGCGCCAAAGGCAACCGCGCGCAGGCCGTTGCGCACGATCTGCACCGGTATGGCTTGCGCCTTGTCCGTGATCAGGGTGACCTCCGACACCAGCGTGTGCACTCGCGTTATCTGTCCGATGGCGCCGTCGGCATCGATCACCAGGCTGCCGGCGGTGACGGCATGCTGTCGACCCTTGTCGAGGACGACCTTGTAATCGTAGGGGTCGCGGCCGGTGTACAGCACCTCCGCAGGGATCGTCTGCCGATCGAACCGTGTCCGCATGTCGTTCGCCCGGCGCAGCTGCGCGAGTTCCGCGCTCGCCGTTTGGTAGCGCTGCGCGTCGCGCGCGGCATTGAGCAGTTCGGCGCGCAGCGCCGAATTTTCACTGCGCAGCTGCGCCTGGCTGACGAAAAACTCGGTCGTGCGCTGCGCCAGCGTGATCGGGGCCGTGGCGGCTTTCTGGAACGGATACGCCGCCAGCGCGAGGACATCGCGCAGGCCGTCCACGTAACGAAAGCGCGCGTCGAGGATCAGCAGCGCGAAGGAGAGCGAGGCGAAAAACGCGAGGCGCACAACCGGCGCCGGGCCACGCTTGAAGAACGGCGGCGGCGTGTGCTCCATCTGCACCTACCGGCGAGGTGCTGTGGGGTGTCTATTCGTTGATGAAAATCGGACCGAAATGATCGACTTTCTCGAGGGCCTTGCCCGAGCCGCGTACGACGCAGGTCAGCGGGTCTTCGGCGACGATGACCGGCAAGCCGGTCTCCTCCATCAGTAACCGGTCGAGGTCACGCAGCAGCGCACCGCCACCGGTGATGACCATTCCCTTGTCCGCAATGTCCGCACCGAGCTCGGGCGGTGTTTGCTCGAGCGCGCTCTTCACCGCGGAGACGATCTGATTGAGGGGCTCGGTCAGCGCCTCAAGAATCTCGTTCGAAGAGATGGTGAAGCTGCGCGGAATCCCCTCGGCCAGGTTGCGCGCACACTGCCCGAATACACCATGCCGCCGAGGGAGATGACGCCGACTTCGGTGGTGCCACCGCCGACGTCCACCACCATCGATCCCGTCGCCTCCGCGACCGGCAGATCGGCACCGATGGCTGCCGCCATGGGTTCTTCGATCAGATACACCTGGCCCGCGCCCGCCCCGATCGCGCTCTCGCGGATCGCGCGGCGCTCGACCTGGGTCGAGCCGCAGGGCACACAGATGATGATGCGCGGGCTCGGGGAAAACAGCTTGTTGTCGTGAACTTTCTTGATGAACTGCTTGAGCATTTGCTCGGTCACGGTGAAGTCAGCGATGACGCCGTCCTTCATCGGGCGGATCGCGACGATGTTGCCCGGCGTCTTGCCGAGCATCAGCTTCGCCTCCTTGCCGACCGCCTGAATCGTCTTTTTCGCGTTCGGTCCGCTTTCTTGACGAATCGCGACGACCGACGGCTCGTCGAGAACGATGCCCTTGCCGCGCACGTAGATCAGCGTGTTCGCGGTGCCGAGGTCGATGGCCAGATCGTTCGAAAAGTAGCTGCGCAGGAATCCCAACATTTGCCTTCCGGTTCGGTCGCTTTTAGCGACTCTCTGCTGTCGTACCTTAAGTTTCTCTCCTAACGCCGCGTTAGAACAGGCCCTTCACGGTGCCCGCTGCGGGTGGGAAATGCCCTCGTATGATACCCTAACGCAACCCTCTGTACAGACGTACAGAGGGCGTTTTTGCATTGCACCAATGTCCCTATCGAAAGACGAGGTCGATCGGATCGCCCGCCTGGCCCGGCTGGCCGTGCGCCCGGACGAGTCCGCGGCGGTGATCGAACGGCTCAACCGGGTGCTCGGCATGATCGAGACCATGCGTGCGGTCGACACCCGCGGCGTCGAGCCGATGGCGCACGCGCTCGATGTCGTTCAGCGGCTGCGGCCCGACGCGGTCACCGAGGCCGACCAGCATGCCGCGCTGCAGGCGGTTGCGCCGGCGGTCGAGCGCGATCTCTATCTCGTGCCAAAGGTCATCGAGTAATCCTGCGCAGCCTGCGCCCGCAGTTGTGGGCGACGCGACAGACATGTTGAACGCCACCGTTGCCGAACTGTCCTCTGCGCTCGCCGCGCGTCGCGTCTCGAGCGTCGAGCTCGCGCATCTGTTCCTCGACCGGATCGAGCGCCTGAACGCAAGCCTGAACGCGTTCATCACGGTCGATCGCGCGCATACGCTCGAGGACGCCCGGCGGGCCGATGCGCGCCGCGCGCGGCAAGACGCGCGGCCACTGGATGGCATCCCGATCGCGCACAAGGACATTTACTGCACTGCGGGTCTGCGCACCACCTGTGGCTCGCGCATGCTGGAAAACTTCGTCAGCCCGTACGATGCGCACGTGATCGAACGGCTGTCGACGGCGGGCGCGGTCATGCTGGGCAAGACGAACATGGACGAATTCGCGATGGGCTCGTCGAACGAGACCTCGTACTTCGGGCCGGTACGCAACCCCTGGGACACAGCACGCGTGCCCGGCGGCTCGTCCGGCGGCTCCGCGGCGGCGGTGGCGGCACGCATGGCGCCGGCGGCCACCGGCACGGATACCGGAGGCTCGATCCGCCAGCCCGCCGCGCTGACCGGTACCTGCGGACTGAAGCCAACCTACGGTCTGGTGTCGCGTTACGGCATGATCGCGTTCGCGTCCTCGTTCGATCAGGGCGGACCGATCGCCAGGACCGCGCAGGACCTCGCGCTGCTGCTGAATGCGATGGCCGGCTTCGACGCGCGTGACTCGACGAGCATCGAGCGTGCGCCCGAGGACTACGCCCGCGCACTCGACATCGACCTGAAGGACCTGCGCATCGGCGTGCCAGAGGAATTCTTTGGCGACGGCCTCGACGCCGATGTGCGCGCGCGGGTCGAAGAGGCGTTGCGCTGGTTTGGCGCCGAGGGCGCGCGGACGGTCCCGGTCCGGCTGCCGAACGCCGGCCTCGCGCTGCCGGTCTATTACGTGCTCGCGCCGGCGGAGGCCTCGTCCAACCTGTCTCGCTACGACGGTGTGCGCTACGGACACCGGGCGCAGGACTATGCCGATCTGCTCGACATGTACCTGCGGTCGCGCACCGAGGGCTTCGGCGAGGAGGTCAAGCGACGGATCCTGGTCGGCACCTACGTGCTGTCGCACGGTTACTACGATGCGTATTACCTGCAGGCGCAGAAGCTGCGCCGGCTGATCGCGCAGGATTTCGTCGCCGCCTATCGCGACTGCGACGTCATCGTCGGGCCGACCACGCCGACGACGGCGTTCGCGCTCGACTCCAAGATGGACGACCCGGTGCAGATGTACCTGAACGACATCTACACGATCCCCGCCCCGCTCGCCGGCCTGCCCGCGCTGTCGATTCCCTGCGGTTTCGACAGGCAGGGGCTGCCGGTCGGTCTGCAGCTGACCGGGAACCATTTTTCCGAGGCCCGGTTGCTCGGCATCGCGCACCGCTACCAGCAGGCAAGCGACTGGCACCTGCGCATGCCGGCCGAAACGCCGCTATGAAACGCGTGGCTTGCACGGGCAAACGGCGCAGCCTCGACCCCTCTTTCCGGGTGCGGCCATGAGCTGGGAAATCGTCGTCGGCCTCCGCGCCGCCTAACGCGCAGGCCTGCGCGGTAGACATCGCGCTGCCGGGCGTGCTCCCCGTGCTCAACGCGGCCGCCGTCGAGCTGGCGGTCCGCTTCGGGCTCGCAGTCGGCGCGACGATCAACCGCAGGTCGATCTTCGCGCGCAAGAACTACTTCTACCCGGATCTGCCCAAGGGCTATCAGATCAGCCAGTACGAGCTTCCGATCGTACAGGGAGGCACGGTCGCGGTCGCGCTGCCCGAAGGCGAGAAACGCATCGCGCTGACCCGTGCGCATCTGGAGGAGGACGCCGGCAAGTCCCTGCACGAGGACTTTCACGGCATGTCGGGGATCGATCTGAATCGCGCCGGGACAGCACTGCTCGAGATCGTTTCCGAGCCCGATCTGCGCGGCGCAAAGGAGGCGGTGGCCTACGCGCGCGCCCTGCACGCGCTGGTGGTCTGGATCGGCGTGTGCGACGGCAACATGCAGGAGGGCTCATTTCGCTGCGACGCCAATGTATCCGTGCGTCGCGCGGGCGACAGCGCATACGGCACACGCTGCGAGATCAAGAATCTCAACTCGTTCCGCTTCATGGAGCGGGCCATCGAGTTCGAGGCGCGGCGCCAGATCGGCATCCTCGAGGACGGCGGGCGCATCGAGCAGGAAACGCGGCTCTACGACCCAGATCGCGATGAAACCCGCTCGATGCGCAGCAAAGAGGAGGCCCACGACTACCGCTACTTCCCCGATCCGGACCTGCTGCCGCTGGTCGTCGGTGAGCAGGACATCGCGCGCATTGGCGCGGAAATGCCGGAGCTGCCGGGCGTGCGCCTGCAGCGGCTCACCGAAACGTTTGCGCTGCCGGCGGCGACGGCGGCGATCCTGACGAGCAGCCGTCAATTGGCGGACTACTTCGAATCCGCAATTGCGAACGCCGACCTCGAGACGGTACGCCAGACGGCGAACTGGATCGCAGGCAACACCAGCGCAAAGCTGAACGCGCTTGGCATCGGCATCGAGGACTGCCCGGTCGGCCCCGCGCAGCTGCGAGGACTGATCGACCGCCTGGCCGACGGGACGCTGTCCGCCAAGCTCGCGAAGGAGGTCGACGATGCGATGTGGGCCGGCGAGGGCAGCGCGGATGCGATCATCGAAAAGCGCGGCCTGCAGCAGATCAGCGACCTCGGCGCACTCGAAAAGGCGGTGGATGAGGTTCTTGCCGCCCATGCGCGGCAGGTCGAGGACTATCGCGCCGGCAAGCAGAAAGCGTTCAATTCGCTCGTCGGCCAGGTCATGAAGGCGACCCGCGGCAAGGCGAATCCCGCCCAGGTCAACGAAATTCTGCGCCGCAAGCTCGACTGAGCGTCGTGCGACGAGGCTGCCCAACGCCTACTGCTTCGATTCCTTGGCCGGCTGCGTCAACTCGAGGTAGCGCTTGCGGTCTTCGTCGTAGCGCGCGTTGATCGTCTCGGCTTCCCGCTGCTTCGCCTGTCGCAGGCCCTGCTGCGCCTCGAGGTCGATTTCCGTGTTCTTGATGTCCCGCTTGAGTTCTTCAGGCGCCGGTTTGTCCTTGTAGGCGCCCATTTCGCTGGCGAGCTTTTCCTGACGGACCTTGATCTGGGTGATGCGCTGGTCGACGTCCTTGATCGCCTGCGAATTGCCCTCGAGCGCACGGATTCGGGCGTCTTCGATGTCTTGGACACTGGTGTAGGTCGCGAGCAGCGCGCGGTTGCGCCGCAGCTCCTCGCGCCGCGCGAGCTCTTCGTCGCGCCGCTTTTTCTCTTCCGCGGCCTTCGCCTCGCGCTCATCCGCCGTGCTGCGCGGTTCGATCCGGCGAACGACCAGGCCCTGTTCGTTGAGCTGCTCGACGACCTGGCCGATGCAGGGACGCGGAATGATCTGCCCGTAGTACCTTTTCCCGTCGGCCCCGGTACAACGGTAGGACTGCGCCTGCGCGAACGACGGTAACGCGGCGAACGCGAGGCCGATCACGATGGCGGCGAGCGAGGTGTTGCGGTTCATTTATCCTCCTGCGCGTCCCAACGATGAACGCCATTCTAACGCCTCCCGGCGAGCGGCCCTCGAACTGATAGAATCCGCGCCACTCGCCGCGAAGCCATGCCGATGCAATCCGCCGATCGCGCTTTTATCGCCGAAACGACCGCCAAGATGTTGCTTGAGGTGAAGGCGGTGCTGTTCTGGGAGGACAAGCCCTTCGTCTTTACGTCCGGCTGGGCGAGCCCGGTGTACATCGATTGCCGGAAGCTGATCTTCTATCCACGCATTCGCGCGCAACTGGTGGACTTCGCCGAGGCCACGCTGACGCGCGACGCCGGTTTCGAGCAGTTCGACGTCGTCGCCGGCGGCGAAACCGCGGGAATTCCCTACGCTGCATGGATCGCCGACCGCTTCGCGCTGCCGATGCAGTACGTGCGCAAGAAGCCGAAGGGCTTCGGGCGCAACGCCCAGATCGAGGGTGACGTGCGCGAGGGGGCGCGCACGCTGCTCGTCGAGGATCTGACCACCGACGGGCGGTCGAAGATCAACTTTTGCCGAGCGCTGCGCGAGGCCGGAGCCGTCGTCGAGCACGTGTTCGTCAATTTCTACTACGACATCTTCCCGGAATCGAAGACGATCATGTCCGATCTGAATGTGCGCCTGCATTACCTGGCGACATGGTGGGACGTGCTCGCCGTGGTCAAGCAGGGCGGCTACCTGGGCGCGAAGCAGATCGGCGAGGTCGAGAAGTTCCTCAAGTCTCCGGCCGAGTGGTCGGCGGCGCACGGCGGCGTCTCGAGCTTTCCGTCGGCCTGAGCGGCCCGCGTGCGGGTCGTCACGCTCAACGTCAACGGTATCCGCGCGGCAGCCAAGAAGGGGCTGTTCCCCTGGATTGCCGCGCAGCGCGCCGATGTCGTCTGTCTGCAGGAGATCAAGGCGCAGGAGGCCGACCTCGATGCGACGATGCGCGCACCGCGCGGCTACGCGGGCGCGTTCTCGCACGGCGAGAAAAAGGGTTACGCCGGCGTCGCGCTCTACGGCCGCAGGACCCCGGACGTCGTCATCGAGGGCTTTGGGCAGCGCGAGTTCGATTCCGAGGGGCGCTATCTGGAAGCGCGCTTCGGCAAGCTGTCGGTGGTCTCTCTGTACGTGCCGTCGGGCTCCAGCGGGCCTCATCGCCAGGCTTCGAAAGACCGCTTCATGGACGCCTTCCTGCCGCAGCTGCGCAAGCTCCGACGTGCGCGCCGTGAAGTCATCCTGTGCGGCGACTGGAACATCGCGCACAAGGAGATCGACCTCAAGAACTGGCGTGCCAACCAGAAGAATTCCGGATTTCTGCCTGAGGAACGGGCCTGGCTGACGCGCGTGTTCGACGAGATCGGTTTCGTTGACGTGTTTCGGCGGATCAATCCGCGGCCGGACCAGTACACCTGGTGGTCGAATCGCGGTCAGGCCTGGGCGAAGAACGTGGGTTGGCGCATCGACTATCAGGTCGCGACGCCGGCGATCGCGGCGCGGGCCCTGCGCGAGTCGATATACAAACGCAGACGGTTCTCGGACCATGCGCCGCTCACCATTGATTACGATTGGCCATTCGACTGAGCTGCGCCGCGCTGCCGCGCGCCGGGCTCACGGGGCCTCCACGCCCTGGCGTTCGATCTGCACCAGGCTCGGCCGCGGACGCCGCCGATCGAGCCACCAGGCAAGCGCCGGCAGCAGGGCGAGCCCGCCCGGCATGACGAAGCACATCAGGTAGGGCGAAATCACCGACAGGCGCTTCAGGTGCCCGCGCAGCTCGGCGCGCTCGGCGAGGGTCCACGGCAGGCGGTTGCGACGCTTCATCAGCAACGGCATCAATCCCCTCACCTGCGCCATCTCTGAGCGCAGGTAGCGCCGCTCGCGCGCGACGAAGGCGATCGGGGTGAACGCGAACCGCGGCCGGCGTGGCGTGGCGGTCATGTCAGTCGTGCGGCTGGGCATCGGTTCGTCTCAGGCATCGTCTTCAGGCTGCCCGCGAGGCTATCGAGTTCCGAGGCGGGACTCAATCGAGATCGGGCTTCCGACGGTTAGAATTCGTCAAGACGCCGACACCGCATGCCAAACGACACGCCGCATGGCATTTCCGCGGTGTTCCGCAGCCGCAAGATCTTCCTGCTCCTGCTGCTGGGGTTCGCCTCGGGCCTTCCGCTCGCGCTGACCGCCGGCACGCTGCAGGCCTGGCTGGCGGTCGAACGGATCGAGTTAACGACGATCGGCCTGTTCGCGCTCGTCGGCCAGCCCTACACCTACAAGTTCCTCTGGGCGCCCCTGATGGATCGCTACCGCATCCCGTTTCTCGGGCGGCGGCGGGGCTGGCTCGCTACGATGCAGCTCGCGCTGCTCGTGGCCGTTGCGTGGATGGGCTCGCTCTCACCGCAGACCTCGCCCTGGCTGCTCGCCGGGGCCGCGCTCGCTGTGGCGTTTCTGTCGGCCTCGCAGGACATCGTGTTTGACGCCTTCCGCGCGGACGTGCTCGACGCCGAGGAGCGCGGCGCCGGGGCCGCGGTCTCGGTGCTCGGCTACCGCATTGCCATGCTCGTCTCCGGCGGCCTTGCGCTGATCCTTGCCGACAGCTGGCTCGGCTGGCACGGCACCTATTTCCTGATGGCCGCGCTGATGCTGGTCGGTCTCGCGGCGACCTGGCGCGCCGACGAGCCGCCCACCCCACCGCACGCCCCGGGCTCGCTGCTCGAGGCCGCGCGCGAGCCGCTGAGCGAGTACTTCTCGCGCCACGGCGCCTGGGTGATGCTGATTCTGGTGATTCTCTACAAATTGGGCGATGCCTTTGCCGGCAGCCTGACCACGGCGTTTCTGCTGCGCGGGCCCGGCTTTTCGCTCACCGAAGTGGGACTGGTGAACAAATGGCTCGGGATCGGCGCAACGATCTTGGGTGCGCTCGCCGGCGGCGCGCTGATGGCGCGGCTGCGCCTGTATCGCGCCCTGCTCCTGTTCGGGCTGCTGCAGGCGCTCACCAACCTCGGCTTTATGCTGCTCGCTTCCGCCGGCAAAAGCCATGCGCTGATGATCATCGTGATTGCAGCGGAGAACCTGTGCGGGGGCATGGGCACGGCCGCCTTCGTCGCACTGCTGATGGCGATGTGCGACCGGCGCTTTTCCGCCACGCAGTACGCGCTGCTCTCGGCGCTCGCCGCGTTCGGCCGGGTGTACGTCGGCCCCGTGGCCGGGGCGATGGCCGCGAGCCTGGGCTGGGTGGTGTTCTTTTTCTTCACCTTTCTCGTTGCGCTGCCGGGTGTGTTCATGCTGGTCGCCCTGCGTCGGCGGATCGAAGCGCTCGACGTCGCGCCGCACGGCGCGTAACGCGCCATAGGCCGCTGGTAAGATCGTTCGCCATGGCGACTGCGCAAGCCGCAATCGAGATCGACGAGCTGCCGGGTGCAGGGGCCGGCGCGACGATCCACGTGTCCGGCGACTGGACGTTCGGCGCGCTGCGCAAGCGGCGCTACCGCCTGGCCCGAATCGCGGCCGATCTGCAACATCGGTCGGCGAAGTCGCTGCGCTGGGATCTCACCGGGATCACCGCGCTCGACGACGCCGGCGCGGTCTGGCTTGCGCGTTCTCTCCGAACGGCCGAGCAGATCGACGTCAATCCACGCTACGGCGCAATGCTGACGCAGGCCAGCCAGGGCCTGCTCGTTGAGCGCGCGGAGGGGGGGCTCGACCCGTTGGCCGGGGTGGTGCGCGTCGGGCGGGCGGGCATCGACTTCTGGTTTCATCTGCGCGATGGCACCGCGCTGCTCGGACAGCTGGTGCTCGACCTGTTTCGTGTGACGCGGCGTTGGCGCGATTTTCCGCTGCTCGAACTGTCGGCGAACGTGTACCGTGCGGGCGTCTCGGCGCTGCCGGTGACCATGCTGGTCGGCTTCCTGATCGGCGTGGTGCTGACCTATCTTTCTGCATTGCAGCTCAAGCGCTACGGCGCCGACCTGCTCGTCATCAACATCGTCGGCATCGGAGTGGTGCGCGAGCTCGGACCGCTGCTCGCGTCCATCATTGCGGCGGGCCGTTCCGGGTCGGCGATGACCGCCCAGCTCGGCGTCATGCGGGTGACCGAGGAGATCGAGGCGCTTTCGGTGATGGGCGTGTCGGTGACCGCACGTCTCGTGCTGCCCAAAGTGCTGGGTCTCGCGATCGCGTTGCCGATGGTTTCCTTCTGCACCGACATCGCGGCACTCGCCGGCGGTGTGCTGATTGCGAAGCTCACACTCGGCATCACGCCGGCGGCGTTTCTCGAGGCGCTGCCGCGTGCGGTCGAGGTGGTGAATTTCTGGATCGGCATCGGCAAGTCGGTCGCCTTCGGCTTCGCCGTCGCGTTCGTCGCCTGCCACTACGGCCTGCGCGTGCTGCCCAATACCGATAGTCTGGCGGCGGGCGTGACGCAGTCGGTGGTGGCCTCGGTCACGGCGGTCATCCTGCTCGATGCCATGTTTGCGATCCTGTTGCGCGATGTCGGCTGACGCGAATTCCCAGAGCGACGTCGAGACCGTCGTCGAGACCGTCGTCGAGGTGCAAAAGCTGCTCAACAAGATCGGCGAGTTCGTGCTGCACCGCGAGCTGGATTTCGAGGTGCGCGCGGGCGAAGTGATGACGCTGGTCGGCGGCTCGGGCAGCGGCAAGACGCAGCTGGTGCGCGTAATTCTCGGCCTGAAACGGCCGAGCGCGGGCCTGGTCCGGGTGTTCGGCGTCGGCTGGGACGACCCGAGCTACGCGCGCGTGCGCGCGGCGCGCGAGCGTATGGGCATGCTGTTTCAGAACGGTGCTCTGTATTCCGCTTTCACCGTGTATCAGAATGTCGCGTTTCCGCTGCGCGAGCGGGGCGGTCTGGACGAGGAGGCGATACGCGCGATCGTGTACGCCAAGCTGGCGCAGGTCGAGCTCGAGCCGAAGCACGCGGACCTGCTGCCCGCAAGCCTGTCCGGTGGCATGGTGAAGCGCGTCGCGCTTGCGCGTGCGCTCGCGCTTTCACCGGAATTACTGATCCTCGATGAGCCGACCGCGGGGCTCGACCCGGATCGCTCGGACGCGTTCGTGCGGCTCATCAAGCGGATGCGCTCCGAGTACCGCTTCGCGGTCCTGATGGTGACCCATGATCTCGATACCCTGCATGACCTGTCCGACCGCGTTTCGGTGCTGGCCGACCAGCATATAATCGCCAGCGGCTCGATCGACGAGGTGCGCTCGGTGCCGCACCGCTTCATCGAAAACTTTTTTGGGGGGGAGCGCGGACGGCGTGCCTTCACGGCGGCCTGAGCGCGGAAGGGGACAGTGGAGAATCGCGCCTACGCGCTGATTACCGGCGTCTTCATCATCGCCATCGCCGCGGGCGTCCTGCTGTGGGCGAACTGGCTCGCGGGCAGCCCGGTGCAGCGCCTGAAGTACCGCGTGGTCTCGCTGCGCCCGATTACCGGGCTGAATGAACAGGCGCAGGTGCGCTATCGCGGCATCGACGCGGGGCGTGTCGCAAGCATCCGGCTCGACAAAAGCAACCCGAACCGCATCCTGATCGGCATCGAGGTCGACCAGGACGTTCCGCTCACCCGCGGTACCTACGCACAGCTTGGCATGGAAGGCATTACCGGAATCGCCTACGTGCACCTGCTGGACGACTACACCTCGCGCGAACCGCCCGCCAAGGGGCGTGACGGCGTCCCCGAGATCCACCTGCGGCCATCGTTTCTCGATGCGCTGACCGACAATGCCGAGGCGGTGCTGCGTGACGGGCGCGTGCTGATCAGCGAAATCACCAAGCTGGTGAATGAAGAGAACCGCGAGCGCATTGGACGTACGCTCTCTCGCCTCGAGGACCTGATCATCAACCTCGACATCAGCGCGAAACAGCTGCCGGGATTCATCGAGCGTACCGACGCGCGCATGCAGGCATGGCTGAACGAGAAGAACCGGCGCAATGTCGAGGGGGTCCTCGCCAACCTCAACGACGCCACCCGCGGGCTGCCTGCGCTGGTCGAAGAGACCCAGCAGCTGGTGCGCGACGCGCGGGCGCTGTCCACGCAGGCGAGCACGCTTGCCGCCGAGGCGACGGCGCTCGCGCGCGAGTCGCAGGGCACGGTGCACGATGTGCGCAGCGAAACGCTGCCGAAGGTCAACGCGCTCGCGGATTCGGTCGAGCGCAGCGCACGGCGCGTCGGAAAGCTGGCAGAGGCGCTCGAACGGCAGCCCGACAGCCTGCTCTGGGGGCGGGGCGCGGCGCGGCCTGGGCCGGGCGAGGAGGGATTCGAATGAGCCGATTGTGTTTTCGCCGGGCGCTTGCCGCGCCGCTCGTCCTCGCGCTGGCCGCCTGCGCGGGGGGCGGGGATTCGAACAACCCCGGGCACGCCTACGACCTTGGCATCGACGCGCCGGCTGCCCGTACGCCGTCGCTCGAGCTGCGCGACGTGCGCGCGCTGCAGCCGTTCGACGGCGTCGCGATGTACTACCGTCTCGCCTATCAGGACGGCGCCGAGGTGGCTGCGTTCGCGCATGCGCGCTGGGCCGCGCCACCGGCCGAGCTGGTGCGCCGGCAGCTGGCACGCGCGACGCGCCCGGGCTCGCCGCGCTGCGCGCTGGAGGTCGTAGTCCAGGAATTCAGCCAGGTTTTCGAGGCCAAAGACGGTAGTTCGGCGCTGCTCGAGCTGGTTGCCAGGCTGGATGCGCCGGGTGGACACAGCGAAACGCGTGTGCTGCGGGTTGCGGAGCCGGACGCCGGGTCGAACGCGGCGCAGGGTGCGAAGGCGATGCGGCGCGCGGTCGCGCGCGCGGTCGCCGAGCTGGCGGGCTGGATCGACGGCGTGGCCGCCTGTCGCGGCTGAGGTTCGAGTCCGCTGCGCCTCAGGCGCGGGTGCAGCGGTAGACGGCGAGGCTGCCGAACAGATTGGGCAGCAGGCTCACCGCCTGCCCGGCATGCAGCACGAGGCGCTCCTCGATGCGCGTGCCGAGCCGACGGCAGAAATCCTCGAAGTCAGTGAGCGTGCACAGGTGCACGTTCGGCGTCTCGTACCACGCATAGGGCAGCTCTTCAGAGACCGGCATACGCCCCAGCAGCAGCTGCAGCCGTGCCTGCCAGTGGCCGAAATTCGGAAACGAGACGATCACCTCGCGCCCGACGCGCAGCATCTCGCGCATCAGCTGCTCCGTGCCGTGGATCGTCTGCAGGGTCTCCGAGAGCAGGACGTAGTCGAACGAGCCGTCGCGAAAAACCGAAAGCCCGTCTTCGAGGTTCATCTGCAGGACATTGACGTCGTTCCTGACGCAGGCGACCACCTCGGCGTCGTCGATTTCCACGCCGTAGCCTGGCGCCTGGCGCGCCTCCCACAGGTAGCGCAGTAGCGCACCGTCGCCACAGCCGAGGTCGAGCACGCGTGCGCCAGGGCTCACCCAGCGCGCGATCGCGGCGAAGTCGGGTCGGGCGGCAAGCAGCGCCTGATCGTTCGCGTTCATCGCCTCAGCGCTCGATGTTGTCGAAATAGGCCCGCAGGGCACCGTGATAGCGCGGGTCGTCCATCAGGAAGGCATCATGTCCGCCGGGCGCATCGAGCTCGACATACGAGAGGATCCGGCGGTTGTCCAGCAGTGCGCGCACGATCTCGCGCGAGCGCGCCGGCGCGAAGCGCCAGTCCGATTTGAACGAGACCACGAGGAACGCCGCCTGGGCCCGCGCCAGCGCGGCCGAAAGGTCGCCGCCGAATTCTGCCGCCGGGTCGAAGTAGTCGAGCGCCTTGGTGATGCGCAGATACGTGTTGGCGTCGAAGTACGAGGAGAACTTGTCGCCCTGGTAGCGCAGGTAGGACTCGACCTCGAAATCGATGTCGAAGTCGAAACCGGGAACGCCGCGTCGCAGCAGGCGCCCGAATTTCGTCATCATCGCTTCGTCGGACAGATAGGTGATGTGCCCGATCATGCGCGCGATGCGCAGCCCGCGCATCGGCACCACGCCCCTGTCGTAGTAGTGCCCGCCATGGAAGTCCGGGTCGGTGGTAATCGCCTGTCGCGCGACCTCGTTGAAGGCGATGTTCTGCGCCGACAGGCGTGGCGTGGAGGCAATGACGAGCGCATGGCGGATGCGCGTCGGGTAGGCCAGGGCCCAGTGCAGCGCCTGCATTGCGCCGAGGCTGCCGCCCATCACGGCCGCGAAGCACTCGACGCCGAGACGGTCGGCGAGCAGCGCTTGCGAGTCGACCCAGTCCTCGACCGTGACCACGGGAAAGTCGCCGCCCCAGGGCCGTCCCGTCGCCGGGTTGATGCTCATCGGACCGGTCGAGCCGTGGCAGCCACCGAGGTTGTTCACGCCGATGACGAAAAAGCGCTCGGTGTCGAGCGGTTTGCCGGGCCCAACGAGGTTGTCCCACCAGCCCACTTCATCGGGCTGATCGGCATACGCGCCTGCGACGTGGTGCGAGGCGTTCAACGCGTGGCACACCAGCACCGCGTTGGAGCGCGTCGCGTTGAGCGTTCCATAGGTCTCGTAGGCCAGCTCGAAGCCAGGCAGGGTCGCGCCGCTGCGCAGGCGCAGCGGCGCGTCAAATGCGGCTTTTTGCGGGGTCACGACCCCCACGGAACCGGACGATTGCTGTGCAGCGTTCACGCGTTCACGTCTCGCTCAGGCACAAAAAAACCCGTTCAGCTTGCGCAGAAACGGGTTTGCCGGAGACCGTCTCTTTAGCTGGATTTGTTACGCGCCCGCAAGCTGAACATCAAATCGGCGCAGCCGGCAGTATAACCGACTACGCGGCGCGCGCCGCCCCGCTCGCGAGCAGCGCGTCGATCGCGGCCTCCCCGAGCCCCGCTTCGGCGAGCACTTCGCGCGTGTGCTCACCCAGTCGCGGCGCGTGACGACGATAGCCGGGCGTGGACTCGGACCACTCCGATGGCACCTTCATCGACCGCAACCGCCCCTCGCTCGGGTGCTCGACGGTTTCGAAATAGCCGATTGCTGCGAGGTGCGGATCGCGCACGATATCGTCGATGCTGTTCATGCGCTGCACCGGAATGTCCGCCTCCTCGAGCAGTGCAAGCCACTCCTCCGTGCTGCGCTTGCGCATCTCGTCGGCAACGAAGGCGTAGGCCGCGTCGTAGTTTTGCGCGCGCGCCTCGTGCGTGGCAAAGCGTGCATCGTCCTTCAGCAGGTCGCCGCGTCCCACCAGTTCGAGAAACGCGCGCCACTGCTTGTCGTTGTAGATCAGCGCACAGACGTAGCCGTCGCGGGTGGCATAGGGGCGCCGGTCGCGCGCCAGCAGTCTGACGTAGCCGGGTCCGCCTTCCGGAGGGTCGAAGGTGAAGCCGCCGAGATGCTCGCCAAGCACGACCTGCAGCATGCCTTCGAACATCGGTACGTCGACGCGCTGGCCACGGCCGGAGCGCTCGCGCCAGAACAGCGCAGCGGTGACCGCATTGGCGAGCTGCAGCCCGATCGTGCGGTCGGCTGTAATCAGGGGCGTATAACGCGGCGACGCATTGCCCGCGGCCTGGTGCAGCCAGGGAATGCCGGTGGCGCCCTGGATCAGGTCGTCATAGGCCGGGCGCGCCGCGTACGGCCCGCGCTGGCTGTAGCCGAAGGCACCGACGTAGAGCAGACGCGGGTTCACCGTGCGCAGCTCGTCGTAGCCGAGCTGCAGCCGCGCCATGGCCTGCGGGCGAATGTTGTACACCAGGACGTCCGCGCCCCGTACCAGCGCGAGCAGCGCGTCGCGCGCCGCGCCCTGCTTCAGGTCGAGTGCGATCGAGCGCTTGTTGCGGTTGACGTTGAGGAAGATGTGCCCCATGCCCGCATGGCGCTGTGGCCAGGCGCTGCGCATCACGTCGCCCTCCAGCGGCTCGACCTTGATCACGTCCGCGCCCAGGTCGCCGAGGATCTGGGTGGCATACGGACCCATGACGACCGTGGTGAGGTCGATGACGCGAACGCCTTCGAGCGGACCGGGCACTGTCGACTCGGCGTCGCTAGCTGTTCAGTTTCGCGATGAGCTCGCGAATCCGGCCCGGGTCGTCGCTGCGCAGCACGCGCTGTGTGAGCGTGCGGGTCTGCGCCAAGTCGGTCTTCAGCACGCGCTCCTTGATGGCGAGGAGCTGCGTGGGGTGCATCGAAAAATTGCGCAGGCCGAAGCCGAGCAGCAGTCGGGTGAGCGCGAGGTCGCCGGCCATCTCGCCGCACACCGCGAGCGGCGTGCCGGCGCGGTTCGCGGTCTGAATCGTGCGCGCGACGAGCTGCAGCACCGCCGGATGCAGCGGGTCGTAGAGGTGCGCCACGGCGTCGTCCGCACGGTCGATGGCCAGCGTGTACTGGATCAGGTCGTTGGTGCCGAGCGAGAGGAAATCGAGCCGCCGCATGAAAATCGGCAGCGCCAGCGCCGCCGCGGGGATCTCGATCATTCCGCCGACCGGTATCGATGCGGCGTAGGGCACGCCGCGCTCGTCGAGCTGTTGCTTTGCCTGGCGCAGCAACGTCAGCGCCTGCTCGACTTCGTGTGGGTGCACGAGCATCGGCAGCAGGATACGCAACTCGCCGTAGCTGGAGGCACGCAGGATGGCGCGCAGCTGCGCGAGGAACATCTGCGGCTCGGCGAGGCAGTAGCGAATGGCCCGCAAGCCCATTGCCGGATTGGGCATGACGTGGCCGTCGCCGTGCAGCGCCTTGTCGGCACCGACGTCGAGCGTGCGCAGTACCACCGGCCGTCCTTCCATGGCCTGCGCGACGTCGCGGTAAGCCTCGAACTGCTCGTCCTCGTCCGGCAGGTCCTTGCGGTTCATGAACAGGAACTCGGTGCGGAACAGGCCTACGCCCTGGGCGCCGGCTTCGAGCACTTGGGCGATGTCCTGCGGCAGTTCGATGTTGGCGAACAGCTCGACCGGCGTGCCATCCAGCGTCGCCGCCCGCGTCGTTCTGAGACGTTTGAGCTTCTGGCGCTCGATTTCGAGCTGCGACTGGCGTAGCTGATACTCGTTCAGGACGATCGGGTCCGGATCGACGATCATCACGCCCTGCACGCCGTCGACGATCACCAGCTCGCCCTCTCGGATCATGTGCCGGGCGTGGTGCAGGCCGACCAGCGCCGGGATGCCGAGACTGCGCGCCAGGATCGCGGTGTGCGAGGTGACGCCGCCGACATCGGTGACGAAACCGCCGAAATGGTGGCGCTTGAACAGGATCATGTCGGCGGGCGCCAGATCGTGCGCCACCACGATCAGGTTCTTTTCCTCCGCGAGCTGCGGCGCGGGCGGCGTGTCGGTGCCCATCAGCGCCTTGAGCACCCGCTCGACGACCTGCTCGACGTCTGCCTTGCGTTCGCGCAGGTAGGGGTCGTCGATCGAGTCGAACTGCTCGACGAGGCGCTCCATCTGCTGCACCAGCGCCCACTCCGCGTTGCAGCGGCGCTCACGCACCAGATCCTGCGGCACCTGCGACAGCGTCGAGTCCTCGAGAATCATGCGGTGCACGTTGATCAGGGCGCCGAACTCGGCGGGTGACCCGGGCGGGATATGCGACTCGATGGCGGCGAACTCGTCCCGCACGCGGCCGACCGCGACGTTGAAGCGCGCGATCTCGTCCTCGACGGCATCCTCGGCGATCGCGTAATGGCCGACCTCGAGCCGTGCGGTCGAAACCAGGTGGGCGTGACCGATGGTGATTCCGGCAGAGACGCTTGCGCCGTGCAGGACGAAGTTCATGCGTGCGTCGCCGGGAGCCCGGCCCTCACTCGCCCTCGCCGAACTTGTCCGCGATCAGCGCCCGGACGGCAGTAAGCGCCGCGTCGGCGTCCGCACCTTCGGTTTCGATGGTTACGGTCGTGCCCTTGCCGGCCGCGAGCATCATCACGCCCATGATGCTTTTCGCGTTGACGCGCCGGCCGTTGCGCGACAGCCAGACCTCGGACTGGTAGCGGCTGGCGAGCTCGGTCAGCTTGGCCGAGGCGCGCGCGTGCAGGCCGAGCTTGTTGTCGATGGTTGCGTCAGCGCTTGGCATTGGAGCAGCAGTCGTCGCGCATGTGGACCACGCCTTCGGTACCGCCGGAGCGCGCCTTCTCGACGAGCGCATCGAGCCCGCCGCCGCAGTAGGTCAGCACGCGCAACAGCATCGGCAGGCTCATGCCCGATACGCCCTCGACGCGCCCGTGAACCAGCAGGCGCGAAGCGACGTTGCAGGGGGTGGCGCCGTAGATGTCGGTGAGCACGAGCACGCCGCCGCCGGCATCGAGCTCGCGTACCGCGGACCGGGCGCGCTCCAGAATCGCTTCCGGGTCGTCGGCGCCGGTCATGCCGATCTCGCGCACGTTGTCGGGCACGCGGCCCAGCATGTGGCTCGCCGAGGCGAGCAGTGCGGCGCCGAGGCCGTCGTGGGCGAGGATCAGAACGCCGATCATGCGCGGCCTAGCCGCGCGGCCCGGCGGCCGTCGCCTCGAGCGCCTGGATGAACACGCGGGCGACGTCGAACCCGGTCTGGTCCTGGAGCGATCTCGCGCTCGCGCGCCGTCACGGGCATCGCCACGCCGCGCGCGCCGGCCGCCAGATTGCCGCGGAACTCGCCCGGCCGCGGAATGCGCGCCAGCACGTGGGGCACCAGTTCGCCGTTGATCAAAATGACGCGCCGGTCGCCCTCGGTGATCTCCGGGATATAGCGCTGCGCCATCACCGAGCGCGCACCGCCCTGCGACATGATTTCGATGATCACGTTGCGATTGGCGTCGTCGGCACGCACACGGAACACGTTCTCCCCACCCATCACGTCGAGGCGCTTGACGACGACGTCGCTGTGCTCGTCGACGAACGCATGGATGCGCGCCGTATCGCGCGACACCAGGGTCGGCACGACGAACTGCGGGAACTCGGCGATCGCGAGCTTCTCGTTGTGGTCGCGCACGGCATCCGGCGCGTTGACCACGCAGGCGCCTTCGCGCACCGCGGCCGAGAGCAGCCAGGTGCTGACGACGTATTCGAGGTCGAAGGGCGGATCCTTGCGCATCAGCACGGCGTCGAACTCGGCGAGGCGACGCTCGGTGACCTCATGCGCCCGGTGCCAGTCCGTGTCGTCGTCCGACAGCACGATGCGCGTCGTCTCCGCGACGACGCCCCCGGGGCGCCAGGCGAGGTGGGTCTGCTCGCAGATCGACACGCTGTGCCCGCGCGCCTGCGCGGCACGCATCATCGTGACGGTGGTGTCCTTGTACGCCTTGAGCGTATCGGGCGGGTCGATGATGAAAAGAAAGTCCATCGAGTCCACCGTTGCGGTCGCGTCAGGCCGCCCGCGCGGCGCGGATGCGCACCGCCGGTGTCACTTGGCCTGGGAGACGAGGTATTCGACCGCAGCCCGAATCTCGGCGTCCGTCAGGCTCGGGTTGCCGGCCTTCGGCGGCATCGCGCCCTTGCCGCCGATCACGCTCTTCGTCAGGCCGTCGACGCCGGCGCCAAGGCGTGGCGCCCAGGCGGCCTTGTCGCCGAGCTTCGGCGCGTTGGCGACGCCGGTCGCGTGGCAGGCGATGCAGGCCTTGCCGTAGACCGCCTTGCCATCGACCGGACCGGCGGCCGCGGCCGGCTGTGCCGCGGCGGCGGGGGCGGCGGCTGCCGGGGCAGCGGCCATGCGCTTCTTGTACTCGGGGTCGTCGGCGAACTCGACGCGGCCGACCGGCTGGATGCGCTGCGCGACCGCCTCCGGAGCCAGCGTCTTCGGGTCCGCGCTCGGCCGGTCGACGACGAAGCCGACGAGCAGCACGATGCCAATGATCGGCACCAGGAAGGCGAGCAGCACGGTCACGATGAGCTGCTGGGGGGTCTTGATGAAGGAGGAATGCTCGTCGTGCTCGCTCATGCTGCGTCCTGGCTGCGTCCGGATGGGAGAAGGCCGTGATTTTAGCGTCAAAGCGACGCTCGACGGTATCCGGAACGGGCGGGCGCAGGCGTCGGGCGGGGTAAAATGCGGTTCGGCGGCGCTTTGGCGCCGCCACCGCGCGCCCGTAGCTCAGCTGGATAGAGTACTGCCCTCCGAAGGCAGGGGTCGGACGTTCGAATCGTCTCGGGCGCGCCACTCCCCTCGCTCGGCTTGCCGCAGCCGCGCCGCGGCTAGGCCTTCTTTTCGGGCTCGGCGCAGGCTTTCTCGAAATCCTCAATCACCGAGGCGAGCTGCTCCTGCATCGTCCCCTGAGCCTTGAGCAGATCGTTCGCGCGATCGGCGAGTGTTTTTTGTTTCTTGAACTCATCGTCGAGCAACAGCCAGATCTCCGAGAGCGATTCCATGTTGTTGCGCGCGTAGTGCTCCATCTCCTTGAGTTGTGAAACGACATCCTTGAGTTTCTGGAGGGGCGTTTTTTCCGACTGCTCTTCGCTCATGGTGCGTTCCTCCGGCGGGTCATCGCCCGCGGGTTGAGGTGGCGGCCCCAGTCTAGTCGGGGCGCAAGCGCGACACTAGCGATCCGGGCGGCAGGCCGCGCGTCTGCTTGTGCGGCGCAACGCCGGATAGAATGGTTGCACTTGAATCCCGCCATGACCCAATGAGCGACAAGCCCGTCAGCCGCTTCCCCGTCCCGACGCTCGAGGCGCTACCGGAGGACATCCGGTCGCGGATCCTGGAAGTCCAGGAGAAGTCCGGCTTCGTGCCGAACGTGTTCCTCGCCCTGGCACACCGGCCGGAGGAATTTCGCGCCTTTTTCGCCTACCACGACGCGCTGATGGACAAGGCCGGCGGCCTGTCCAAGGCCGAGCGCGAGATGATCGTGGTCGCCACCAGCGGCGCCAACGCCTGCCAGTACTGCGTGGTCGCGCACGGTGCGATCCTGCGCGTGCGGGCGAAGAATCCGCTCATCGCCGATCAAGTCGCGATCAACTACCGCAAGGCTGACATCACGCCGCGCGAACGCGCCATGCTCGACTTTGCGCTCAAGGTGGCACTGGCCGCGCAGGAAATCGGCGACGCGGACTTCGAGGCGCTGCGCGCGCAGGGCTTTTCGGACGACGATGCCTGGGACATCGGCGCGATCGCGGCGTTTTTCGCGCTCTCCAACCGCATGGCCAACCTCACCAACATGCGCCCGAACGACGAGTTCTACCTGCTCGGGCGCGTACCGCGCGGCAAGTAGCGTTCGCGTGCGCGTGCTGGGCATCGACGTCGGCGGCAGCGGCATCAAGGGCGCGCCGGTCGACACCCGCTCGGGCCGCCTGCTCGCGCCGCGCCTGCGTGTCGAGACGCCCGACCCGGCCACGCCCGCCGCAGTGACGCGCGCGGTGGTGCGGATCACGCGCCATTTCGCCTGGACCGGACCGATTGGCTGCGGCGTGCCCGCGGCGGTGCGCGACGGCGTGTTCCTCACCGCCGCCAACGTGGATCCGCGCTGGATCGGCACGGACGCGCGTGCCCTGTTCGCGCGCGCCACGCGACGCCGCGTGGCGATCATCAATGACGCCGACGCCGCAGGCTATGCGGAGATGACCTTCGGCGCGGGCCGCGGGCGCACCGGCCTGGTGATTCTCGTCACGCTCGGCACCGGCATCGGTACCGCGCTGTTCATCAACGGCCACCTGGTGCCGAACACCGAGCTTGGTCACCTCGAGCTGGACGGCGCGGAAGCCGAAGCGCGTGCTTCGGCCAAGGTGCGCAAGCATGCCCGCCTTTCCTGGAAAAAGTGGGCGCACCGCGTCGACGATTATCTGCAGGCGCTACAGCGCTATTTCTGGCCCGACCTGATCGTCGTCGGCGGCGGCGTGAGCCGCAAGGCCGACAAGTTCTTTCCGCGCCTGTCGGTGGCGGAGACCGTGGAAGTCGTTCCGGCACGGCTGCAAAACGATGCCGGCATCGTCGGCGCCGCGCTTGCCTACGAGCATACCGTCCGGCGCGGTCGGCAGCGCCTCGCGCTCGGCGCGACGGCGCGCCTCAGGCCGCGATAGCGGGACGGCGCTTGGCGAAACCCGTCGCCGCCTCGAACGCGTGCGCGAGCTGCAGCACGCCGAAATCGTCGCGATAGCGCCCCACGATCTGCACGCCAACCGGCAGGGGCCGGCGATCGTCGGTAAACCCGGCGGGTACCGAGATTGCAGGGTGACTCGCGGCGGTGATGCGAAAGCAGACCTTCATCCAGTCGAGGTAGGTGCTGAGCTTTTCGCCATTGATCTCGGTGACGTAGGGCTGATCGACGGGAAACGGCGGCACCTGAGAGACCGGCGCAATCAGGAATTCGTAGCGCTGCATGAACGTGCGCAGTGCGTGATAGACCTTCGAGCGCAGCGCGTGGGCACGGGCGATGCGTCCCGCGTCGAGCGCAAGCCCGGCCTCGATGTTCCAGATCACCGTGTCCTTCATCTGATGGCGGTGCGTCTCGAGCAGCGGCGCGTACCTGGTCGCGAACGCGACCGCGCGCTGCACGTGAAACACCTCGTCGGCGCCGTCGAGGTCCGGCGTCGCGTCCTCGACGATACAGCCGAGCGCTTCGAAGCTGCGGCGCTGCACCGCAAGCACCTGCCGGATGCGCGGGTCGATGGGCAGGCCCCCCAGGTCGGGGCTCCAGGCGATGCGCACCTTGCGAAAGTCGCGCTTCAGCGATCCGCCGAACGCGCGCCCGGGTGTTTCGAGCGTCACCGGTGCGCGCGGGTCCGGGCCGGCCATGGCCGACAGCAGAAACGCGGTGTCCTCCACGCTGCGCGCCATCGGCCCGAGCGTGCTCAGCGTGTCCCAGGCGTCGTCCGTCGGATAGCTCGGCACGCGCCCCGGGGTCGGCCGGAA
>LJTQ01000052.1 GCA_001303445.1 Betaproteobacteria bacterium SG8_39 | reverse complement strand
GCCTCCAGCCGCAGCGTGTCGCGCGCGGCCAGCCCCACCGGCTTCACCGCCGCGTCCTCGAGCAGCGCCCGCGCCAGGCCTTCGGCTGCCGCGGCCGGCACCGAAATCTCGTAGCCGTCCTCGCCCGTGTAACCCGAACGTGTCACGAGACAGCGCGCGCCTGCCATCTCCATCCAGCCCGCCTGCATGAACGTGAGCGCCGCGGCGGCCGGCGCGAGCGAAGCAAGCACGCGCTCGGCCGCCGGTCCCTGCAGCGCGATGAGCGCGGCGTCGCGCCAGGCGAAATCGAGCCCCGCGCAGCGCGCGCGCAGCTGCGCCAGGTCGTTCTCCCGGCAGGCCGCGTTGACCACGATCGCGACCTCCCCCTCAAGGCGCGTCACCATCAGGTCGTCCTCGATGCCGCCGGCATCGTTCAGCAGCAGCGAGTAGCGCTGCTGTCCGGCCGGCCAGTCGGCGAAGTCGAGCGGGAGCGCCGTCTCCAGCGCCGCCTCGAGCGACGTCCCGCCCACGCGCAGCTGGCCCATGTGCGAGACGTCGAACAGGCCTGCGTGTTCGCGCGTCCACAGGTGCTCGGCCTTGAGACCTTGCGCGTACTGCAGCGGCATCTCGTAGCCGGCGAACGGCGTGAAGCGCGCACCGAGCGCGCGGTGCAGCGCGTGCAGCGGCGTGCGCGCGGGCGCGCTCACGCCCAGGCTTCCATCGGCGGGCAGGTGCACACCAGGTGGCGGTCGCCGCCGACGTTGTCGACGCGCTTCACCGGCGGCCAGTACTTTGCCGCGCGCAGCCAGGGCAGCGGATAGACCGCGGTCTCGCGCGAGTAGCCATGCTGCCACTCGCCGGCAATCTCCTCGGCCGTATGCGGCGCGTTCTTCAGCGGGTTGTCGCTGCGATCCCAGGCGCCGCTGCGCACCTTCTCGATCTCGGCGTGGATCGAGATCATCGCCTCGCAGAAGCGGTCGAGCTCGGCTTTCGATTCGCTCTCGGTGGGCTCCACCATCAGCGTGTCGACCACCGGAAACGACAGCGTCGGGGCGTGAAAGCCGTAGTCCATGAGGCGCTTGGCGACGTCCTCGGCGGTGATGCCGATCTCGTTCTTCAGCGCGCGCAGGTCGAGGATGCATTCGTGTGCCACGCGGCCGTTGGCGCCGGTGTAGAGCACGCCGAAATACGGCGCCAGGCGCGTCGCGACGTAGTTCGCGTTGAGGATCGCAAGCTCGGTTGCATGGCGCAGTCCGGCCGCGCCGAGCATGCGGATGTACATCCAGGAGATGGCGAGGATCAGGGCGCTGCCGTAGGGCGCCGAGGCGACCGCCCCGTTCTCGAGCGGCGCTGCGCCGTCGTGCAGCGCACCGTGTCCCGGCAGATGCGGCGCGAGGTGCGCGGCGACCGCGATCGGGCCCATCCCCGGCCCGCCACCGCCGTGCGGGATGGCGAAGGTCTTGTGCAGGTTGATGTGACAGACATCGGCGCCGAGGTCCGCCGGCCGCGCGATGCCCGCAAGCGCATTGAGGTTCGCGCCGTCCATGTAAACCTGCCCGCCCGCGTCATGCACGATTGCGCAGAGTTCCTTGATGCCGGTCTCGAACACGCCGTGCGTCGAGGGATAGGTAATCATCAGCGCCGCCAGCCGCGCACCGTGCTCGGCGCATTTCGCGCGCAGATCGTCGACCTCGACGTTGCCGTGCGCGTCGCAGGCCACGACCACCACGCGCAGGCCGATCGCCGCAGCGGACGCCGGGTTGGTGCCGTGCGCGGAGGCCGGGATGAGGCAGACGTCGCGCTGCGCCTGCCCGCGCGCCGAGTGGTAATTGCGGATCGTCAGCAGCCCGGAGTACTCGCCCTGCGCGCCGGAATTCGGCTGGAACGACACGCGCGCAAAGCCGGTGATCGCGAGCAGCATGTGCTCGAGCTGCGCGATCATCTCGAGCAGGCCTTGCGCCTGTCCGGGCGGCGCGAACGGATGCAGCGT
This sequence comes from Betaproteobacteria bacterium SG8_39, assembly GCA_001303445.1. Lineage (GTDB taxonomy): Bacteria > Pseudomonadota > Gammaproteobacteria > Burkholderiales > SG8-39 > SG8-39. The sequence continues at coordinate 20,992 of LJTQ01000052.1, read as the reverse complement.
CGCGAGGCGCGGCCAGGATATCGGCGCCAGCGCCGCCGCCGCGTTGAGCTTCATGGTGCAGGAGCCGAGCGGAATCATGCTGTGCGTGAGCGACAGGTCGCGGTTCTCGAGGCGCTTGAGGTAGCGCATCATCTCGGTCTCGGTGTGGAAGCGGTTGAACACCGGATGCGTCAGCACCGGGTCGGCCCGGCGCAGCGCACTCGGGATCGAATCCGGCGCCGCACCGAGCGTCGCGGCGAAAGCCTGCAGGTCGGCACGCGCACCGCCCAACACCTCGATGCAGTCGCCCACGTCCTCGAGCGTGGTCGTTTCGTCGAAGCTCAGCGCGACCTGACCGTCCTCCAGATAGCGCAGATTGACGCGATGCGCCTCGGCCGCGCGGCGCACCTCGGCAATCGCGCGTGACGGCCTGACGAGCACGGTATCGAAGAACGCGGCATGCACCGCGGGCGCGGCGTTCTGTACGCAGGCCGCGAGCAGGCGCGCCATGAAGTTCGCGCGCCGCGCAATGCGCCCGAGGCCGCGGGGACCGTGGTAGATCGCGTAGAACGCAGCCATGTTCGCGAGCAGCGCCTGCGCGGTGCAGATGTTGCTGGTCGCCTTTTCGCGCCGGATGTGCTGCTCGCGCGTCTGCAGCGCCATGCGGTAGGCGGTGCGCCCCGCAGCGTCGGTCGACACGCCGATGATGCGTCCCGGCATGGCGCGCTTGAATGCGTCGCGCGTCGCGATGTAGCCGGCATGCGGGCCGCCGAAGCCCATCGGCACGCCGAAGCGCTGCGCCGAGCCGATTGCGACATCGGCGCCGAGCGCGCCGGGCGAGCGCAGCAGCATCAGCGCGAGCGGATCAGTGCCGAGCACCGCGAGCGCGCCGGCCGCGTGCAGTGCCTCGATGAGCAGGGCGAAATCGCGGATCCGGCCGACGCTGTCGGGATACTGCAGATGCGCGCCGAACACGCGCGCCGCGCCCGACCCGGACAACGCCGACTCCGCCTCGCCGACGATCAGCTCCACGCCGATCCACCGGGCGTGGGTGCGCACCACGTCGATCACCTGCGGATGGGTGGCGGCGTCGACGAAGTAGGCGTTCGCGCCGCTCTTCGTCGAGCGCCGCACCAGCCGCATCGCCTCGGCCGCCGCGGTGGCTTCGTCGAGCAGCGAGGCGTTGGCCACCGGCAGGCCGGTCAGGTCGATCACCATCTGCTGGAAGGCAAGCAGGCCTTCGAGCCGACCCTGCGAAATCTCCGCCTGGTAGGGCGTGTAGGCGGTGTACCAGCCCGGATTCTCGAGCACGTTGCGCTGGATGACCGCCGGCGTGAGCGTGCCGCAGTAGCCCATGCCGATGAAGCTGCGCCACGGCGGGTTGCGCTCGGCCAGGGCGGCGAGTTCGGCGAGCGCCGCGGACTCGCTGCGCGCGTCGCCGAGCGCCTGCGCCGCGTCCGGTGCGACGATATCGGCCGGCACCGCCTCGTGCAGGAAGGCCGCCATCGAGTCCGTGCCCACGGCACGGAGCATGGCCTGCACGTCCTCGGCGCCACTGCCCAGGTGGCGGCTCAGGTAGGCGTCGGTGTCGGCGAGCTGGTCAAACGGGGTATGCACGCGACAACTCCCGCGTCACAGGCCGGCCGAGGCCCGGTAGGCCTGGGCGTCGAGCAGCGCATCCAGCGCGCCGGCATCCGCCGGCTTGAGCCGGAACAGCCAGCCCTTGTCGTAGGGCCCTTCGTTCACCGTGCCGGGCGCATCAGACAAGGCGCTGTTCACCTCGATCACCTCACCCGCCACGGGCGCGTACACGTCCGAGGCCGCCTTGGTCGATTCGACCACCGCGCAGGCCTCGCCGGCGGCGAGCACCCTGCCGACCTCCGGCAACTCGACATAGACCATCTCGCCGAGCTGATCGGTCGCCACCGCGGTGACGCCGATCGTGAGGGTCCCGTCGGGCGCCACAGCGATCCATTCGTGCGACGCGGTGTATTTCAGCGGCTGCGGAATTTCCATGACCCGGTGCCTCGCTTCCTCGCTACCTGTCCATCCTGCCTTCGACCGGCGCGGGCGCGCGCAGCGAGCGCACGCGGGACGCGCCGGTCCCTCGTGCCCCCTCTGTCCGTTTGCCTGAGAAATTGGCGTGACGCGGCTTGGCCCGCATGCACGCTTGTACCTTCGGCGAGGCCGCGCACCGCCTGCGAGGCGCGCGCCTACTCTCCAGAGTGTCCTGCCGCGCGGGTCCTTTTGCCTGAGAGTTTGCGGGGCGCGTACTCCTTCGGCGCCGGCTCGGCCGGTCTCTCCCACGCGCGGCCTAGGGACGCGATCAGACTAGTCGCCCGCCCCGGTGCTGTCAAACGCGCCGGCGTTTTCTGCGAAAATCAGGGCTTCCCCGCAACACCCCAGTCCAACAGGACCTCAGACCCGCCTCATGTCCAAATCCCCACCCACCTCCATCGACGCAACCCACGCCCTGCTCGCGGAGGCCGACTACATCGCCGAGCGCAGCCTCGCGACCGCCCTGTATCTCTCGCTGGCCATGAAGCGCCCGTTGTTTCTCGAAGGCGAAGCCGGTGTCGGCAAGACCGAGATCGCGAAGGTCGTCGCCAAGGTGCTCGACCGCGACCTGCTGCGGCTGCAGTGCTACGAAGGTCTGGACATCGCGCAGGCCGCCTACGAGTGGAACTACTCGCGCCAGATGATCGAGATCCGCATGGCCGAGGCCGAGGGCGTGAAGTCGCGCGAAGGCCTCGCGCAGGACATCTTCTCCGAGCGCTTCCTGGTTCGACGCCCGCTGCTGCGCGCGCTGGAGGGCAGCAACGGGCCGCCGGTGCTGCTGATCGACGAGCTCGACCGCACGGACGAGCCGTTCGAGGCCTATCTGCTCGAGGTGCTGTCCGACTGGCAGATCACGATCCCGGAGCTCGGCACCATCCACGCCGAGGAACCGCCGATCGTGGTCATCACCTCGAACCGCACGCGCGAAATCCACGACGCGGTGAAACGGCGCTGCTTCTATCACTGGGTGGACTATCCGGACGCCGCGCGCGAGCTGGAGATCCTCAGGCGCAAGGCGCCGCAGGCAGCCGACGGCCTGTCGAAGGAAGTGGTCGCCTTCGTGCAGCGCCTGCGCGCGATCGATCTGTTCAAGCTGCCGGGCGTGGCCGAGACCATCGACTGGGCGAACTGCCTGGTCGCGCTGGACCGGATCGCGCTCGACCCGGAGACGGTGAACAACACGCTCGGCGTCCTGCTCAAGTACCAGGACGACATCGAGAAGGTCGCGGGCGAAGAGGCTGCGCGCCTCGTCAACGAGGCGAAGAGCGCCGCAGCGGCGGCCTGACGCGACCGTGGAAACGCCCGCCTTCCTGCGGCGGCTGTTCGGACGGGACCCGCGCGGCAGCGCAAGCGCGGCGCTCGCCTTGTGCAGGGCGCTGCTCTCGGAACGCGGCGAAGCCGCGGGCGCCACGCTGGCGCGCGAAGCCATACGCGCGATCGAGGCCCTGGACGAGGCGCAGCACGAGCCCTTCTTTGACGCGCTGACGAGCGAGTTCTCGCCCGCCCCGGCGGCGGTGGCGCGCGCGGCGCAGGCCTACCAGGCCGAGCCGGGACCGCGCACGCTGGCGCGGCTGCAGCGTGTCGTCGAGCCGATCCGCCAGGAACTGCTTCGGCGCCTCAACATGGCGCCGGGCGGCACCGCGGCGCTCGTCGCGATGCGCACCCGGCTGCTCGAGCAGCTCGGCGCGCACCCGGCGTGGCGCGCGGTGGACGATGACCTGCTGCACCTGTTCCGCAGCTGGTTCAACCGCGGCTTCCTGCGGCTCGAGCGCATCGACTGGCGCACCCCGGCGAACGTGCTCGAGAAGCTGATCGAGTACGAGGCGGTGCACGCGATCCGCGGCTGGGACGACCTGCGGCGCCGCCTGCAGTCGGACCGGCGCTGCTTCGCCTTCTTCCATCCGGCGCTGCCCGAAGAGCCGCTGATCTTCATCGAAGTCGCGCTGACGCGTGCGCTGCCCGCGCGAATCGAACCGCTGCTGGAGCTTGCCGCACCCATCGAGGATCCCGAGCTCGCGACGCACGCGATCTTCTATTCGATCACCAACTGCCAGGACGGGCTGCGCGGCATCTCGTTCGGCTACTTCCTCATCAAGCAGGTCGCCGAGGACCTGCACGCGCAGCTGCCCAAGCTGAAGACCTTCGCCACGCTTTCGCCCGTGCCGGGCTTCGCGGCCTGGCTGACGGGCCTGCGCAAGCGCGGCGAGCTAACGTTGCCCGAGCTCGACACGCCCGGCTGGCCGCAGGCGGGCGATCCGGACGTGCTGGCGAAGCCGCTGGCGCCGCTCTGCGCCCACTACCTGCTGCACGCGCGTCGCGGCGACGAGCCGCTCGATCCGGTCGCGCGCTTTCACCTCGGCAACGGCGCCATGCTCGAGCGCGTCAACGCCCTCGCCGACCGCTCGAAGGCCGGCCTGGGGCGCAGCGCCGGGATGATGGTGAACTACGTCTACCGCCTGGAGGACGTCGAAAAGAACCACGAGGCCTACGTCAACGAGCATCGCGTCATCGCCTCGCGCGCGGTGGAGAAACTCGCGCGCGAATGTCCGCTGGCGCAGAGCGAGGCGCGCCCCGACTGATGTTCCCCGCACTCGACCCGGCCGGCCCGGGCGGCCGGCTCGCCGAAAACGTCATGCACTTCGCGCGGCTGCTGCGCGCCGCCGGCATGCGCGTGGGCCCCGACCGGGTGATCGACTGCGTGCGTGCGCTCGGGATCGCAGGCAGCGAGCGGCGCGAGGACTGGTACTGGACGATGTCCGCGGTCCTGCTGTCGCGCGAGGAGCAGCGCCCGATATTCGACCAGGCCTTCCGGCTGTTCTGGCGCGACCCCAAGCTGGTCGAGAAGATGATGCAGCTGCTGCTGCCGAAGGTCTACGGGCGCAGCGCCAAGCCCGAAGACCAGCAGAGCCAGCGCCTGACCGACGCGCTTTTCAATCAGAAGCAGCAGGAAGCGCGCGAGCGCGAGGAAGAGAAGGTCGAGCTCGATGCGCGCCTGACGTTTTCCACGCGCGAGGTGCTGCAGCGCATGGATTTCGACACCATGTCGGCGGCCGAGCTCGCCGAGGCCAAGAAGGCCATCGCCGAGCTGCGCCTGCCGCTGCCGGTGATCCGCACCCGGCGCTACGCGGCGCATCCGCGCGGCCGGCGGGCGGACCTGCGCGCGACCCTGCGTGCGACGCTGCGCGAGGGCGGCGACCTGATTCCGCTGGTGCGCGCCGCACCGCGCACGCTCCATCCGCCGCTCGTCGTGCTGTGCGACATCTCCGGCTCGATGAATCCCTACGCGCGGATGTTCCTGCATTTCCTGCACGCCATCACCAACGACCGGGACCGCGTCAGCGTGTTCGTCTTCGGCACGCGGCTCACCAACATCACGCGCCAGCTGCGCCATCGCGACGTCGACGTCGCCATGGCGCGCGTGGCCGAGGCGATCAAGGACTGGTCGGGCGGCACGCGCATCGGCGCCTGCCTGCGCGAATTCAACTGGCGCTGGGCGCGCCGCGTGCTGGGGCAGAACGCCTGCGTGCTGCTGGTGTCCGACGGGCTCGACCGCGAAGCCGGCGAGGGCCTGAGCGAGGAAATGGAGCGACTGGCGAAGTCCTGCCGCTATGTGGTGTGGCTCAATCCGCTGCTGCGCTACGAGAAGTTCGAAGCCCGCCCTGCCGGCGTGCGCGCCATCCTGCCGCATGTCGACCTGTTTCTCCCGGTGCATAATCTGAAGAGCTTGATCGAACTGGCCCACAGCCTGTCGGGCCCAATGCTCAGAAAGCAGGAGCAACGCGCATGGAAATGAACGGTGAGCAGCGCATTCCCGCCACCCAGCAGCAGACCTGGGAAGCGCTGAACGACCCCGAGGTGCTGAAGGCCTGCGTACCGGGCTGCGAGTCGATCGAGAAACTTTCGGAGGCCGACTACCAGGTGCTGATGACGGCGCGCGTCGGCCCGGTGAGCGCCAAATTCAAGGGCAAGCTCACGCTCTCCGACCTCGACCCGCCGAATGCCTACTCGATCGCCTTCGAGGGCCAGGGCGGCGTGGCCGGCTTCGGCAAGGGCGGCGCGAAAGTGCGCCTCGAGCCCGACGGGGACGAGACCGTGCTGCGCTACGACGTCAAAGCCAGCGTCGGCGGCAAGCTTGCACAGATCGGTTCGCGCCTGGTCGACGCCGCGGCGAAGAAGATCGCGAACGAGTTTTTCGCCGCCTTCAATGCACACGTCGCCGACCTGCACGGGGGCGCGCAGGAAGGGCACGGCGGCGGTGAACACCTCGACCGTGGCGTTCATCGCCGCCGGCGCGCTCGTCGTCTTCCTGGTCGCGATGGTGACCCTGTTCGGTTGAGGGCCGCGCGGCCGTTGCGCGCCGGGGACCGGCGCCGCCGCCGCATTGCTCGCATTTGAGCAATAAGTCACGCCCCCGCGCACCGGCCGTCGCCCCCCTCGCACCGCTTGTCCCGGCGTCCAATGATCCGGGCGTATTTCCTCCTTGACCTTCTTTGACGCCGCCTAGCATGCGGTATCCTGTCAACGAGAGCGTTCATGCGATGGGAGCACACCCGATGGCGGAGGCCGTGATGGAGCAAGGCGTACGGGCCGAGCGTCAACTCGCTGTCATTCTGTTCGCGCAGCTGCGCAACTTCGAGCAGATCGCCGACATGCTCGATCCCGAGATCGTCATGAACCTGGTCAACGAGTTTCTGACGCTCATCGCCGAGACGGCGTCGCAGGCGAGCGGCGAGACGCTGGGCGTCCAGAATGACACGGCGATGATCGCCTTCCGCGGCGCGCCGCCGATGCAGACCGCGCAAAAGGCCGCGCAGACGGCGCTGTCGCTGCAGGTCGAGCTCACCGGCCTCGCCGAACGATGGAAGACCGACTACGGCGTACAGACCGCGACCGCGATGGGCCTGCATCTGGGAGAAGCCGTGTTCGGCGAAAGCGGCACCGCGGGCAGCCCGCGCCTGCTGGGCGCCTTCGGCGACACCGTGACCATCGCCGAGCGGCTTGCCCGGCGCTCACGCGCCGGCGAGTTCGTGCTCTCGGACGCGGTGATGGCCGCGCTGTCGGTGTCGAACCTGCCGCTCAATGCGACGCCGCTGCCGGCGATCGAAATGCCGCGCCGGCCGCCGGTGCGCATCTTCGGCGTGCTGCTCGACAACCGGCTGGACTTTACCTAGGCGCCGGCGATCGTCATCTTGTCGATGAGGATCGACCCCGCGCAGCGCGTGCCGCGCACCACCGTGTCACGCCCCACCGCAACGATGCCGCGGAACATGTCGCGCAGATTGCCCGCAATGGTGATCTCCTCGACCGGAAAGCGGATCTTGCCGCCCTCCACCCAGTAGCCCGCCGCCCCGCGCGAGTAGTCCCCGGTCACCAGGTTGACGCCGTGACCGAGCAGCTCGGTGACCAGCAGCCCGCGGTCGAGCGCCGCCAGCATGCCGACGAAATCGGGCGCGCGCGCCGCATCGCCCATGCGGAGCTCGAGGTTGTGGTTGCCGCCCGCGCTCCCCGTGCTTTGCAGGCCGAGCTTGCGCGCCGAGTAGCACCCCAGGAAATAGCCCTGCAGGATGCCGTCGCGCACCACCTCGCGGGTGCGCGTCGCGACGCCTTCGTCGTCGAACGGCGTGCTGGCCAGGGCCTGCGGCTCGAGAGGGCGCTCCTCGATGCTCACGCCGGGCGCGAAGATTCTCTGTCCCAGGCTGTCGAGCAGGAAGGAGGCCTTGCGGTACAGGCTGCCGCCGCTCGCCGCCGAGACGAAGCTGCCCAGCAGCTGCGTCGCGACCGGCGCCTCGAACAGCACCGGCGCCTGGCAGGTCGCGATCTTGCGGGCGCCGAGCCGGGCGAGCGCGCGCTCGCCGGCATAGCGCCCCAGCGCCTCGGCGTCGGCCAGGCGCTCGGGCAGACGGTGGGTGCTCATCCAGTCGTCACGCTGCATGAGCCCGCGATGCTCGGCGATCACCGAGCACCACAGCGCGTGACGCGAGCTGGGAAAGCCCGCGGCGAAGCCCAGGCTGTTGGCGAACAGGAACTGCGCGGAATGCGTCGAGACCGTCGCGCCTTCGGACTTTTTCAGCTTGCGCGACAGCGCGAAAGCCGCCTGCTCGCAGCGTCGCGCAAGCTCGATTGCCTGCGCCGCCTCGAGCCGCCAGGGGTGATAGAGATCGAGATCCGGGATCTCGCGCGCCAGCAGCTCCGGCTCGGGCAAACCCGCGCAATCGTCCTCGGCGGTACGCTGCGCGATCGCGACCGCGGCTTCGACGGACCGTGCGATCGCCGCGGGCGAGAAATCCGAAGTGCTCGCGTGCCCGCGCCGCACGTGGGGCCGCTCGCCGAAATAGACGCTCACCCCGAGCCCCTTGTCGCGCGTGTGCTCGATCGTGTCGACTTCGCCCATGCGTACGGTGACCGACAGGCCGTGCGCCTCGGAAATATCGCATTCGCAGGCTGACGCGCCGAGGCGTTTGGCGCGCGCGAGAACGTCCGTGGCCTGCTCGCGCAGCTGTTCTTGGGTGTAGGTGAACTGAGGTGAATTCGACATGGCGCGCTATGATAACAGCGCGATGCAGGATGAATTTGTCAGCAAGACGCGGCAGAAACGCGCAATGCTCGAGCTGCAGCAGCTGGGCGTTGAGCTGGTCGAGTTGCCCGACGCGCGGTTGGCGGCGATCACGCTTCCCGAGTCGCTCGCCGCCGCGATCGCCGCGGCACGCGGCATGCGGCAGCACGGTGCGCGGCGGCGTCAGCTGCAGCTCATCGGCAAGCTGATGCGCGACGTCGATCCCGAACCGATCCGGGAACAGCTGGCGGCACTGCGCGGGCAGTCGGCGCAGGCGGCGGCCCAGCAGCGTCGCCTCGAGGACTGGCGTACCCGCCTGCTCGACGACGACGAGGCGCTGACCGCGTTCGCGCAGGAACATCCGAATGCCGACCTGCAGGCGCTGCGCACGGCGATCCGCAACGCGCGCCGGGAACAGGCGGGCGCCAAGCCGCCGCGCGCCTATCGCGAGGTTTTTCGCCTGCTGCGCGAAGCGCTCGCGAGCTGATCAGCTCACCGCATGAATGCGCCTCGCCCAGGCGACCGCCGCCAGGGTGAACAGGACACCGAGGGCGCCAATCCAGCCGTAGTGCGTCAGCTCGCCGCCCGGCCCATGCCCGATGATCACCCCCGCGGCGAGCGCCGCGCAGCCCGCCGAGGTCTGCTGTACCGCGCCCGACAGGCTCAGGAAGCTGCCGCGCAGGCCCGGCGCCGCAGCCGCATTCATGATCGCCATGGTCGGCACCAGCCGCCCGGAAATCAGGCTCATGAACAGGACGCCGACGCCGATCGCGACCCACAGCGGCACCGGCGGCAGCTGCGTCATGGCGACGATCGGCAGCAGCGAAGCGAGCGCCACCCAGCGGTAGACGCGCAATTTGCCGCGCAGGTCGACCTGACGGCCGATCCAGCGGGAGGTGAAGAACGTCGTCGTGCCGCCGACCAGGTACATGAGCGGAATCTGCGATTCGGCGATGCCGACGTTGCGCACCATGTACGGCGCGATGTAGGGCACGATGGAAAAGCTCGCGAAGGTGGTCAGCGCCACCAGCAAAAAGGCGCGCCGGTGGTTGGCCTGCGCGAGCACGCGCCCGTAGGTCGCGAAAATGCGCTCCGCACGTCCCGCCTCGAGATGCGCCTGGATCGAGGGCAGCACCTGCGCCGCGAGCACGAACAGCCCCAGCGCCACGAGCGCGAGCAGCGCGAAGGGCAGGCGCCAGCTCACGGCGGCGGCCAGCAGCAGGCCCGTGGGCACGCCGACCACCGACGCCACCGCGAAGGCCGACATGACGATGCCCGTTGCCCACCCGCGGCGCCCGTCGGGAATCGTGTCGCCGAGATAGGCGTGCACCTGCATGCCCATGACGCCGCCGAACGCGCCCGCGCCGGCATGCGCAAGAATCAATGTGGCGAAGCTCGGCGCGGCCGCGGTCGCGGCGAGCGCCACGACAAATCCCAGCAACAGGCCGAGGAGCAGCGTGCGGCGATCGAAGCGGTCCGCGAACGCGCTCGCCGCGACGCCTGACACTGCGGCGGCGAACATATACACTGAAACCAGAATTCCGAAATCGCGCGGCGTCAGCGTGAACAGGCGCATGAGCTGGGGCCCGAGCGGCATCATCAGCACGAAATCGAGGATGTGCATGAACTGGATGCCGGCCAGCACCCAGACCACGCGCCGCTCGCGTTCCGCGCTCAGCGCGGCGGTCATTTGAGCAATCTGTAAGGAGCCTGCATGTTGCGTCTCGAGCCGCTGTTTCGCGCCACCATCACCCTTGCGCCGCCGCAGGAGCTCGGCGACGCGCCGCTCGGGCGACGGCGCATCATACCGATCACCGGCGGAAGCATCGCGGGGACACGCCTCAAGGGGACCGTGCTGCCCGGCGGCGCCGACTGGCAGATCGTGCGCGCCGACGGGGTTGCCGACCTGGATGCGCGCTACACGGTGCTGAGCGACGACGGCGCGCTGATCTACGTGAGCAATCGCGGCCTGCGTCACGGCCCGCCCGAGGTGCTGGCGCAGCTCGCGCGCGGCGAGGACGTCGACGCAGACCGTTACTACATGCGCACCCAGCCCTGGTTCGAGACCGGCGACGCGCGCTACGCCTGGCTCAACCGGACGATCTGCGTGGGCACCGGCGCGCGGCGCGCCGACGCGGTCGAGCTCGAGTTCTTCGAGGTGCTGTGATGACGACGCACGCGACACCCCTGGTGGTCGGTCTGGTTTCGGTGAGCGACCGCGCCTCGAAGGGCGAATACAAGGACGAAGGCATCCCCGCGCTGAAGACCTGGCTCGCCGGCGCGATCGCCGCGCCGGCCTGGCGCGACGAGACGCGGCTCATCGCCGACGAGCAGCCGGTGATCGAGGCGACGCTCAAGGCGCTGGTCGATGAATGCGGCTGCCATCTCGTGCTGACCACCGGCGGCACCGGCCCGGCGCCGCGCGACGTCACGCCCGAGGCCACGCTCGCGGTGGCCGACAAGCCGATGCCGGGCTTCGGCGAGCAGATGCGCCAGATCAGCCTGCGGTTCGTGCCGACGGCGATCCTGTCGCGCCAGGTGGCCGTGATCCGCGGCAAGGCGCTGATCATCAACCTGCCGGGGCAGCCGAAATCGATCCGCGAGACGCTGGAAGGGCTGAAGGACGCCGCGGGCAAGCCCGTGGTGCACGGCATCTTCGCCGCGGTGCCCTACTGCATCGACCTGATCGGCGGGCCGTACATCGAGACGCACGACGCCGTGGTGAAAAGCTTCCGGCCGAAATCCGCGCTGCGGCCGAAGCCCGCGCCCTGAGCGGCGCGCCGCCGCGACCCCGCCGGATCTGTTTTACCATTGCAGGCACGCCGGCAGGCGCCGTCGCGTGCTGACCGTGTTGAGTAGGAGCGTCGATGATCCTGAATCCGGGCGAACAGCAATACCTCGACCTGCTCGATCAGGTGCTCGAGCACGGCGCGCAGAAGAGTGACCGCACCGGCACCGGCACGCACTCGGTCTTCGGCTGGCAGATGCGCTTTCCGCTCGCCGAATCGTTCCCCCTGCTGACCACCAAGAAGCTGCACCTCAAGTCGATCGTTCTCGAGCTGCTCTGGTTCCTGCGCGGGGACACCAACGTGCGCTGGCTGCAGGAGCGCGGCGTGTCGATCTGGGACGAATGGGCCGATGCCGCCGGCGAGCTGGGGCCGGTCTACGGCTACCAGTGGCGGCACTGGCGTACGCCCGACGGGCGCGAGATCGACCAGATCGCGCAGGTCGTGGAATCGATCCGCCGCAGCCCGGATTCGCGCCGCCATATCGTCAGCGCCTGGAATCCCGCCGACGTGGATCGCATGGCGCTGCCGCCCTGCCACGCGCTGTTCCAGTTCTACGTCGCCAACGGCGCGCTCTCCTGCCAGCTCTACCAGAGGAGCGCCGACCTGTTCCTCGGCGTGCCGTTCAACATCGCGTCCTATTCCCTGCTCACGCTGATGGTCGCGCAGGTGACGGGCCTCGCGCCCGGCACCTTCGTCCACACCCTCGGTGATGCGCATCTGTACCGCAACCACTTCGAGCAGGCGCGCACCCAGCTCGCGCGCGCACCGCGCGCCTTCCCGCGCATGCGGCTCAACCCCGAGGTGAAAGACCTCTTCGCGTTTCGCTACGAGGACTTCACGCTCGAGGACTACGAGCCGCACCCCGCCATCAAGGCGCCGATCGCGGTCTAGGGCGGCTCGCCTAGCGGCGCTCGAGCCGGTGAATCACCCGCTGGCGCGTCGTGAACAGCGCGTCGGTGCCGTGGGTGTTCAGCACGAGGACGTCGCTGAAGTCGATGCCGATGTCGCGCAGCATCCGCGGATCGAGCGCCTCCAGCTCGGCGCGGGTGCGGTGGGCGCGCCATTGCGCACGCAAACCGTCCACCACCGTACCGAATGTGCGTCCAATGGCCGAGAAGGCCTGGCCCACCGGGATCGAAACAGCTGCCTGATGCGTCGTCATCGTCATCTCCTTGCGGTTCTCGATGGCCGGGGCCCTGCGGCCCCGGCCGGATTGCCTTAGTTCACGATCGGCGCGAGCGCCGCGCCGATCCGCTCGAATTGCGCCTCGTTGATCATGCCGCCGAGGATGTCCTGGAAGCGCTTGTCGGACACCCCGCTGGTGATGTACTGGTAGCGGTAGGCGGCGAGGAAGGTCGCGCCGATCTTCTCCACCTGCGCGCGGTCGAATGCGCGTCCGCACACCGAGAGGAAGTAGTCGGTGTCGGCCTTGGCCTGGACCTGGAGGATGCCGTCCACCGCCGCCACCAGCCCGATCAGCTCGTCGACCGCCTGGTCGCGCTCTTCGGCCGAGATCTTCTCGTTCTCGCGCTTCCACTCGAGCTCGTCGAGGATGGCGTGCTGCGACTCCTCGCGGGCGTGGTAGGTGAACACGTCCTTCCAGAGCTCGGACAGGTTGTCGTCCTTCTCGATCGACTCGCGGTAATGCTGCAGGACGAACAACTCGATGTGGCAGATCAGCGCGAGCACCGACCAGTTCGGCTTGCCCAGCACGACCGACGCAACGTCGTTCGGCTGCGGCGCGAAGCTGTAGCCCTCGGCCATGCCTTCGGCGCACAGCGCGTCGATGCGACGGAACATCTCCTGGTGCTTGAGCTCCTCGTCGGTGAAGCGCACCAGCGCCTCGTACGCGGTCTGGTCGCCGAGCCAGTGATCACGGCTGATATCGGTGATCTTGGGGCCGATGAAGCGCTCGACCAGGCCGAACATGTTGGCGTAGCTGCGGCCCTGGATCTGGCTCACCAGGCGCTTCTCGTCGGCGCCGAGAAAATCGAGCTGTCCGATCTTCGACAGGCCGTCGGGCAGGAACTTCTTGCCGAAGTCGAACCTGCGGCCGCGAATCACGTCGCGCTCGATGTCGAAGCGCACGCGCTTCGAGACTTCGACGCACTTGGCGTAGCGTTGCGAGTCGGTTTGGGTTTGCGTGGTTTGCATGGTGTCTCTCCTTGTCGTGGTTCGAAAGTGGGCTGCGGTCGTTCGGCGATGGGGGTCCTGCATTCTCAGATTGCGGGTGCGGCCGGGCCGGGCGCCGGCGTGAACAGGCCGTGCCAGGCCTTGCGCAGGGCGGCCTTCGCGCGCCGCAGGAACGCCTGTGCCGCGGTCGGCTCGGCCTGATAGAGCGTGCGCGGCTGGCGCGCGCCCGGCTGCAGGGTCTGCAGCGCGGCGGCGTAGCGCGCCTCGTGGGGCGAGGTCAGCGTGATCGAGCAATCGGCGAGCGCGTAGACCAGCGTGACGCCCTGGCGGCCAATCCGGAACCAGCCGCCGGCGCCGAGCAGCACGTCGCGCCCCTCGCCGTCCTGCGTCAGCCAGACGTTGCCGTCCCACAGGTAGACCATCATCTCGCGGCCGTCCTCGATGCGCAGCACGCCGCCGCGCCTGAGCTCGACCATGCCCTGGACGATCCATTCTTTGCTTTGCATGACTGCCGCTCCTTTCCGGTTTCGGTTGTCGTCTTCGCGCCCTGCGCCGCTACACCCCGAGCAGCCGGCCGACATGGCCCTGCGCATGCACGCAGCGCAGGATGCCGAGCGGGCTGATGGCGCGCGGATCGAAATCCACGATCAGCAGCGCGCCCTCACCCGAGTGGATCTGCACGCGCGACACGCCGGGCTGCGCGGCGAGCGCGCGCTGCAGCTGCTCGCCCGCGCCCGCTTCGGGCGCGGGCTGCATGCGGAGCACGAGGTCCGAATGCGTCGTTTCCAGGGTGGCTTGCATCGTCTTGTCTCCTGCGTTGCGCGACCCGAACATTCGGGCCTTGCATGGGAGACGATGCTAGGCGGCGCGCGTATCGGCCGGATGTCCGGCGCCGCACGCTTTGTTACGCGTTTGTTTCTGCCGGGCCCGGGGCCCGGTTCGAGCGCGCTGTTCTAGCGGGCTCGGCGTGCCTTGGCGCGCGATGCCGTAGCGCGCACGGCCGTCTTGCGCGGCGCCGCTTTGCCCGGGGCCTTCTTGCGTGGCGCGGTCTTTCGCCTGGCGGCCGGGCGGACTGTCTTGCGCGCGGCGCTCGCAGGCGGTGTCAGGCGCGCGGCCGGCGCCGGCGCAGCGCCGAGGAGCGCCGCAAGCTTCGCGCGCAACTCGGCCGGCTCGATCGGCTTGCGCATCAGCACGCGCACCCCGCTCGCCGCCAGCTGCGCCTCGCTGATGCCTTCCGCGTAGCCGGTGTACAGGATCACCGGCAGATCGGGGCGCCGCATCCGCAGCCGCCGCGCCAGCTCGAGGCCGGTCATCTTCGGCATCGTCTGGTCGGTCACCACCACCTGTACGCGCTCCGCGTTGCGCGCGAACCAGTCCTCCGCCTCGAGCGGATTGCGCTTGATCTTGACCTTGAGGCCCCAGCTTTCCAGCAGCTCGGCCATGAAATCGGTCACCATGCGCTCGTCGTCGACCAGCAGCACCCGGCCGCGCAGCTGACCGGCGGCCGGTCGCCCGGCCGCTGCGGGCGCGGCGCCTGCATCCTTCGCGGCCGTCATCTCCAGCGCCGGCAGCTCGATGCGGAAGGTCGTGCCGCGGCCGGGAAGGGTGTCGACCACGATGTGCCCGCCGTGCTCGTGAACGATGCCGTGCACGCTCGCCAGGCCCATGCCGCTGCCGCGCCCGACCTCCTTGGTGCTGAAGAACGGCTCGAACACGCGCTCGAGCACCTCCGGGGGGATGCCGTGCCCGTCGTCCTCGACCGCGATTTCGACGAAGCGCCCTTCGAGCTTCTGCTTGCAGGATGCGCACCAGTGACCGCTTGCATCGGCGAGCCGGGCATGTACCCGCACCGTTCCCGCGCCGTCCATCGCGTCGCGCGCGTTGATGCAAAGGTTCAGCAGCACCTGCTCGAACTGCACCGGATCGATGCGCACCTCGGGCAGGCCCTTTTCCAGCTCGGTGTGCAGCTCCAGGGTTGCCGGCAGCGACGAGCGCAGCAGCGTCGTCGCCTCCGCCACCAGCGGGCCCAGGGCGACCGGAAGCGCGCTTCCGCGCCGCCCGCGGCTGAACATCAGCATCTGCTGGATCAGGTCGCGCGCACGCTGCGCACCGAGCCGGGCCTGCTCGAGATGACGTGCGAGGCGCGGATCGTCGAGCGCCGCGGGGCGCTCGCCCGCCAGCACCAGGTAGCCCATGATGCCGGTGAGAATGTTGTTGAAGTCGTGCGCGATGCCGCCGGTCAGCTGGCCGATGGCCTCCATTTTCTGCGCCTGGCGCAGCTGCGCCTCGAGCGCCGCACGCTCGATCTCCGCCCGCTTGCGCTCGGTGATGTCGCGCCCCACGTACAGCACGTGGGGTGACCCCCGGTACTGGATCGGCACGCCGCGCGTCTCGATGAAGAACGATTCCCCGTTCTTGCGCGTCGCGTCGGCCTCCCACTGCACCTGCGTGCCGGCGAGCGCCTGCGCGTGCAGACGCCGGATCCGCTCGTGCACGTCGGGACTGGTCATGGTGATCTCCTGGCGCCCGATCGCCTCGGCCCGCGGGCGTCCGCTCATCGCCTCGTACGCGGGATTGACGTCGACGATGCGGAAGTCGGCGTCGCGCAGCACCATCGAGTCCGCGGCGGCGGTGAAGATCGCACGGTACTGCTCCTCGCTCATGCGCAGTTCCGCCTCGCGCTGCTTGCGCCGGGAAATATCGCGCGCGACGAACAACAGATGGGGTTTGCCCTGGTACTGCATGGGCACACCACGCACCTCGATCTCGAAGGGCGTGCCATCCGGGCGCAGCCCCGTCGTCTCGACCTGGATCGGCTCGCCCGATTTGAGCCGCTCGACGTCGCGCTGATAGGCATCGCCGTCGGCCGGCCGGCTGATGATGTGCTTGCGGCCGATGAAGAACTCGCGTGGCCGGCCGGTCATTGCGAGGAAGGCCGGATTCACGTCGACAATGCGGAAGTTTTCGTCGCGCAGCACCAGCGCGTCGAGCGAGGCATCGAAGATCGCGCGGTACTGCTCTTCGCTCGCCCGGATCGTCGCTTCGGCGCGCTTGCGTTCGGTGACGTCGCGCACCACCGCGAGCACGTGCGGCTCGCCGCGATAGCGGATCGGGATGTTGCGCAGATCGGCGTGGAAGCGCTCGCCGTTCTTGCGCACCGACTCGACCTCGACGTTGCTCGCCTCGCCGCCAAGCGCGCGGCGCACCAACTCGAGGCGCCGCTCGGTGTATTCCCGCGTCAGCGGGCGCTGCCGGAAGGCATGCCCGATCACCTCGTCGCGCGACCAGCCGAAGATGCGCTCGTAGGCGGGGTTGACGTCGACGCGGCGCAGCGACGAGTCCCACAGCACCAGCGCGTCTTCCGAGGCGTTGAAGATCGCCCGGTACTGCTCCTCGCTCGCGCGCAGCGCCGCCTCGCGCTCCTTGCGCTCGGTGATGTCGCGCACGATCGCCAGCCGGTGCGGCCGCCCCTGGTAGGCCATCGCGATGCCGCGCAGCTCCATGTCGAACAGCCTGCCGTCGCGCCGCCGCCCATGGCACTCGCCCTGCGACACCGTGTCCGCGTTGGCGGTCGCCAGCACCTGAAGGCAGATCGCCATGCTCTCCTTCGGCACCAGCGTCTTCGAATCGAGCGCGAGGATCTCCTCGCGGCTGTAGCCGAACAGCGCGCAGAACGCCGGATTCGCGTCGACGATCCAGCCCAGCTCGTCGAGCAGGGCCATGCCGTCGACCGACGCGTCGAAGATCGCGCGGTACTGGGCCTCGCCGGTCCGCGTCGCCGCCTCCGCGCGCTGGCGCTCGAGCTCGGCCATGGCGCGCGCAGCGAAGATCCTGAGCACCGCCTCGACGCGCGCGGCATGGGTGATCGGCCTGCGCGAAGCGACCGACAGCAGGCCGATCGATGCCCCTGCCGCGTCGCTCAGCGGCATGCCGGCGTAACTTTCGATGCCCTTCAGCTTGAAGTCCGGGTCGCCCGGGTAGCGGCGGCGCACGCCGGAGTCCACCAGCCGGAACGATTTGCCGACCACCTCTTCACAGGGCGTGCCGACGAGTCCGTACTCGATCTGCTCGCGCAGGACACCGTCCTCCTGGAATGCGAGCATGCGCAGGCGCTCGGGATGGTCCGGCAGGCGCAGCGCGATGAAGGCGAATTCCATGTCGAGAATCGAGGCGATCGACTGCATCAGCGCATCGAACACGCCTTCGCCGCCGGCGCTCGATACCGCGAGCGCGGCCCCGCGCAGCGCGTCCTCGGTGTGCTTGCGCTCGGTGATGTCGGCCGCGATGCCGCACATCCCGTACGGCTCGCCGTTCGCGTCAAGCAGCGGAAACTTGTTGGTGAGCAGCGTGCGCGTGTCGTCGCCGACGCGCACCTGCTCTTCCACCAGAATGGTCTCGCGCGTGGCGATGACATGATCGTCGTTGCGCTTGAGGGCGTCGGCGACCTCCGCCGGCAGCAGCTCGTGGGTGGTCTTGCCGACCACCTCCGTGGCCGGCCGGCCGGCAATGCGCTCGAAGGCGCGGTTGGTGAACAGGTAGCGGTTCTCGAGATCCTTGGCGAACACGATCGCCGTCGAGGTGTTGTCGAGGATCTGCTGCAGCAGCTTCTCGGTGCGCGCGAGCGCATCCTCGGCGCGCTGCAGGCGCGAAACGTCGCGGATGCGAATCAGCACGCGCCGCGCGCCGTCGACGCGCAGCGCCTCGACATGCACCAGGCTGTCGATCGGCGTGCCGTCGCGGCGCCGGTACTGCCAGCTGAACCATTGCGGCAGGCCGGCGAGCGCGCTCGCCAGGCGCTGACGCGACGAGATCTCGGAATCCGAGCCATCGGGCTGCTGCGGCG
Organism: Betaproteobacteria bacterium SG8_39; assembly: GCA_001303445.1. Lineage (GTDB taxonomy): Bacteria > Pseudomonadota > Gammaproteobacteria > Burkholderiales > SG8-39 > SG8-39. Next base: position 2,637 of record LJTQ01000052.1, on the reverse strand, counting down.
GCGCGAATTCGAGCGGCGAGCTGCCGATGAACGCCTGCCGCGACACGCCGAACAGCTCGCAGGCGGTGTCGTTGCAATCCTCGATCGTCTCCGAAAGCAGCAGCACCGCGGCATCGCTTTCGCCGAGCATGAAGCGGTAGGCTTCGCCGTCACGGCTCAGCGAGCGCAGGCCGTCGCGCAGCTTCGGATCGTTCATGCGCGGGAGTCTAGCGGCGCGCGCGCGGGGCGCGTGCGGCTGTTACCCGGCCGGAACAATAGAAACACGCCGGTTACAAAGGCGCCCGGCGCGGGCGCGCGGCACTCAGTCCGCGGCCGGGACGAACAGATACCCGGCGCCCCGTATCGTCTTGATATAGCGCGGTTTTTCGGGGTCCGGCTCGATCTTCTTGCGCAGCCGCGCAATGCGAATGTCGATCGAGCGGTCAAACGGCTCCCACTCGCGGTTGCGCGTGTGGGTGAGCAGCTGGTCGCGGCTCAGCACCTGGTTGGGATGCTCGCTGAACACGCGCAGCAGATCGAACTCCATGCTGGTGAGCGCGACCTCTTCGCCGTTCGCGTCGAGCAGGCGGTGCGCGGAAAGGTCGAGCGTGAATTGCCCGATGCGCACCGTGTTCGCGGCGGCGCGCGCGCCACCCGCGGCGCGGCCCTTGCCCTGCGCGGCGCGCCCCTCGATGCGGCGCAGCAGGCTCTTCAGGCGTGCCAGCAGCTCGCGCGGATCGAACGGTTTGGCGACGTAGTCGTCTGCGCCCACCTCGAGCCCCACGACGCGGTCGACGACATCGCCCGCCGCGGTCACCATGATGATGCCCAGGTCGTGGTGCTCGCGCAGATAGCGCGCGAGACTCAGCCCGTCCTCGCCGCCCAGGTTGACATCGAGCAGCACCACGTCGGGCACCTTCGCTGCGAGCGCACGGCGCATGGCCTCGCCGCTCGCGGCCTGCGCGACCGCATAGCCATGGCCATCGAGGTATTCGGCGATCATCTCCCGGACCGCCGGATCGTCCTCAACGATCAGAATGCTCGCCGCCGACATGCGCGTTTCCCCTGCTCGAGTGCGCCCGATTATATCCACGCCCGCGCGAGCGCCGGCTGCGGCCGCGGCCGGCGCGCGGTCAGTACGTCGCGGATTTGTTTCTGCGGTGCGCGCTGCGCGCCGCAGAGCGGCGGGGGCGCGAGGCAGGCAGCGGCAGGGCGCCCCAAAAAACGGGCCCGCCGCGGGGTGCGGCACGGGCCCGAGGGGGAGACGCGCGATAAGCGCTTACAGCAGGCTGTTCAGAACACTCTCCAGCAGGAACAGCACGCCGAGACCGGCGAAGCCCGCGACGACGACCTCGGTCGAGGTGCTGCGCTTGGCGAAGGCGTTGGCGCCGCCCTTCATCCACAGCAGCCCGGCGAGCAGCCCGATGGCGCCGAGTGCGGCCAGGCCGTTGCCCAGTCCGCGATCGAAGGCCGAAACGATCCAGCCGTCGGGCGCGATCACGCGATACACCGTGCCCGCGATCCCGATCATGATCAGCATGACCACCGTGAACGCGACCAGCGCCTGACCGAGCGCGACGGACTCTTCTCTCATGTTGAACCGGTATATCGACATAGCTTTCTCCCAAATCCGATCAGCAGAAGTTGTTGCCCCAGATTCAATGCAAGTCGCATGCCACCACCGGGAAATCCTCGATCGGACAGCGCCTTGCATGCAATGCGTGAACTATTTCCAGGCCCTGCAAAACTTGGTAAACGTCTCCTCTGCCCGACCAACTCCGTCACACCGCGTTAAACCCCGTTGATTGAAAACGTGTTTTTCCGTCTGAAGACGACGACAGCCCGTTTGGGCGATACACTCGCGGCGCCATGAAGCTCTCTGTTCTCGATCAGTCCCCCATCATCAGCGGTCTCGACGCGCGGCGCGCAATCGAGGAAACGCTCGCGCTCGCCCGCCATGCCGAAGCGCTCGGCTACGCGCGGTACTGGCTCGCCGAGCACCACGCGATCGCGGCGCTCGCCGACCCCTGCCCGGAAATCCTCCTCGCCCGGCTCGGCGCGGAAACGCAGCGCATGCGCATCGGCACCGGCGGCGTGCTGCTGCCCTACTACAGCGCGTTCAAGGTCGCCGAAGTGTTCCGCATGCTCGAGGCGATGTATCCGGGACGCATCGACCTGGGCATCGGGCGCGCGCCCGGCGGCGACTCGCGCACCGCGCATGCGGTCGGCGGCGGCCGCTTTCCGGACGCACGCGACTTTCCCGAGCAGGTCTGGCAGCTGGTCAGTCATCTCGATGGCACGCTGCCGGAAACCCATCCCTTCGCCCGGGTCCGCGTACAACCCGAGGTCGAGAGCACGCCCCAGGTCTGGCTGCTCGGTTCGTCGGACTACAGCGCGGCGCTCGCCTCGCAGCTCGGGCTGCGCTTTGCGTTCGCGCACTTCATCAATCCGCAGGGGGGCGACGCCGTGACGCGCGCCTACGGCGAGAAATTCCAGGCATCGGCGCGCGAGCCGCAGCCGCAGGCCATCGTCTGCACCTTCGCGATCTGCGCCGAAACCGACGCCGAAGCGGAGCGGCTCGCCGCCTCGATCGACCTGCGGCGGCTGCACATGGCGCTCAATCTCGATACCCCGGTGCCGACGCTCGACGAGGCGCTC
>LJTQ01000051.1 GCA_001303445.1 Betaproteobacteria bacterium SG8_39 | reverse complement strand
GACCTCGACATCATCCCGTTGTTCGAATCGATTGCCGACCTGGAGCAGGCGCACGAGGTGCTCGAGGCCGCCCTGCAGCAACCCGTCTATCGCGCCTGGCTTGCCGCGCGCGGCGACTCGCAGGAAGTCATGCTCGGCTACTCCGACAGCAACAAGGACGGCGGCTTCCTGACGTCGAGCTGGTCGCTGCACAAGGCCTCCAGCGCACTGCTCGACGTCGCGCAGCGCCACGGCGTGCGGCTGCGGCTGTTTCACGGCCGCGGCGGCACGATCGGCCGGGGTGGCGGCCCGAGCCACGATGCGATCCTCGCGCAGCCCGCCGGCACCGTCGACGGCGCGCTGCGCATCACCGAGCAGGGCGAGGTGATCGCGAGCAAATATGCCGACCCCGAGTCCGGTCGGCGCAACCTCGAGATCCTGGTGGCTTCGGTGATCGAAGCGAGCCTCGCCGAGCGTCCGCGCACCGACGCCGAGCGCGAGCATGATGCGCGGGTCATGGAGTCACTTTCGGCGCTCGCGCTGCGCGCCTACCGTGCGCTGGTGCGCGAGACGCCCGGCTTCCTCGAGTATTTCCGCGCCTCGACGCCGATCGCCGAGATCGCCGATCTGAACATCGGCAGTCGCCCGGCGTCACGCAAAGGCTCCGCGCGACTCGAGGACCTGCGCGCGATCCCCTGGGTATTCAGCTGGAGCCAGTGCCGCGTCATGCTGCCGGGCTGGTATGGCTTCGGCTCGGCGGTCGAAGGCTGGGTCGAGCGCGAAGGCCGGTCGCTCGAGGTCCTGCGCACCATGCACGAGCGCTGGGCGTTCTTCCGCACCCTGCTGTCGAACATCGACATGGTGCTCGCCAAGACCGATCTCGGCATTGCCTCGCGCTACGCCGAGCTGGTCCCCGATGCGGCGCTGCGCACGCGCGTATTCGGCATGATCGAGTCCGAATGGCACCGCACCCGCACCTGGCTGCGGGCAATCACCGGGCGGAATGAATTTCTCGAGGACAACCCGACCCTCGCACGCTCGATTCGCAACCGCTTTCCCTACCTTGACCCTCTCAACCACCTGCAGATCGAGCTGCTCGAGCGCTACCGCGCGGGCGACACCGACGAGCGCACCAAGCGCGCCATCCACCTGACGATCAACGGGGTCGCCGCAGGCCTGCGTAACAGCGGCTAGCCCGGCGCCGCGCGACCGCGCACCCCGAGCGCGTTCGCCAAACCTTGACATTCCTCAAGCGCCCGCATCGCGGGGCGTGCAACGAGCGCGCTGCTGCATTGCAATATCGGCTTTCTGGCAGCGGCGCTGCGCAGAGGGCCGCCCAGACTGGACAGCGGTTCCGATTCTCGGGAGACTCGCTACTCCTCGGACGAAGAACTCGTACGACGGCACATTCAATGGAGAGGGGGAAACCATGATTGATCGCAGACAGTTCACGCGACTCGCCGCGGCGCTCGCGGTCGGCTTTGTCGCAGCTCCGAGCCTTGCCGCGGATCCGGTCCGCGTGGCCTTCATCGACCCGCTCTCGGGTCCGTTCGCCGCGGTCGGCGCGAGCGGCCTGAAGCAGTTCCAGTTCATCGCCAACGAGATCAACAAGTCGGGCGGCGTGCTGGGCGGCAGGAAGATCGAGGTCATCGGCTTCGACAACAAGATTTCCCCCAAGGAAAGCCTCATCCAGCTCAAGCGGGTGATCGGCGACGGCATCCAGGTCATCGTGCAGGGCAACTCGTCGGGCGTCGCGAACGCACTCACCGACGCGGTGGCGAAGCACAACGAGCGCGAACCCAGCAAGCGCGTGCTCTACCTCAACTACTCTGCGGTCGACCCGAGCCTGACGAACGAGAAGTGCAACTACTGGCACTTCCGCTTCGACGCGAATGCGGACATGAAGATGAATGCGCTGACCGACGTCATCAACACCGACAAGAAGATGAAGTCGATCTACATCATCGGGCAGGACTATTCGTTCGGCAAAGCGGTCGCCGCAGCTGCGGTGCGCGACCTCGGCCTGAAGCGGCCGGACATCAAGATCGCCGGCAACGAGCTGCATCCGATCGGTAAGGTGAAGGACTTTTCGCCGTACATCGCCAAGATCAAGGCCTCCGGCGCGCAAGCGGTGATCACTGGCAACTGGGGCGCGGACATGCTCGGCCTCGCCAAGGCGGCGAACGACGCCGGCCTCGAGATCCCGTTCTATACGTACTATGCGGCCGCCAACGGAATCACCAAGGCGATCGGCGCAGGCGGCGTTGACAAGGTGCGCTTGGTCGGCGAAGGCGCCACCAATCCGCCGCTCACGGCAGAGTGGCGCGACGTGCTTAAGCGCTTCAGGGCGAAGTACCCGGACGACAGGGACTTCACGCAGACGCGCATCGCCAACACGCTGCAGATGCTCGCGCTGGCGATCAACAAGGCCAAGAGCACTGAACCGGCGAAGGTGGCCGCTGCGCTCGAAGGCATGCGCTATACGACGTACTGGGGCGACGTGGTGACGATGCGCGCCTCCGACCACCAGCTTCAAATGCCGGTGCGCATCTTCGTGCACACCAACAAGAACATCGAGTTCGACATTGACCACTCGGGCTACGGCCTGCTGACCGAGTCGACGGTCAGCGCGCATGTGGCGTCGACGCCAACGACCTGCAAGATGCAGCGCCCGTAGCCGACGGCGCGCGACCCTCGGAACGCCGCGTCCGGCCGCCCCCTGCGGGCGCCGGACCTGTTCTGGTCGCGCGCCGCGAGCGCCCCATGACCCCCGAACCCGCTGCTGCACGGTAATCTGCGCACGTGCTCGAGCTGATCGTTTTCTCGCTGCTCAACGGCCTGGTCTACGGGCTGTTGCTGTTCATGCTCTCGAGCGGGCTGACGCTCATCTTCTCGATGATGGGCGTGCTGAATTTTGCCCATGCGAGCCTTTACATGCTGGGCGCCTACCTGGCCTACACGATCAGCCTGAAGATCGGCTTCTGGCCCGGGCTGATCATCGCACCCCTGCTGGTCGGCGTGGTAGGCGCGCTGATCGAACGCTACGGCCTGCGCAACGTCCACCGCTACGGCCATGTCGCCGAGCTGATCTTCACCTTCGGCGTCGCGTTCCTCATCGAGGAGTCCGTGCAGCTCGTCTGGGGCAGGCAGAACGTCGACTACCGCGAGCCGGAGATTCTGAGCTTTCCGCTGTTCACCCTCTGGGGCACCGACTTTCCGGCGTACAAGGCGTTCATGCTGGCGATCTCCGTCGCCATTTTCATCGCCCTGCTCCTCGTGCTCACCCGCTCGCGCGTGGGCTTGATCATCCAGGCGGCGATCACCCACCCCAATCAGGTGGCGATGCTCGGGCATAACGTGCCGCTGGTCTTCACCGGCGTGTTCGGTGTCGGCTCGGCGCTCGCGGGGCTTGCGGGCGTCATCGCCGGTCCGGCGCTCGGCACCTTCCCGGGCATGGCGGCGGTGCTCGGCAGCATCGTATTCGTCGTCATCGTCGTCGGAGGGCTCGGTTCGCTTGCCGGCGCCTTCGTCGCCTCGCTGCTGATCGGCATGCTGCAGACCTTCGCGGTCGCGGTCGATTATTCGCTCGAGGACCTGTTCGCTGCGGTCGGCATCACGACGAGCAAGACCAGCGCGCTGATCGACCTCTACACGGTCACGGTGGCGCAGATCGGACCGATCCTGCCCTACCTGCTGCTGGTGCTGATCCTGATCTTCCGGCCGACCGGGCTGCTCGGAAAGCGCGAGGTATGAGCGCCATCGCCCCGACCTCGCCGCGGACCGGCGGCACGTTTCTGCGACGCAATGCCATCTGGTGGGTCGCGCTGCTGTTCGTGCTGCTGCTGCCGCAGGTGGCGCGCTCGGGGACCAGCATCGCGGTGCTGAACCAGATGTGCATCATGGTGATCTTCTCGCTGTCCTACAACATGCTGCTCGGACAGGGCGGCATGCTGTCCTTTGGACACGCGGTCTACTTCGGTCTGGGCGGGTATTTCACGATCCACCTCATGAAAATGGCCAGCGGCGGATTCTTCATGCCGCTGCCGCTGGTGCCGCTCGCCGGTGGCCTTGCCGGCCTGCTGTTCGGTCTGCTGTTTGGCAGCTTTTCGACCAACCGTGCCGGCACGGTGTTCGCAATGATTTCACTGGGCATTGGCGAGATGATTGCGGCGTCTTCGCTCATCTTCGTCAAGTTCTCCGGTGGCGAGGAAGGCATCACCGCCGACCGGACCGACCTCACCTCGCTGTTCGGCATCCGGTTTCGCAGTGAGGTCGACGTCTACTATTTGATCGCGGCATGGATGGTGCTCTCGGCCTGGCTGATGTACCGCTTCTCGCGCACCCCCGTGGGGCGCATGGCGAACGCGGTGCGCGACAATCCCGAGCGCGCCGAGTTTGTCGGCTACTCCCAGAAGCACGTCCGCCTGCTGTCCTTCATGGGCGCCGGCTTTTTCGCCGGCATCGCGGGCGGCCTGTTCGCGGTGAACTACGAGATCGTGACCGAGGAAACCGTCAATCTGGTGTCCTCGGGCACGGTGCTGCTGCAGTCCTATATCGGCGGCGTCGGATTCTTCGCCGGCCCGATCGTGGGCGCGATCGTCTATACGCTTCTCCAGACGCTGCTGTCGAACTACACCGAGATCTGGGCGTTCTATGTCGGACTGATTTTCGTCGCGACGGTGATGTACGCGCCCACCGGGCTGACCGGCATCATCATGATGCACCTGCCGATCTACCGAGCCGGCAAGCTGCGGTCCCTCGCGCTGCCGTACCTGCGCATCGGCGTGCCCGCGCTGTGCTGCACGATCGGGGTCATCGGCCTGCTCGAGCTGCTGCACTTTCTCAGCGTGCGCGCCGTCGGCCAGTCGACCAAGCGACTGTTCTGGCTGACGCTCAACGTCGAGCAGCCCTTCGCGTGGATCATTTTCAGCGTTCTCGCCGTCGGCGGATTTCTTGTTGCGCGGCGCGTCGCGCCGTCGGTACTCGCAGCCTGGGAAGCGGCGAGCCTGCATGCCTTTGGGGGGCGCGCCCGGTGACCGCGGCCATCGAACTGGTCGATCTGCGCAAGAGCTTCGGTTCGACCGAAATCATCCGCGGCGTCAACCTCGAGGTCGGCGAAGGCGAGCGTCATGCCGTCATTGGCCCGAATGGCGCCGGAAAATCGACGCTGTACAACCTGATTACCGCGAAGTACGTGCCGACCGCGGGCCGCATCCGGCTGCGCGGACAGGACATCACCGCGCGCAAGCCCTACGAGATCAACCGCATGGGCCTGTCGCGCAGCTTCCAGGTGACCAACATCTTCCCGCGCATGAGCGTGTTCGAAAACGTGCGCTGCGGCGCCCTGTGGGCGATGAATTACCGTTACTCGTTCTGGCAGGACGTCGACCGGCTCGACGACGTCAACGAGCGCAGCCTGCAGATTCTGAACGACATCGGCATGGTGCCGCGTGCAGACGTTCCCGCAGGCGTGCTGTCCTACGCCGAGCAGCGCGCGCTCGAGATCGGCATCACCATCGCCGGCGGCGCGAACGTCGTCCTGCTCGACGAGCCGACCGCCGGCATGAACCGCTCGGAAACCGACCAGACGGTCGAGCTCGTGCGCCGCATCACGGAGAACAAGACACTCATCATGGTCGAGCACGACATGAGCGTCGTCTTCGGCCTTGCCGACCGCATCTCGGTCCTGGTGTACGGCGAGATCATCGCGAGCGGCCCACCGGACGAGATTCGCGGCAATCCGGCGGTACGCGAGGCCTATCTCGGCGCGGAGGCCGACTGAACCATGCTCGAAGTCCGGGATCTGCACGCCTACTACGGCAAGAGCCACATTCTGCACGGTGTCAGCTTCGACGTGCGCGATGGCGAAATCGTCAGCCTGCTCGGGCGCAACGGCGTCGGTCGCTCGACGACCTGCAAGGCGATCATGGGCGACGTGACGCCCTCGGGATCGGTGCGCTTCAAGGGCGAGGAGATCGTCGGACTGAGACCGCACCAGATCGCGCACCGCGGGCTTGGCTACGTGCCCGAAAATCGCGACATCTTTCCCACTCTGACGGTGCGCCAGAACCTTCTGATGGGACAGAAGCAGGCGCGCCGCGAGGGACGCTGGAAAATGGACGACATGTTCGAAATGTTCAGCAATCTGCGCGAGCGGGCCGACACGCCGGGCGGCGTGCTCTCGGGCGGAGAGCAGCAGATGCTGACCATGTGCCGCACGCTGATGGGAGATCCGGACCTCGTCATGATCGACGAGCCGACCGAGGGGCTGGCGCCCAAGCTGGTCGAGCAGGTCGCCGAGCTGCTCGCCACGATCGCCCGGCGCGGCGTCTCGATCCTGCTGGTCGAGCAGAAGCTCACCATCGCGCTGAAGATCTCGCAGCGCGTGTTCGTGATGGGACACGGGCAGGTGGTCTTCGAGGGCACGCCGGACGCGCTGCGCGCGAACGAGCAGATCCGCCGCGAGTGGCTCGAAGTCTGAGCACGGAACCCGCAGGGCGCCCCGCCGCGACGCCTCGCGCAATGCGCGCGCGGAGCACGTGCGCACCGTCAATGCGGCCGCTGCACTGACGATCCTCGGCTTCGCGTTTTGGCAGCTGGCGCGCCGGGTCTGATATCCTCGCCACTGGACGAATATCCACTTATTTTCCCTCGCCATCCCAGCATGCAGCGCCCCGACGGGCTCCTCGCCGCGCCGCTCGCGATCGTCGACCTGGAAACCACGGGCGCGCACCCGTCCTGGGACCGCATCACCGAGATCGCGGTGCTCGAAATCGAGAACGGCGACGTCACGGCCGAGTGGTCGACGCTCGTCAACCCGGGCACGCCGATCCCCGCCGCGATCCAGGCGCTCACCGGGATCAGCAATGCGATGGTGGCCGACGCACCGCGTTTCGACGAACTGGCCGAGGACCTGTACGCCCGCCTCGATGGCCGCGTGTTCGTCGCGCACAACGCGCGCTTCGACTACGGCTTCCTGCGCAGCGCATTCGAGCGCAGCGGGATCCGCTTCAACGCGAAGACTCTGTGCACCGTACGCCTGTCGCGCCGCCTCTATCCGCAACACGCGCGCCACAATCTCGACAGCCTGATCGCGCGGCACCGGCTCGAATGCCGTGCGCGCCACCGTGCGCTCGGCGACGCCGATGCCGTCTGGCAGTTTCTGCGCGCCGCGCTCGCCGAGCACGGCGAGGACGTGGTCGGCACGGCAGCGCGCCAGATCGCCAAGCAGCCGTCGATTCCGGCACATCTCGACCGCGCCGCGATCGACGCGATCCCGGAAGCACCCGGCGTGTATCTGTTCTACGGCGAGCGCGAGGTGCCGCTGTACGTTGGCAAGAGCGTCGCGATGCGCTCGCGCGTCCTTGCGCATTTCGCCGACACCCTGCGCTCGCCACGCGAGCTGCAGCTTGCGCGTGAAGTGCGCCGCATCGACTTCCAGCGCACGGCAGGTGAGCTCGGCGCGCTGCTGCGCGAGGCGCAGCTGGTCAAAGAACTCGCGCCGGTGTTCAACCGCCAGTTGCGCCGGGTGAGCGATCTCTGCGGCTTCGTGCTCGAGGCGCGCAGCCATCCGGCGGACGACCCGGCGCGGGCACTGCGCCTGGTGGGCGCCGCCGAGCTCGATGCGCCGCTCGTCGCCGCGCTGCGCGGCGTATTCCGCTCCAAGCGTGCCGCGCTCGCCGCGCTGCGCGGGCTTGCCGACGAGCACGGGCTGTGCCTGCAGACGCTCGGCTTCGAGGCCGCACGCAAGGGCGCGGGCGCCTGCTTCCGCCACCAGATCCAGCGCTGCGCGGGGCTGTGCGCAGGCCGCGAATCGCTCGCCGCGCACCAAGCGCGGCTCGCGCTGGCCCTCGGCAAGCTGAAGGCGCTCGCCTGGCCCTGGAAAGGGCCCATCGGCATTGTCGAACGGGACGCGGGGCAAAGAACGGGGTCAGACCCCGCCGAGGTGCAGGTCGTGCATCACTGGTGCTGGCTCGGCACCGCCCGCTCGGAAAGCGACGTCGACGACCTGCTCGAGCAGACGCGCCGACCGCAGTTCGACCTCGACAACTACCGCATCCTCGAGCGTCATCTCGCCAAAGGCAAGGGGCGCGTGATCGAGTTCGCGCCGGCCGCGTGCACGTAGAGCTCGTCATCCCCGGACTCATTCCGACGCAGGCGACGCTGCAGACGGCGTTCGACAGCCTGCGCCCGCCAACACTCGAATTGCTGGTCGCGCGCGGCCGCATCGCGCGGCGTGCGCGCGAATGCTTCGAGACTTGGCTCGCCGGGGCCTTCGGCCTCGACGATGACGCACTGCCCGCAGGCGCGCTCACCGCGCTGGCCGACGACGCGCAGACCGTCGACCGCAGTGCGCGGTGGATGCGCGCCGACCCCGTGCACCTGCACCTCGGACGCGAGCGGCTCACGCTCGTGCCGAGCGCGGCCTTCCCGCTGAGCTCGGAGGAAGCCGTGGCGCTGTGCGAAACGCTCAATGCACACTTCGCCGATATCTTCAAAATCACACCGAGCGCGGGACGTCCGGGCTGCTGGGCCGCGCAGATCGCGGGCGTCGTCGTCGGGTTCGACACACCCCCGCTCGAGGCGGCGGGCGACGACGTTGACCGGCACCTGCGCGCTCAGGCCGACGCGAAGCGCAGCCATGCGCTGCTCAACGAACTGCAGATGCTGCTCCATGCCCATCCGGTCAACACGGCGCGCGAAGCGCGCGGCGAGCCGGTCGTGAACAGCGTCTGGTTCTGGGGCGCCGGCTCGCTGCCATCGCATGTCGAGGGGCGCTGGCGCACGATCAGCGCCGACGAGCCGCTCACACAGGGCCTCGCGCGCCTCGCCGGCACGCGGGGCCTGCCACTCGCGGCCTCCGCAGACAGCTGGCTCGAGCAGGTACCGGAAGACGGCCGGCATCTCATCGTGCTCGACGCGCTGCGCGCCCCACATGCGTTGTGCGATGCGGAGTCCTATCTCGCCGGTGTACAGGCACTCGAAGTCCGCTGGTTCGCGCCGCTGCTCGAGGCGCTGCGCACGCAGCGCATCGGCATGCTCACGCTGCACGCGCCCGACGCGGCCGAGGCGCTTTCGATCGAGACCGTGCGTGCCGATCTGCGCCGCTTCTGGCGGCGTCCGCGCGCGCTCGCGCCCTGGAAGGACTGATGCAGTTCGTCGAGCGCAAATTCGCAGAGGCCGACCGGCAGGCGCTGCTGCGCGCGGGCCTGCACCCCGTGCTGGCCCGCGTCTACGCGGGCCGACAGGTGCATTCGCCGGACGAGCTGTCGACCGACGCCACAAAGCTCGTCGAGCCGGCTGCGCTCGCCAACGTCGAACGGGCCGCCGCGATGCTCGCCGATGCCATCGGCGCGAAGCAGCGCATCCTGATCGTCGCCGACTACGACGCCGATGGCGCGACCGCCTGCGCAGTCGGGCTGCGGGCGCTGCGCAGCTTCGGCGCAAAGGTGGACTACCTGGTGCCGGACCGCTTCAAACTGGGCTACGGCCTGTCGCCGGAGCTGGTCGACCTGGCGGCCGAGCGGCAGCCGGACCTGCTGGTCACCGTCGACAACGGCATCGCCAGCGTGGACGGGGTTGCGCGCGCCAATGCGCTCGGCATCGCCACGCTGATCACCGATCACCACCTGCCGGGCGACGCGCTGCCCGCGGCGACGTGCATCGTCAACCCGAATCAACCGGGCTGCGACTTTCCGTCCAAGTCCCTTGCCGGCGTCGGCGTGATGTTCTACGTCATGCTGGCGCTGCGCGCCGAACTGCGCAAGCGCGACGCGTTCAGCGACCGCCCGCAACCGAATCTCGGCATGCTGACCGATCTCGTCGCGCTCGGCACGGTGGCCGATGTCGTGCCGCTCGACGCCAACAACCGGGTGCTGGTCGCCCAAGGCCTGAACCGCATCCGCGCCGGGCGCGCTGCCCCGGGCCTGAACGCGCTGCTGCGCATCGCGGGCCGCAGTCCGGCCAAGGTAAGCGCCTTCGACCTCGGTTTCGTGCTCGGGCCGCGGCTGAATGCCGCCGGGCGCCTCGCGGACATGGGACTCGGCATCGAATGCCTCGTCACCGACGACGAAGCGCGCGCGGCGAACTGCGCGCAAGCGCTCGACGCGCTGAACCGCGAACGGCGCAAGATCGAATCCGACATGCTCGACACCGCGCTCGGCACGCTGGAGACGGTGCGCGAGGCCTCCGGGGCCGCGGCGGTGTTCTTCGAGCCGGGCTGGCACCAGGGCGTCGTCGGCATCCTGGCGGCACGGCTGCGCGAGCGGCTGCATCGACCGGTCTTGTGCTTTGCGCGCGCCGACAGCGGCGCCGAGGACGGCACGAACGCGGGGCTGCTGCGCGGCTCCGGGCGCTCGATCCCGGGCTTTCACTTGCGCGACTGCCTCGACCTGGTCGCCAAGCGTGCCCCGGGAATGATCCTGCGCTTCGGCGGCCACGCACAAGCCGCAGGCCTTACGCTGCGCGAGGCAGACTTGGACCGCTTCAGCCGACTGTTCGAGCGCACCGCCGCCGAGCGTATGCCGCCGGGCGCGCTGTCGCCCGTGGTCGAGACCGATGGCATCCTCGACAGCGCCTATCTGTCGCTCGAGGTCGCGCAGCTGATCGAACGCCAGATCTGGGGGCAGGGCTTTCCGCAGCCGGTGTTCTGCGATACCTTCGTCGTGGAAAACCAACGCATCGTGGGCGAACGGCATCTGAAGCTGAAACTCATGAAGGACGGTCGCCGCTACGAGGCGATCCGCTTCGGCTCGCTCGATCCCTTGCCCAGTCGGGCACGCGCTGCCTACCGCCTCTCCGTCAACGAGTTCAACGGACTGCAGAACGTGCAACTCACGATCGAGCACGTCGAGCGCTGAGCGCACCAAAACCATATGCACAAGATCCTGCGGGGTTTGCTTGCCGCGCTCGGCACAGTGCTCGCCTTCGGCACCCAGGCGGCGGACTGGACCATCAACGCCGGCCCTTACGTACCCTCACCGCAGAGCGTCGTCGCCGACATGCTCAAGCTCGCCCAGGTCGGGCCGCAGGACACCGTGATCGACCTCGGCTCAGGCGACGGGCGCATCGTGCTCACCGCAGCCAAAGTCTTCGGTGCGCGTGGCTTCGGCGTCGAGATCAAGGATGACCTGGTCAAGCAGGCCAACGCGGCAGCGCAGGCACAGGGACTGGCGGCACGGGTCCGCTTCATGAAGGCCGACCTGTTCAAGACCGACGTCTCGCAGGCGACGGTGCTCACCCTGTACCTGCTGCCACACACCGTCGACCTGCTGCGCGACAAGCTCATCGCCGAGCTCAAGCCCGGCACGCGCGTGATCTCGCACGACTACCCGCTCAACGGCTGGCACCCGATCAAGACGGTGCACATGGACCTGGACGACAAGCTGCCGATCAGCGGCACGACGACGACGCTCATTTTTCTTTACCGGGTTCCGGAGAACGTCGCGGGCCACTGGCGCGCAACGGTTCCGGCGAGCGTGCACACGGGCCCAATCGATCTCGAACTGGAGCAGAAGTACACCGAGCTCCTGGGGGCGGCGCGGATCGCCGGCGAACGCGTGCCCATTGCCGATGGCCGGATCGTCGGGCGCAAGCTCAGCTTTACGCTCAGCACGCGCAACCGGACGCATGCGTTCGAGGCCGACGTGATCAACGGCGCAGCCTATGGCGTGGTGAACGCCGCCGGTCAGCGCGCCGCGTGGCGCGCGAACCGATCGACGACGGCGAATTGAGCCATGGCCAAGATCCGCATCCTGGCGGGCAAGGTGCAATTCGAGGTCGCGCTCGACGATACGCCGACCGCGCAGGCCCTGCTCGAGGCGCTGCCCTTCGAGTCGGTGGCGCAGACCTGGGGCGACGAGGTCTACTTCGAGGTCCCGGTCAACGCCAACCTCGAGCCCGAAGCACGCCAGACGGTGGAGCCGGGCACCGTGTGCTTCTGGGTCGAAGGCAGCGCGCTCGCTCTGCCTTGGGGCCGCACGCCGATCTCGACGGACGCGCGGCCGAAGCTGGTCAGCCCCTGCAACGTGCTCGGCCGCATCCTCGGCGATGCGCAGCGGCTGGCCCAGATTCCCTCCGGCGCGCGCGTCAAAGTGGAGGCCGCCTGATGGAACGTAAACGCGTCAATTCCTCGCGCATCCGCTCGGTGGGCTACGACGAACGCAGCCAACTGCTCGAAGTCGAGCTGTCGAACGGCACCGTCTACCAGTACTCGCGCGTCTCGCCCGAGGTTCACCGCCGTTTCATGGCGGCGCCCAATCCGACCTCGTACTTCGACGACCAGATCGCCGAGGAATACACCGCGCGCCGCGTCTAGCCGCGTCCGGCGCCCGTGCGCCCGAGCAGGCGCAGCAGCAGATCGGGCCGGTCCGTCATGATGCCGTCGACGCCGATGGCCAGCAGGCGGCGCATGCGGTCCTCGTCGTTGACCGTCCAGACGTGCAGCTTCAGATTGCGCGCGCGCGCGGCGGCGGCGAGCTGCGCAGTCGCAAGCACCCGTTCGCCGAAGCCGTAGGGCATTTGCAAGGCCTGCGCCGTCGGGCTGATCGCGCCGCCCAGGTAGACGAGGCTGGCGAAATAAAACAGCCGTGCCTCGCCCGGCCCCATCGACGTGCCGACCTCGGGACAGGTCTCGCGAAAGGCATCGAGCACCCCGTCGTGCATCGACGCGACCAGCACGTGCCGCGTCATGCCGGCACGGCGAATCAGCGCGCACAAGGCGGCCGCCAGCGCCGCATCGGGCGGCTTGATCTCGATCACCATGCGCGTCCGCGGAAAGCGCGCGAAGACCTCGGCGAGCGTCGGCACGCGCACACCCCGGCCGCGGAACGGCGTACTGCGTCCGGCATCGGCCGACCAGCGATAGCCGGCGTCGAGCGTCTGCAGGGCGCTCAAGGTCAGCCCGTTGACGGGCCCCTGCCCGTCGGTCGTGCGATCGACGGTGGCATCGTGCAAGGCAACAAGGACACCGTCGGCCGTGGCCCGCGCGTCCATCTCCAGCATGTCCGCGCCGAGCCCGACGGCGTGTTCGAACGCGAGCAGCGTATTTTCCGGCCGCAGCCGCGACCCGCCGCGATGCGCGATCACCTGTACCCCCGCGCCCTCGGCCGCAAAGAAGCTGTGCAGCGCCGCCGGTCGGGCAACCGCGATCAGTACGCCGACACCGGCCCCGGCGAGCACGGCCAGCGTCAGGGTGGCGAGCGCCAGGCCGCGCAGGCTGATGACCCGCCGGGTACCCATCGCGGCCCGGTGCTAGGCGCCCGTCAGCGGGCAGCCGTCCGCACTCACAGCCGTCTTCTTCTCGATGATCTGTCCCGCGTACTTCTCCAGGTAGTGCGCGATCGTCTCGACCCGGATCTTCACCGAGCCCGCCGGCTTGGTCGAATCCAGATCCTGGAACGAGAAGTACAACGTCCCCGAGCGTTCCACGATCTGCTGTACCGGGGAATAGGTCGGCTGATCCATGCCGCACTCGTAGCTCGACAGGCGCACGACACAGGAAATCCACGGCATGCGCGCGGCGAACTTCGCGCCCCACAGGATCTCGTTGGTGTTGGCACTGTAGGACGAGGGCCAGACGTCCGCGATGTCGAACGGCGACTTGATCTGCCCGGCCGCAATCTCGGCGCCGAACATCCACTGCAGCATATCGTCATCGGTCGGCAGGTACTGCGCCCACAGCACCGGATAGCCGTAGGCCTGCAGGTCGACCTCGATCTCGTGGCCAATGCCGGGATCCATGTGATAGGGCCGCGCCAGAACCAGCAGACAGGAGCGGTTTTCGCGCGCGCACCACTCCAGGATCTCGCGGCCCTTGCGGCGCAGGCTGCGGCTGTAGGCGTCCAGCATCCGGTAGCCCGCGTCGACCGCCTGCGCCGTCTCCTTCGCAGTCAGGCCGGGGATCACGTCCTTGAGTGCGGCGTAGAGCTGGCGCGGCACCAGCGGGCGGTCGTCGAGCGAAACGAACGGCGCGACATAGCGCACGTCGAGCTCGCCGAAGGCGTCGCGCTCCTTGAGAAAGCCGGCCTTGATGTTCTCCGCCGCCGCCATCACCCTCGGGCAGGCGAGCGAGGCCGCAACCTGGCCTTCGAGCATCGACGGCAGCGAGTAGACCATCGGCGAGAGCAGGATGTCGATCTTTCGCTTCTTGTTCGCGAGCAACTCGCCGTAGTGACCCGAAACGCACTTCACCGGATAGCAGCAGTCGACGGTGCCGCGCCCCTTGGCGAAGGTGCGCGCCTGCTCCTCCGAGGTGTCCCCCGAGAACTCGATGCGCCGCGCCTCGATGCCGAGCGCGCCGAGAAAGCCGATCCAGAACTGGTGCGTGGACCACTGGTTCAGCACCCGCGGAATGCCGACGCGCAGCTGCTCGCGCGGCTTCGCGATCGGGCCCGCCCCGGCCGGCCCGCCCTGCGCCTCAGAGCGGTCGAACCGTTGCCTTAGAATCCCGAAAGGCGTCTTCTCGAACCAGTTCAGCAATGTTGGGATAGGCACGTTTCGCCTCCTCCAGCGTTTCCTTCACCACCTTCATCTCGTTGACGTCTTCGAGCAACCCCTTGGGACAGGAGTTGCCGCTGATCACGCGCTCCCAGCCCTCGGCCAGCGGCACCTTGCTCCAGGCCCGCCCGGCGCCGTCCGGCATGCGCACGTCGATGAAGGTGCGTTTGCAGTTCACCGGGCACCAGTTGCAGGTGGTGTGCCCATTGGTCGTGCTCGTGTACTCGAGCGACTCGATCAGCTCGTAGCCGCGGAAGCGGCTCGGCTCGCCGCGCCCTGTCCAGTCAAATGCGCAGAGCGCGGCGCCGA
>LJTQ01000050.1 GCA_001303445.1 Betaproteobacteria bacterium SG8_39 | reverse complement strand
CCGGCTGGCCGGTCCGTGCCTCAGCCGCGCTTGCCGATCGGCGTCACGTCGCGCTGCGTCTTGCCCTGGTAGAGCTGGCGCGGACGACCGATCTTCTGGTCCGGATCGACGATCATTTCCTTCCACTGCGCGATCCAGCCCACCGTGCGCGCAAGCGCGAAGATGCAGGTGAACATCGAGGTCGGAATGCCGATCGCGCGCTGCACGATGCCCGAGTAGAAGTCGACGTTCGGGTACAGCTTGCGCTCGACGAAGTAGTCGTCCTCGAGCGCGATCTTCTCCAGCGCAATCGCCAGCTCGAACAGGCGGTCGTTCGCCAGGCCGAGCTCGTTGAGCACCTCATGGCAGGTCTCGCGCATCAGCTTGGCGCGCGGGTCGTAGTTCTTATAGACCCGGTGGCCGAAGCCCATCAGCCGCACATGCGAATTCTTGTCCTTGACCTGCTTGATGAACTCGCCGACCTTGGACGCATCGCCGATCTGCTCGAGCATCTGCAGGCAGGCCTCGTTCGCGCCGCCATGCGCGGGCCCCCAGAGGCAGGCGATGCCGGCCGCGATGCAGGCGAAGGGGTTCGCGCCCGAGGAACCCGACAGGCGCACCGTCGAAGTCGAGGCGTTCTGCTCGTGGTCGGCGTGCAGGATGAAGATCCGGTCGAGCGCGCGCACCAGCACATCGTTGATGCGGTATTCCTCGCAGGGCGTGCCGAACATCATGCGCATGAAGTTGGCGCTGTAGGACAGGTTGTTCTGCGGGTACATGAACGGCTGGCCCGTGTTGTACTTGTAGGCCATGGCCGTGATCGTCGGCATCTTCGCGATCAGGCGGAATGCCGCCACTTCGCGATGGCGCGGATCGTTGATGTCGAGCGAGTCGTGGTAGAAGGCCGACAGCGCACCGACCACCCCCACCATCGTCGCCATCGGATGCGCGTCGCGCCGGAAGCCCGTGAAGAAGCGGTTGATCTGCTCGTGCAGCATCGTGTGGTTCGTGACCATGCCGACGAACTCGTCCTTTTCCTTCTGCGTCGGCAGCTCGCCGTAGAGCAGCAGGAAGCAGACCTCGAGGAAGTCGCAGTGCACGGCGAGCTGCTCGATCGGATAGCCGCGATACAGCAGCACCCCCTTGTCGCCGTCGATATAGGTGATCGTCGAATTGCAGCTCGCGGTCGACATGAAGCCCGGGTCGTAGGTGAAGGCGCCCGTTTGGCCGTAGAGCGCGCGGATGTCGACTACGTCGGGTCCGATCGATCCGGACAGCACCGGAAAATCGATTTTCTTGCCGTCGGGCAGCGTAAGCGTCGCTTTCTTTTCCATGGCTCTTCCTTCTACGGTCTAACAGGCGCGCAGGCGCGCCAGGATACCGCGCAACCGCGCATCGACGCGGTCACTGCGGCCGATCACCAGGTCCCACAGGTCATTGTCGGGCTGATCCAGCAGCTCGCCAAGCATGGCGACGTCGCCCTCGGACAGCGTCTTGCCCTCGCGCTGCACGAAGCGCTCCAGCACGAGGTCCAGCTCCAGCAGTCCACGCCGGCACTTCCACTTTAGTCGATCGTGCCGCAGCCGGTCCATGCGCTTGCGCGGGGCGCCTACACGGCGCGGCGCACCATGATGTCCTTGATCTTGCCGATCGCCCGCGTCGGGTTCAGGTTCTTCGGGCACACGTCGACGCAGTTCATGATCGTGTGGCAGCGGAACAGCCGATACGGGTCCTCGAGATCGTCCAGACGCTCCGCGGTGGCGCGATCGCGCGAGTCGGCGATGAACCGGTAGGCCTGCAGCAGCCCTGCGGGCCCGACGAACTTGTCCGGGTTCCACCAGAACGACGGGCAGGCCGTCGAGCAGCTGGCGCAGAGAATGCATTCGTACAGCCCGTTCAGCTCCTCGCGCGCCTCGGGCGACTGCAGGCGCTCGCGCTCCGGCGCCGGCTCGTCGTTGATCAGATACGGGCGGATCGACTCGTATTGCTTGAAGAACTGCGTCATGTCGACAATCAGGTCGCGCACCACCGGCAGCCCCGGCAGCGGGCGCAGCGTCACCTGGGCCGGCAGGTCGGCGAGCTTGGTGATGCAGGCCAGGCCGTTCTTGCCGTTGATGTTCATCGCGTCCGAGCCGCACACGCCCTCGCGGCAGGAACGGCGGAAGGCGAGCGAGTCGTCCTGCGCCTTGATCTTCACCAGCGCGTCGAGCAGCATGCGGTCGCTCGGCTCGAGCGCCACTTCGTAGGACTTCATCGAGGGCCGCGCGTCCTTCTCGGGATCGTAGCGGTAGATGTTGAAGCGCATCAGTCGGTTCTCGTAGGGCCTAGTATGTCCTGACTTTGGGCTCGAAGCTGTCCACGCTGAGCGGCTTGAGGTGCACCGGCTTGTAGTCCAGCCGGTTGCCCGCCTTGTACCAGAGGCTGTGTTTCAACCAGTTCGCGTCGTCGCGTTCGGCGAAATCGCTGCGCGACTGGGCGCCGCGGCTTTCCTTGCGGGCTTCGGCCGACACCGCGGTCGACATCGCCGTCTCGACCAGGTTGTCGAGCTCGAGTGCTTCGATCCGGGCGGTGTTGAAGACCTTGGACTTGTCGTCGATGAAGCTGCGCTCGGCCCGGGCCGCGAGGGCCTTCATCTTCTCCACGCCCTCGCTCAGCAACTCCGGGAAACGGAACACGCCGCAGTGCGCCTGCATCGTGCGGCGCAGATCGCTCGACAGCTCCGCCACGCGCTCGCCCGAGCGCGCCGCGTCGAGCCGCGCGAGCCGCGCCTGCGAACGGTCCGCAGCGTCTTTCGGCAACGGCTTGTGCGCGACAGGGCTCTCGCGGATCGCCTTGACCATCTGCTCGCCCGAAGACTTGCCGAACACCAGCAGATCGAGCAGCGAGTTCGTCCCCAGCCGGTTTGCGCCGTGCACCGAGACGCAGGAGCACTCGCCCGCAGCGTAGAGGCCGCGCACGACGGCCTCGGGGTCACCCTGTGCGGGTGCGACCACCTCGCCAAGATAGTTCGCCGGCACCCCGCCCATCTGGTAATGCACGGTGGGAACGACCGGAATCGATTCGCGGATCGGGTCGGCGTTCGCGAACTTGATGGCGATTTCGCGGATCCCCGGCAGGCGCTGGTTGATCACCTCCGCGCCGAGGTGATCGAGCTTGAGCATGACGTGGTCGGCGTCCGGGCCGCAGCCGCGGCCTTCCTTGATCTCGGTGGTCATCGCGCGCGACACGACATCGCGGCTCGCGAGGTCCTTGGCGTTCGGCGCATAGCGCTCCATGAAGCGCTCGCCGTTCTTGTTCAGCAGGTAGCCGCCCTCGCCGCGCACGCCCTCGGTGATCAATACCCCGGCCCCGTGCACGCCGGTCGGGTGGAACTGCCAGAACTCCATGTCCTGCAGCGGGATCCCGGCGCGCGCGGCCATCCCCAGCCCGTCGCCGGTGTTGATGAAGGCGTTGGTGCTCGCCGCGAAGATCCGGCCCGCGCCGCCGGTCGCGAGCAGCGTCGCCTTGGCGTGGAAAACGACCGCTTCGCCGGTTTCCATCTCCAGCGCGGTGACGCCGAGGACATCGCCGTCCGCATCGCGGATCAGGTCGAGCGCCATCCATTCGACGAAGAACTGCGTGTTGGCGTGCACGTTCTGCTGGTACAGGGTGTGCAGCATCGCGTGCCCGGTGCGGTCCGCCGCGGCGCAGGCCCGCATCGCCATCTTCGCGCTGCCGTAATCCTGGGTATGGCCGCCGAAGGGTCGCTGATAGATCTTGCCGTTTTCCAGCCGGTCGAAGGGCATGCCCATGTGCTCGAGCTCGACGACGACCTCGACCGCGCGCCGGCACATGTACTCGATCGCGTCCTGATCGCCGAGGTAGTCCGAGCCCTTGACCGTGTCATACATGTGCCAGTGCCAGTTGTCCTCGCCCGAATTCGCCAGCGGCGCGGCAACGCCGCCCTGCGCAGCGACGGTGTGCGAGCGCGTCGGAAACACTTTCGTCAGCACGGCGACGCGCAGCCCCGCGCGCGACAGCTCGAGCGCGGCGCGCAGGCCGGAGCCGCCTGCTCCGACCACGATCGCATCGAATGTGCGTACCGGCAGGGTCACGCTTTACCTCCAGAGAATCTGTATCGTCCAGGCGAGATAGCCCGCGATCACCAGCAACACGAGCACCTGCAGCGACAGGCGCAGGCCCGTCGGCTTGACGTAGTCCATGAGGATGTCGCGCACCCCGACCCAGGCATGCCAGGCCAGGCTCGCCGCGAACAGCAGCGTCGCCACGCGCATCCAGCCCTGCGCGAACAGCTCGCCCCACACCGCATGCGTGATCGGCTGTCCCGAGAGCAGCACCACCGCCAGGATCACCGAGTACACCGCCATGATCAGGCCGGTGATGCGCTGCGCGAGCCAGTCGCGCAGGCCGTAATGCGCGCCGACGACGATGCGGTTCACCACAGCTTGGCTCCGAAGAACGCCGTAAGCAGCAGGCTGACGACAAGCACCGCGATGCTCGAGCGGCGTGCGCTCGCCTTGTCGATGCCCTTGTGCAGATCGAGCAGCAGGAAACGGATGCCCGCGCAAAGGTGATGGCAGTAGGCCCAC
Source organism: Betaproteobacteria bacterium SG8_39 (assembly GCA_001303445.1). GTDB lineage: Bacteria > Pseudomonadota > Gammaproteobacteria > Burkholderiales > SG8-39 > SG8-39. Next base: position 10,400 of record LJTQ01000050.1, on the reverse strand, counting down.
ACCAGTGCGAGCAGCGACAGCTTGACCAGCGGGAAGCCGAGAGTGCGCGCGACGCCGGCGAAACCGGCCTCGGACGAAAGGCTGCGATCGAGCAGGAACAGCAACCCGATGCCGGAGACGAAAAGCAGGACGCCGCTGACGCGGTGCAATATGGAAATCCAACCCGCCAGCGGCAAGCGGATCTCGAAAAGAATTGCCTGCAGGCTCAGGTACTTGGGTCTCTGTTTGTTGGTCGTGGCGTTTGCCATTGTTCGATATTCTGCCGTCTCCAGGACCTGTACATCGCGCCGCAGCATCGGGCCCGATGAAGCCCGGATTATATAGGCCGCGCCCCGCCGCATGAAATGCGCGGCTGCGATACCGCGTGCCGGATTACCCCAATTCGCTTCGGTAGTAATGGCGATCGGTGTTGTACACACCCTTGCGCCATTCAACCGGCGTGTCGCCGTAGGTAAACGACAGGCGCTCGACCTGCAGCAACGCATGCCCCGGCTCCACGCCCAGCAGCTCGGCCGCGCCGGCGTCCGCCGAGACCGCCTTCAGGCGTTCCTCGGCGCGCACCATGCGCGTGCCGTACTCCGTTTCAAAGAGGTTGTAGAGCGCGCCCTGATGCTCGGTCACCGCCGCGGCGGTCACGCCCTTGAACCGGTTGCCGGGCAGCCAGACCTCTTCCAGCAACACCGGGCTGCCGTCGAAGGCGATGCGCCGCTTGAGCATGATGACCTGCTCGCCCGGCTTGAGCTCGAGCAGCCGCGCCAGCTCCGCGGAGGCGCGCGCACGGCGAAAATCAAGCAGCTCGCGTTGCGCCGCCACCGCCTCGCCGCTGTCCGGTGTCAGCCGCAGGAAACGGAAACGCACCTGCGGCTCACCATGGGTGGCGACGAAGGTGCCCTTGCCCTGCCGGCGCACCAGCAGGTTCTCGGCGGCCAGTTCGTCAATCGCCTTGCGGACGGTGCCCTGGCTGACGCGAAAGCGCCCGGCGAGCTCGAGTTCGCTGGGAATCGCCTCGCCCGGGCGCCATTCGCCGCCGCGCAACCCTTCGAGCAGCAAGTCCTTGATCTGGCGATAAAGTGGGCTGAATGTGGGCGAGGCCATGGGAGCCTATTGGAACACAGCTAGGGACACTCGTCTATCTTCTGTGTTATGTCTTATAAAAGACACAAGACATCTTGACTTCCGCTCGGCCCCGCGCATACCATCGCCTCGCCGGACGCGCCCGCGGTCAGGTCAGTCAAGCACCGACGCCGCCACGCGGCCCGTTCGACACGGCGCAACACCGCATTACCGGACAGCCACACCACCCTTCACAGAGCGTTCCTCGGAGTCCCCTCGATGTCAAAAGCACCCATACGCGTCGCCGTCACCGGCGCCGCCGGCCAAATCGGCTACTCCCTGCTGTTCCGCATTGCGGCCGGCGACATGCTCGGCCCCGAGCAACCGGTCATCCTGCAAATGCTCGAAATCCCCGACGAGAAGGCGCAGAAGGCCCTCAAGGGCGTGATGATGGAGCTCGATGACTGCGCCTTCCCGTTGCTGCACGGCATGGTCGCCGCGTCCGACCCCAAGATCGCGTTCAAAGACGCGCAGATCGCCCTGCTCGTGGGTGCCCGTCCGCGGGGGCCCGGCATGGAGCGCAAGGACCTGCTCGCAGCCAACGGCAAGATCTTCCAGCCGCAGGGCCGCGCGCTGAACGAGGTCGCTGCGCGCGACGTGCGCGTGCTCGTCGTCGGCAATCCGGCGAACACCAACGCCTTGATCGCGATGAAGAACGCGCCGGATCTCAAGCCGACGCAGTTCACCGCCATGATGCGCCTCGACCACAATCGCGCGCGCAGCCAGATTGCCGCCAAGCTCGGCAAGCCGGTGAGCGCGGTGCGCAAGACCATCGTCTGGGGCAACCATTCCGCGACGCAGTACCCGGACATCTTCCACGCCGAGTGCGACAGCAAGAAAGCCTGGGCGCAGATCAAGGACCAGGACTGGCTCGAGAAGACGTTCATCCCCACGGTGCAGAAGCGCGGCGCGGCGATCATCGAGGCACGCGGACTGTCGTCTGCGGCGAGCGCGGCGAGCGCGGCGATCGACCACGTGCGCGACTGGGTGCACGGCACGCCGGAGGGCGACTGGGTCTCGATGGGCATCTCTGCCGATGGCAGCTACGGCATCCCCGAGGGCGTGCTCTACGGCATGCCCGTGGTCTGCAAGAACGGCGCCTACCAGGTCGTGCAGGGACTCGACGTCAGCGAGTTCGCGCGCGGCAAGATGTCGGCCACGCTCAAGGAGCTGCACGAGGAGCGCGACGGCATCAAGGACCTGCTCGCTTGAGGCCGACCATGACGCCCGGAGAGAAATTCCGCCAGGCGCTGCGCGAGGAGTCGCCGCTGCAGATCGTCGGCACGATCCTCGCCTATCACGCGCTGCTCGCCAAGCGCAGCGGCTACCGCGCGATCTATCTCTCCGGTGGCGGCGTCGCCGCCGGCTCGCTCGGCATGCCGGACCTCGGCATCTCCAACCTCGACGACGTGCTGATCGACGTGCGCCGGATCACCGATGTCTGCGACCTGCCCCTGCTGGTCGACGTCGACACCGGCTTCGGCGCGAGCGCCTTCAACGTCGCGCGCACGGTGCGTTCGCTGCTCAAGGCCGGGGCCGCGGCGATGCACATCGAAGACCAGGTCGGCGCCAAGCGCTGCGGGCACCGCCCCGGCAAGGAAATCGTGCCGACCGAGGAAATGTGCGACCGCATCCGGGCCGCCGCGGACGCGCGCAGCGACGCCGCGTTCTGCATCATGGCGCGCACCGATGCGCTCGCCAGCGAAGGGCTCGACCGTGCGCTCGAGCGGGCCGTGAAGTACGTCGAGGCGGGCGCGGACATGATCTTTCCGGGAGCGATGACCGAGCTGGCGATGTACCGCCGCTTCGTCGAGGCGGTCAACGTGCCGGTGCTCGCGAACATCACCGAGTTCGGCAAGACCCCGCTGTTCACGGTCGACGCGCTGCGCTCGGCCGGAGTGGCGATGGCGCTTTACCCGCTGTCGGCCTTCCGCGCGATGAACCAGGCCGCGCTGAACGTCTACACCACGCTGCGCCGCGACGGCACGCAGCAGGCGGTGCTCGACACGATGCAGACGCGCGACGACCTCTACGACTACCTGAACTACCACGCGTACGAGCACAAGCTCGATGCGCTGTTCGCCAAGGAGAAATCCGCATGAGCGCACAAAAGGCTGCAGCCAAGCCCAAGCCGAAGAAATCCGTCGCCCTGTCGGGCGTGCCTGCCGGCAACACGGCCCTGTGCACGGTCGGACGCAGCGGCAACGACCTGCACTACCGCGGCTACGACATCCTGGACTTCGCCGACACGGCCGAGTTCGAGGAAATCGCCTATCTGCTGGTGCACGGCAAGCTCCCCAACGCCGCCGAGCTCGCCGGCTACAAGGCGAAGCTGCGCGGGCTGCGCGGCATTCCCGCCGCGGTGCAACGCGTGCTCGAATGCATTCCCGCGGGCACGCACCCGATGGACGTGATGCGCACCGCCTGCTCGGCGCTCGGCGCCGTGCTGCCCGAGAATCCGCAGCACAAGCTCGCCGAGTCGCGCGACATCGCCGACCGCCTGATGGCGAGCTTCGGCTCGATGCTGCTGTACTGGTACCACTACTCGCACGCCGGCCGACGCATCGACGTCGAGACCGACGACGAATCGATCGGCGGCCACTTCCTGCGCCTGCTGCACGGGCGCAAGCCGAGTCCGCTCTGGGTCCGTGCGATGCACACCTCGCTCATCCTGTATGCCGAGCACGAGTACAACGCCTCGACCTTCACCTGCCGCGTGATCGCCGGCACGGGCGCCGACATGCACTCGGCGATTACCGGCGGCATCGGCGCCCTCAAAGGGCCGAAGCACGGCGGCGCCAACGAATTCGCCTTCGACGTCATTGGCCGCTACGACACCGCGGATGAGGCCGAGCGCGACATCGTGCGGCGTATCGGCGAAAAGCAGGTCATCATCGGCTTCGGCCATCCGGTCTACACCATCGCCGACCCGCGCAACGAGGTGATCAAGGAAGTCGCCCGGCGCCTGTCGCAGGACGCCGGCGACATGAAGCGCTTCGAGATCTCGGAGCGCATCGAGAAGGTGATGCGGCGCGAGAAGAACATGTTCGCCAACCTCGACTGGTACAGCGCGACCAGCTACTACATGATGGGCGTGCCGACCGCGATGTTCACGCCGCTGTTCGTCATCTCGCGCACCTCCGGCTGGTCGGCGCACGTCATCGAGCAGCGCATCGACGGCAAGATCATCCGGCCGAGCGCGAACTATGTCGGCCCCGAGAACCGGAAGTGGGCGGCGTTGAAGAGCAGGAAATAGCCATGGCCCAGTACGAATCCGATCTCACCCAGTTCATGCGGCGCTATCTCGAGGCGCATCCCGAGGAGCTCGCGTCGCAGGCCGCCGGGCGCAGCGCCTGGTGGGACAAGGGCCCCGGCGAGCGCAGCGCACCGGCACCCGCGCGCCACCCGCCGCGCGCCGGCGGCGCCGAGTACACCTTCCAACCGCTATCGGAAGCCGAGTGAGTCGATGTCCAGTCACATCTCCAACGTAAGACCCAAGCCGGACGAGGTCCTGGTCCGCATCGCCGACTACGTCGGCAAGACCCGCATCAGCAGCAAGGAAGCCTACGAGACGGCGCGCTACTGCCTGATGGACACGCTCGGCTGCGGCCTGGAAGCACTCGAGTACCCGGCCTGCACCAAGCTGCTCGGCCCGATCGTGCCTGGCACGGTGGTGCCGAACGGCGCCAAGGTCCCGGGCACCCCGTTCCAGCTCGACCCGGTGCAGGCGGCCTTCAACATTGGCGCGATGATCCGCTGGCTCGACTTCAACGACACCTGGCTGGCCGCCGAATGGGGTCATCCGTCGGACAACCTGGGCGGCATCCTCGCGACCGCGGACTGGCTCTCGCGCAACGCGGTCGCCGCCGGGCGCAGGCCGCTCGTGATGCGCGACGTGCTCACCGCCATGATCAAGGCACACGAGATCCAGGGGGTGCTCGCGCTCGAGAATTCGTTCAACCGGGTCGGCCTCGATCACGTCCTGCTGGTCAAGGTTGCCTCGACCGCGGTGGTCGCGCAGATGCTCGGCTGCAGCAGCGAAGAGACCATCAACGCGGTCTCGCAGGCCTGGGTCGACGGCCAGAGCCTTCGCACCTACCGCCATGCGCCGAACACCGGTTCGCGCAAGAGCTGGGCCGCCGGCGATGCCACCAGCCGCGCGGTGCGCCTGGCGCTGATTTCGAAAACCGGCGAGATGGGCTACCCCTCGGTACTGAGTGCCAAGACCTGGGGCTTCTACGACGTCTCCTTCAAGGGCAAGAAGTTCAAGTTCCAGCGCGATTTCGGCAGCTACGTGATGGAGAACGTGCTGTTCAAGATTTCCTTCCCCGCGGAGTTCCACTCGCAAACGGCCGTCGAATGCGCGATGGACATCCATGCCGAGCTCAAGCGCGTGGGCCGCAGCGCGGACGAGATCAAGAAGATCACCATCCGCACGCACGAGGCCTGCATCCGCATCATCGACAAGAAGGGGCCGCTCAACAATCCCGCCGACCGTGATCACTGCGTGCAGTACATGGTCGCCGTGCCGATCCTCTTCGGCCGCCTCACCGCGGGCGATTACGAGGACGCGGTCGCCGGCGACCCGCGCATCGACGCGCTGCGCGCGAAGATCGCCTGCGTCGAGGACAAGCAGTTCACCAAGGACTACCACGACCCGAGCAAGCGCTCGATCGCGAACGCCCTGACGGTGGAGTTCAAGGACGGCAAGAAGCTCGGCGAGTTCGTCTGCGAGTACCCGATCGGGCACAAGCGCCGGCGCAAGGAAGGCATGCCGGTGCTGGTCGAGAAGTTCAGGACCAATCTCGCGCGTCGCTTTCCGGAAAAGCAGCGCGCGGCGATCCTCGCGCTGTGCCTCGACGCGAAGCGGCTCGAGTCCACGCCGGTGCACGAGTTCGTCGATGCGTTCGTGATCTAGCCTGCCGGAGGATCGAGCCATGCCCCGCCTGCCTGACGCCCCCGCCTCTCTGGCGACGCTCGAAGGCCGCCTGCGCGAGCGCGCGGCGGCGCTGGCGCAGGAGGTGCGCGCCTATCCGACGCCGATCGCGCGCTGCGACGAGCAGCTCACCGGTCTGCTCGAGCGCCGGTCGCGGCTGTTTCGGGCGCTGGCGGCGCTCGAAAGGTTCACGCAGAGCGCCGGCGCCGCCACCGCGCTCGCGGCGCTCGAATCCGCGCTCGGCGAGCTCGAGCCGGGCGATCTCGACGCAGCCTGCGCGGCGACCTGCGCCGCGCTGCGCGCCGAGTGGCGTGCCCGTCCGGGCGCCTGCGGCCCGGCCGACAGCTGGGCGAACGACGGCGGCCTGGCAGCCTGATGCAGGTCCTCGCCCGCAGCCTGCTGCTCGTGCTGGGTCTGGCGCTGCTCGCCGGCGCACGCGCCGAGACGCGTGATCCCGACACGCACTTCTTCAACCCTTTTCTCGGCGACCTGCGCGACGAGCTGGCCCAGGCGCGCAGCAGCGGCCGCCGCGGCGTGCTGGTCATGTACCACTTCGACGACTGCCCCGCCTGCAAGCGCATGCGTCGCGAGGTGCTCAACCAGTCCGAGGTGCAGGACTGGTTCCGCCAGGCGTTCGTCATCGTGCCGATCGACATCCTCGGCGCGCAGCCGATCACCGACCTGAACGGCAAGACGCTGACTGAGCGCGACTACGGCCGCGCGATGGAGATCCGCGGTACGCCGACCTTCGATTTCTACGCGCTCGACGGCGCGCATGTCTACCGCCATGTCGGCGGACTGTTCTCCCCGACGGACTTCCTCCTGCTCGGGCAGTTCATCGTGACCGGCGCCTATCAGGGGCGCACGTTCAAGGAATACCGGCAAAGGTCCGGGAAAGGAAGCTGAAATGACGCACGCCGCACGCGACCCGTTCAACGTCACCCAGGCCCTCGCCGTGGCGCCCGGCAAGCCGGGCACCCTTTACTCGCTGCCCGCGCTCGGCCGCGCGCTGGGCCTCGACCTGTCGCGCCTGCCGGTATCGATCCGCATCGTGCTCGAGTCCGTGCTGCGCAACTGCGACGGCAACAAGGTCACCGAAGCGCACGTGCGCCAACTCGCGGGCTGGAAGCCGAACGCGCAGCGCTCGGAAGAAATTCCGTTCGTCGTCGCGCGCATCGTGCTGCAGGACTTCACCGGGGTGCCGCTGCTCTGCGACCTCGCCGCGATGCGCGGTGTGGCGCAGAAGATGGGCAAGGACCCGAAGCGCATCGAGCCACTGGTCCCGGTGGACCTGGTCGTCGACCACTCGGTGCAGATCGATCACTACGGCTCGAAGAACGCGCTCGACCTCAACATGAAGCTCGAATTCAAGAGGAACGAGGAGCGCTACCAGTTCATGAAATGGGGCATGCAGGCCTTCGACACCTTCAAGGTGGTGCCGCCGGGCATCGGCATCGTGCACCAGGTCAACCTCGAATACCTTGCGCGCGGGGTGCATCGCTCCAGGGACGGCGTCTACTATCCGGACACCCTGGTCGGCACCGACAGCCACACGACCATGATCAACGGCATCGGCGTCGTCGGCTGGGGCGTGGGCGGCATCGAGGCCGAGGCCGGCATGCTCGGCCAGCCGGTGTACTTCCTCACGCCGGACGTGGTCGGCGTGCATCTCAAGGGACGGCTGCATCCCGCGGTGACCGCAACCGACCTGGTGCTGACGATCACCGAAATGCTGCGCAAGGCCAAGGTGGTCGGCAAGTTCGTCGAGTTCTTCGGCGAAGGCACGGCCTCCCTCGCGCTGCCCGATCGCGCGACGATCGCCAACATGGCGCCGGAGTACGGCGCGACGATGGGATTCTTCCCGGTCGACGACAAGACGATCGACTACTTCCGCGGCACGGGCCGCAGCAAGGAGGAGATCGCGGCGTTCGAGGCCTACTTCAAGGCGCAGCAGCTGTACGGCATCCCCAGTGCGGGCGCGATCGACTACAGCCAGGTGCTCGAGCTCGACCTGGCGAGCGTCATGCCCTCGCTCGCCGGCCCGAAGCGGCCGCAGGACCGTATCGACCTCGACAAGGTGAAGAGCACGTTCGCCTCGCTGTTCTCCGCGCCCGTCGCGAACAGCGGTTTCGCGAAGAAGGCCGAGGACCTCGGCAAGGTGCACAAGGCCTACGACGGCACCGCACTGAAGAACGGCGACGTGCTGATCGCCGCCATCACCTCCTGCACCAACACCTCCAACCCGGGCGTGCTGCTGGCCGCCGGGCTGGTGGCGAAGAAGGCGGTCGAGCTCGGCCTCACGGTCAAGCCGCACGTCAAGACCTCGCTCGCGCCCGGCTCGCGCGTGGTGACCGAGTATCTGAAGAAGGCCGGGCTGCTGCCCTATCTCGAAAAGCTCGGCTTCTACCTCGCGGGCTACGGCTGCACCACCTGCATCGGCAACGCCGGGCCGCTCGCCCCGCCGATCGAAGAGGCGATCGTTAAAAACGACCTGGTCTGCGCCGCGGTGCTCTCGGGCAACCGCAACTTCGAGGCGCGCATCCACCCCAACATCCGCGCCAACTTTCTCGCCGCACCGCCGCTGGTCGTGGTCTACGCGATCGCCGGCAGCATGCTCATGGATCTGCGCAATGAGCCGATCGGCAAGTCCAAGGACGGACAGGACGTCTACATCGGCCACATCTGGCCGACGCGCGAGGAGATCGAGGCGCTGCGCAGCCTGGCGATGGACGCGCCGACCTTCCGCAAGCTCTACAGCGGCCTCGCCGAGGCCACCCCGTTGTGGAAGAAGATCTCCGCGCCGAGCGGCCAGGTCTACAGCTGGCCGGCCTCGACCTACATCGCCGAGCCGCCGTTCTTCGAGGACTTCGCGATGCAGCCCCGCGCAGTCGGTGATATCCGTGACGCCCGCGTTCTCGGCATCTTCGGCGACTCGGTCACGACCGACCACATCTCGCCTGCGGGCTCGATCAAGCCGACGTCGCCGGCCGGCATCTACCTGCAGGAGAACGACGTCGCGGTCGCCGATTTCAACAGTTATGGCGCGCGCCGCGGCAACCACGAGGTGATGATGCGCGGAACCTTTGCCAACGTGCGCATCAAGAATCTGATGCTGCCCGGCACGGAGGGCGGCGTGACGCGATACAAGGGCGAAACCCTGCCGATCTACGACGCGGCCATCGCCTACATGGCCGACGGCACGCCGACCGTGGTGTTCGGCGGCGAGGAGTACGGCACCGGCAGCTCACGCGACTGGGCCGCCAAGGGCACCCAGCTGCTCGGCGTCAAGGCGGTGATTGCGCGCAGCTTCGAGCGCATCCACCGCTCGAACCTGGTCGGTATGGGCGTCCTGCCGCTGCAGTTCATCGGCACCGATTCCGCGCAGTCGCTCGGCCTCAAGGGCGACGAGACCGTCGACATCGTCGGCCTCGACGACCTGCGACCGCAGCAGGACATCACGGTGGCCCTCACCGCCGCGAACGGTGAACGCCGCGAGATCCGGGTGCGCTCGCGCATCGACACTGCGATCGAGGTCGAGTACTACCGTCACGGCGGCATCCTGCCCTATGTCCTGCGTTCGCTGATGTCGGCGCCTGCGCCGCAGCAGGCGCGCGCGGCCTGAGGCCCGGCGAGGCACCACGCGATGCCGCCCCGGGGTAGCCGGCTCGCCTGCGCGCTGCGTAGCGAAGACAACTGCCATGGCGCTTTCGACGTCATCCCGGGCGAGCAGCCCGGGAGCGTCGCGCGGGTCGATCCGGTCAAATGGGACAAGCCGCCGCAGAAGCCGGTGGTCGAGGCGACGTTCTCGGTGATCGGCGATTTCGGCATGACCGGGCAGGTCATCGTCCTCAAGCAGGCGCAGTGGCATGCGCTCACCGAAACCAAGCTCGAGCCGTTCTTCTACGGTGCGATCCTGTGGGGCAAGAGCCCCTTCAAGGTCATCGAGGACGCCCAGCTGATGCGGCGGCGGACCTAAGCCTCAGTCGCCGCGCCGCCAGCGCTCGAGCAGGCGCCGGTCGCGCTTGGTGGGCCGGCCATGCAGTTCGCGTGCCGGCTCGACCCCCTGCCGGCGCTCGGCACGCAGCGCCTCGCGCCTGAGACGGCTGTCCTCCAGCTCCGCGTAGAGCCGGCGCGCCTCGCTTGCCGGACCGCGCCGGTCGCTGACGCCCTGGATCACCACCTCCCAGCGCAGCGCAGCGACCCCGATTTCCAGCCGGTCGCCGGGCTTCACCTCACGCGCAGGCTTGACGCGCTCGCCCGCGAGCCGGATGCGCCCCGCCTCGATTGCCTGCTGCGCGAGTCCGCGTGCCTTGAAAAAGCGCGCCGCCCAAAGCCACTTGTCGATGCGCAT
>LJTQ01000049.1 GCA_001303445.1 Betaproteobacteria bacterium SG8_39 | reverse complement strand
AACGGCGGCAGGCCCCAGTCCTGGCCGCTCATGTTGAAATCATCCGGTGGCGCGCCCACGCTCGCGCCGAGCGCATAGCATTCGCGATAGGTCCAGGCATCCGAGCCCGCGCGGTCGACTGAGACGGCCAGATCGAGATAGAGGCCGACTTCCATGCCGAGGGCGTCGCAGCGCGCCGCGACACGCTCGAGCTGCAGCGACACCTGCCACTGCAGGTACTCGAAGTATTCGACGCGATCGAGGCGCTCGCGGCAGAAGGTCTTCACCGCCTCGGAATCGTGATCCTGGTATGCCTCGGGCCACACCGGCCAGCCCCACACCGCGGCATCGGCGGCGTGGAACTGCGCCTGCAGCGCTTCGAACGTCGCATGGCGGCGCAGGGCCTCGCCGCGCGCCGCCTGGAACTCGCGGAACGCCTGGGCGCGCTGGGTCGGCGTCTGCGCGCCGAGGTGGCGCTCGCGGAAGTGCGCATAGAGCCGCTCGAGGACCTCGAACTTCGTCGCAGCGACCGCGACGTGGTCGACGAGCTCGGATTCGCGCAGCCGCCCAAGGCGAGCCTGAAATTCCGGGCTGCGCACGAGGCGCTGGGTCTCGTCGCTCTCGCCGAAGTCGGCGATTGCCTCGACGTCCAGATACAGCACGTTCAGCATCACGCGCGACGATGGGCTGTACGGGCTGATGTGCGCCGGGTTGTGAGGGAACAGGGCGTGCAGGGGATTGACGCCGACGATGCCTGCGCCGCGCTCGGCGCACTGCTCGATGAATCGCAGCAGATCGCCGAAATCGCCGATCCCCCAGTTGCGTGCCGAGCGCAGCGCGTAGAGCTGCAGCGCGGGACCCCACAGCCGCGTGCCATCGTCCAGCGCCGCCGGGCGCCAGCAGCGGGGCGGCGCGGCCAGCACGAGCGTCGCACCCCGTTGCTCGCCTTGTGCGTCGAGGCTCAGGTGGTGGTAGCCGATCGGCAGCGCGATTCCAGGCCGGATCGCCTGCGCGTCGCCGGCCGGCTCGCCTTCGTGTCGCTCACCGGATTCGGTGACCAAAGTCCACCGCGCGCCACCCCGCGCCTGCGCCGCATCGCCTTGCAGCGGCACCGACCAGTCCGCCGAATCCGCGGGGACGACGACGACCGGCGGCAGCCACTCGTGTGCGCGCGCCTCGCCCGACCTGCGCTCGGCCTCGGCAGCGTGTTCCTCGTCCGACGCGTCGATGCCCAGTTCCTTGAGGAGCGCGGTGAGACTCGCCTCCGGAACGTCGACGCGCTTGCCCCAGATGTCGGCATAGTGCGTGCCGATGTGCGCGATGCCGCACAGCCGCTCGAGCCGGTCGCGGTACTCAGACACGGGGCGCCTCGAATGACACCTGCACGCCGCTTGCGCCCAGCTTCAGGCCGGCGCCGTCGCGCTTCGCTTCGAGCGCGTACAGTACCTCGCCTTGCGGTGCCTGTGGCAGCCGCGTCGCTGTTTCGCCCAGATTGAGCGCAAGGTGCAAACCGGCGCCATCGGCGAACGACCAGTCGACGCAGAGCGCGCCCGCGACGACCCCGTAGCGCCCGCCGCGGCGCGCGTGGCGCAGGTGAGGCGCGAGCTTCTGTGCGCGGATCGCGAGCAACTCGCGCACGAGCGCCAGCCGCTCACGATGCGGAGAGCGCTCACGCTCGGACCAGTCGAGCTTGCTCGCCTGGAATGTGGCTGGGGCGTTCGGATCGGGTATGCGTTCGCGCACCTTCGGGTCGGAGAATGCGGCGAAGCGCCCGAACTCCTCGCGCCGGCCCTTGGTGACCGCCTCGGCCAGCTCTGCGCCGAAGTCGCAGAAGAATTGAAACGGCGATGTGGTGGCCCATTCCTCGCCCATGAAGAACATCGGCACATGCGGCGAGAGCAGCAGCGCGACGACCGCAGCGCGCTCGCGCCCTGCATCGGACAGCGCGTGAATGCGCTCGCCGAACGCGCGGTTGCCGACCTGGTCATGGGTCTGCAGGAACGAGATGAACGCGCTCGACGGCAGCTGCGCGCTCGGTTCGCCGCGCGGCTCGCCGCCGCGAAACGCCGAGGCGTCGCCCTGGTAGATGAAGCCTTCGGCGAGTCCGCGCCCGAGCCGCTCGAGCGGCCGGTCGGCGTAGTCGGCGTAGTAGCCGTCGGCCTCGCCGGTGAGCGGCACGTGCAGCGCGTGGTGCACGTCGTCGTTCCACTGCGCCGTCGCCTCACGCGGCCGGCCGTCGGCGTCGCGTGCGAGAAAGCGCGACTGGTTGTCCTCGTTCTCGAGCACCAGGTGTACCGCGCGATCGCGCCCGGGGCCCGCGTGCAGCGCCTGTGCGATCTCGCTCACGATGTGCAGCGGCGAATCGTCGCGGATCGCGTGGATCGCATCGAGCCGCAGCCCGTCAAGACGGTATTCCTCGACCCAGTACAGCGCATTGTGGATGAAGAAGTCGCGTACCGGCCGTGCGTGGTCGCCGTCGAAGTTGATCGCCGCGCCCCAGGGTGTCTGGTGCTTCGGATTGAAGAATTGCGGGCAGTAGGCGTGCAGGTAATTGCCTTCCGGCCCGAAATGGTTGTAGACGACGTCGAGCAGCACCATGAGGCCGAGGCCGTGCGCCGCGTCGATCATCGCCTTGAGATCTTCCGGCCGGCCGTAGCTCGCATCCGGCGCATACGGCAGCACGCCGTCGTAGCCCCAATTCCGAGACCCCGGGAAGTCGGCCACCGGCATCAGCTCGACCGCGGTGATGCCGAGCGCGGCGAGCTCGGGCAGACGCGCGGCGGCCGCGGCGAACGTGCCTTCCGGGGTAAAGGTGCCGAGGTGCAGTTCATACACGATGGCCTCGTGCCACGGGCGCCCGCGCCAGGCATTGCGCCAGGCATAGGCGCGCGGATCGACGACCTCGCTCGCACCGTGCACGTCGTCCGGGTTGCTGCGCGAGGCCGGGTCCGGTACCAGCAGACCTTCGCCGACGACGAAGCGGTAGCGAGCCCCGGCGCCCGCGGTCGTGACGAGCTCGTGCCAGCCCTCGGCACCGCGCTGCATCGCGAGGCGCGCCTGGCCTTGCGTGCCCGAGAGCTCGAGATCGACCGCGGTGGCGCCCGGCGCCCAGAGACGAAAACGGGTCGTTCCGTCCGCGCGGACCTCGGCGCCGAACGGCATCGCATGCGCGTGGGTCATGCCTGGGCTGCCGGTCGGATCAAGAGCACCAGCGAGCGGCCCTTGAGCGAATATGCGGCGCCCGCTTCATGGGCGTGGCGCGCATCGGGGTGGTCCTGCTCGATCGCCGTGTCGACCAGCGCGTGCCACGGTGCACCGTCGGCGGGTGGCAGCGTGAAGGGCAGGTCGTCGTGATGGGCGTTGAACAGAACGAGGAAATCGTCGTCCAGGACACGCTGTCCCGTCCGATCGATCTCGTCCAGCGCGGCGCCCGAAAGGTACACGCCGAGGCAGCGTGCGTGCTCGTGGTCCCATTCCTGGTCGGTCATCTCGGTTCCGTCGGGCTTGAGCCACTGGATGTCCTTCACCTCCGCACCATGCAAGGGCCGCCCCTGGAAGAAGTCGCGCTGGCGAAAGATCGGGTGCGCGTGGCGAATCGCGATCAGGCGGCGCACGAAGGCAAGTAGCGCGTCACGCTCCGGCGTCGGCGTCCAGTCGAGCCAGAAGATATCGTTGTCCTGGCAATAGGCGTTGTTGTTGCCCTGCTGCGTGTGGCCGCGCTCGTCGCCGGCGAGCAGCATCGGAATACCCTGCGAAAGGAACAGGGTGGCGAGCATATTGCGCTTCTGGCGCTCGCGCAGCGCATTGATTGCCGGGTCGTCGGTCGGGCCTTCGTGGCCGTGGTTCCAGGACAGATTGTGGCTGTGCCCGTCACGGTTTTCCTCGCCGTTGGCCTCGTTGTGCTTGTCGTTGTAGCTCACCACATCGTGCAGCGTGAAACCGTCGTGCGCGGCGAGGAAGTTGACGCTCGCGTGCGGGCGCCGGCCCTCCCGGCCGTAGAGGTCGGACGAGCCGGTGAAGCGCCGGGCGAACTCGCCGATCAGGCCACCGTCACCCTTCCAGTAGGCACGCATGCCGTCGCGGTACTGGTCGTTCCACTCGGCCCAGCCGAGCGGGAAGTTGCCGACCTGGTAACCGCCGGCGCCGATGTCCCAGGGCTCGGCAATCAGCTTGACGTGGTTGAGGACCGGGTCCTGACGGATCACGCTGAAAAAACCGCCCATGCGCTCGACTTCGCTGCCTTCGCGCGCGAGCGCAGGTGCGAGATCGAAGCGAAAGCCGTCGATGTGCATCACTTCGACCCAGTAGCGCAGCGAGTCCATCACCATCTGCAGGACGCGCGGATGCTCGAGGTTCAACGTATTGCCGCAACCGGTGAAATCCATGTAGTGGCGCCGGCTGTCTTCGACCAGCCGGTAGTAAGCGGCGTTGTCCACGCCTTTGAACGACAACGTGGGGCCAAGGTGGTTGCCCTCGCAGCTGTGGTTGTAGACCACATCGATGATGACTTCGAACCCGGCCGAGTGCAGGGTCTTGACCATGGTCTTGAATTCTTTCGAGCTGCCCGAGGCCGAGTAACGCATCTCCGGCGCGAAAAAGCCGAGCGTGTTGTAGCCCCAGGCGTTGCGCAGTCCGCGCTCCGCAATGTGGCGCTCGTCGACGAAGGCGTGCACCGGCATCAACTCGATCGTGGTCACGCCCAGCCGCTTCAGATACTCGACCACCGGCGCCGAGGCGAGCCCGGCATAGGTGCCGCGCAGGGGTTGCGGCACGCCGGGGTGCTGCATCGTGAAGCTGCGTACGTTCAGTTCATACACCACCGTTTCATTCCAGGCGACGTCGGGGCGCCGGTCATTGCCCCAGGTGAAAGCCTGGTCGACGACCCGGCACTTCGGCATGAAGGCCGCGCTGTCACGCCGGTCGATCGCCAGGTCCTCGCGCTTGTGCCCAATCGCGTAGCCGTAGAGCGCGTCGCTCCAGCGCAGCGCGCCAACGATCTCCTTGGCGTAGGGGTCGATCACCAGCTTTTGCGGGTTGAAGCGGTGACCTTCCTCGGGGCGATAGGGGCCGTGGATGCGGTAGCCATAGACCATCCCGGGGCGCGCCTCGGGCAGGTAGCCGTGCCAGACCTGGTCGGTGCGCTCGGGCAGGACGATGCGCTGGCGCTCGCGTCGCCCGGCGTCGTCGAAGATGCACAGCTCGACCTTCTCCGCGTTCTCGGAAAACAGGGCGAAGTTGACGCCTTCTCCGTCCCAGGTCGCGCCGCGCGGATAGGCGCGGCCGGGCCAGACGGTCGTGATGCGAGGGGGTTCGAGGACTTTTTCGGCCACGTCAGTTCCTAACCATAAGTGAAAGGCCCGCGCGCAGTGGCCGACGGCCGTTCTGCGAGGGCGGCGGAGTATCGCACGCGGCGAGGTCGGCAGACGCGGCGCCGCAGGCGCCGCAGCGAAGAGGGGTGTCGACAGACCTGCATCGGATGTCCCTGTCGCGCGGATGGATCACGCAAAGGCGGCGCGCGCTGCACCGATCAACGGCAGTCGCTCGTCGAGCACGACGTGCACGGGCATGCGCCGTGCCACGTCGGCGAAAGCCGCCTTGTCGTTGAACGCCGCAATGAACCCGCCGGCGGCCAGCCGCGGCAGGATCTTCGGCGCGATGCCGCCGGCGACGAACACGCCACCGCGCGCCATGACGTTGAGCGCCTGATCGCCGGCCGCGGCGCCGTAACAGGCGACGAACAGGTCGAGCGCCGCGAGCGCCAGCGCGTCGCCACGCTCGAGCGCATGGCGGGTGATTGCAGCGGGGGCGTCAGCCTCGGCGAGCTCGGCGCGCAGCGCCGGCGACTCGGCCTGCCGGCCGTATTGCAGCAGGAAATCGTAGATCCGCAGCAGGCCGGTGCCCGAGAGCACGTGCTCGAGCGTGACGCGACCGACCCGCTCATGCAGGTATTGCCAGAGCGCAATCTCCTCCGCTGAGCGGGGCGCAAAGCCCGTGTGGCCGCCTTCACCTGCGAGCGCGCGGTCGCCGCTGGCGTCGCGCAGGACGTAGGCAATGCCCAGCCCGGTACCGGCGCCGAGGATGACACGCGGTGCAGCGTCGCGCGGCTCGCCGGTCTGCAGCGTTGCACGCTGGTCGGCGCGCAACGCGTCGATGCCATAGGCCGCGGCGGCGAAGTCGTTCAGCAAATGCACCTGTGCAATGGCGAAAGCTTGCGCGAGCGTCTCGGCGTCGATGATCCAGGGCAGGTTGGTGACATGGACGCGCCGACCCTCGATCGGTCCGGCGACGCCGAAACAGGCGCTGCGGGGCGCAACGCGCCCGCCCAGCGCCGCGCGTGCCTCCGCGAGGAAGCGCTCGATCAGCGGCTCGAGTGCCGGGAACTCGGACGAGGCGTAGCGCCGCTCGAAGTGCGGCGGCGCGTCGGGGTCAGCGAACAGCGCGAGTCGGGTCTTGGTGCCGCCAATGTCACCTGCCAGGATCATTCCGCATGCGGATTGGCAGGCCCGTTCTCGGCGCTGCGCGTGCTGCCCCGCGACAGCCAGCGCTCGAGCTGTCCGGCGGCCCAGTCCCGGCCGCCGAGGCCGAAGGCGAGCGCAAGTGCGAGCACCACGCCCGCCAGGATGACCAGGAAGCTCTGGCGCACGATCTCGCCACCGACGTTGACCTGGTCGAGTGCGATCAGGGCGACGAAGATGATGATCGCGTACTGGGCGATCCTGCCGAGGAACTCGGCGTCCTGCATGCCGACATTGCGGCAGTAGGTGATGACGGTGTTGCCGACGAAGCGCGCAAAGTAGGCGCCGAACGCCAGGATCAGCAGCGCGACGACGACCTTCGGCACGAACAGCACCACCTGACCGAGCAGGTCGGTGATATAGGTCAGTCCGAGGCTGTTGAACGCGATGATCAACGCCGCGAGCACGACCAGCCAGTAGATCACCAGGGCGAGGATCCCGGTGGTGTCGCCGCGAATGCCACCCTGCGCGAGAAAGCCGTCCATTCCCGAGCGCTCGGTGATGACGTTGAAATTGACTGCGCGCAGGCCCTTGTCGACCGCCAGGCGTACCAGCTTGGCGAGCATCCAGCCGCCGATGACGACCGCGGCCGCGAGCGCGAGCCGTGGCAGAAAATTGCCCACGTGCGCGAGGAAAACGCGCACCGGCTCCAGCATCACACTTACGTTTTCCATGATTGCCTCCCTCCAGTGATCGGTTGTTGCAGCTTGGTCGCGCGCGGGGCAGGCCTAGCGTCCGGCGAGCCCACCCCCTGCGAGTGTGAGGATGCCCTGCAGCGGAATGCGTACCCAACCCGGCCGGTTGTTGATCTCGTAGCGCAGCTCGTAGAGCGCCTTTTCGAGCTCGAACAGCTCGAGCAGGCCGCGCGCTGCCGGGAAACTGCCGTACAGCCCGCTGCCTGCGACCGCCTGCTCGTACGCCTTGAGGAACATCTGGCGAGCTTCGCGTTCCCATTGCACGAGCAGCGTCTCAAGCCGACCGTCACTTGTGTGTTGCATGCTGTTGGCCCGCTTGACCGCGGTCCAGCGCGCGTAGTTGAACGAACGCAGCATGCCCGCGACGTCGCGCAGCGCACAGTGCTTGGCGCGGCGCGCCTCGAGCGGACGCGCGGGCTCGCCTTCGAAATCGGTGATCAGGAAGTCGTTATTGGACAAGAGCACCTGACCGAGGTGGTAGTCGCCGTGATAGCGCGTCTTCAGCGTCGCGCCGCCGCCGCGGCCCGCCGCGTCGATGCGTGCGGTGAGCGCTTCGCGCTCGACGAGCAGCGTGCGCGCTTCGTCGCGCGCGGGCGAGGGCATCTCGCCGCGATGCTGCTCGAGTAGCGCCAGCGTATCGAGCGCTTCCTTCGCTACGCTGTCACGCCAGGCAGCGACGTCCGCCTCGGTGACCGGCTCCGGGTCGAAGGCGGCATCGCCGCTGCGCAGCGCGAAGGCGGCATGCAGTTCGCCGGTGCGCTGGCCGAGCGTGTGGATGAGCGCGAGATAGGCGCCGTGCACATCCGCGGGCGGCGACTCGGTCACGGTGCGCTGGCTCTCCACGAAGCGTTCGAGATATTCGATCGTGTGCCCCCAGCCGTCGCCCTGGTTGGAGCAGTAGGCCTGCAGCAGGGCGAGCGTGGTGATCTCGCCCTCGGGGGTGACGTGCTCGACCACGCCGGCCACCGGCACGCAGTGCGGGAAGCGCGCCACCTCGGTGAGATAGCGCCCCACCTCGAACTCCGGATTCATGCCCGCGTAGATGCGCCGGTAGCCCTTGATGAACAGCCGCGAGCCGAGCGAGACGCCGGTGTTGCTGGTCTGGGCCGAGGTGCGCACCACGGGCAGCACGGCGAGATCGTCGCCGGCGAGGATGTCCTCGAACGCCCCGGTCGGCGCAAAGCGGATACGGCCGTTGCCGCTGGGCAGCTCGAGGCCGCTGCGCACCGCGGCGACCAGCGCGCGCACGAACGGCTCGTCGGCAAAGGCGTCGGCCATCACCCCGACCTCGGCCTGCTGTCGCACCCGGGCAAGCGTCGCCGGGGCGAGCCCCTTGACCCGTTCCTCGTCGTGATCCTCCCAGGCGAGCGCGAGGGGCACGAAATAGCGCATCGGCGCGCCCTGCGCCTCGATCTCGTACAGCCCGAGCAGCCATTGCTGCGTGTCGGTTTTCCACAGTCCGTGCTCGACCAGGGCGGCGCGCGCGACGGGCTCGCCCTTGGCCGCGTACCAGCGCTGCGCCTCGACGAAGCGCGGCAGGATCTCGGTCTCGAACTGGCGCCGGGCCTTTTCTGCGAGGCCGATGCGCCAGGGCACCACCCGCTCGGGGAACAGGCTCGTCCAGCCGTCGAACAACACGAGCACCGGTGCCTCCTCGCGCGCCAGGTGTTCCTCATGCCAGCGCGGTACCTCGACGTCGGTCGCCAGCCGGAACCAGTAAAAGCCGTGTGCCGGCAGCGTGAGCAGGTAGGGCAGCTCGCCGATCGGCGGAAACGCCGTGCGTCCGAGCAGCTCCACGGGGACGCGGCCGCGGTAACGCTTCAGGTCGAGCTCGACCGGCTGCGCCGAGCGGCCGAGGTTGGCCACGCAGAGGATCGCCTCGTCGTCGAACTCGCGCAGGTAGGCGAGGATCTTGCGGTTGCCGGCGCGCAGGAAGGTGAGCTTGCCGCGGCCGAAGGCGCGCGAGGTCTTGCGAACGGCGAGCATGCGCCGCATCCAGTTGAGCAGCGAGCTCGGGTCGCGTTCCTGCGCTTCGACGTTGACGGCCTCGTAGCCGTAGATCGGGTCCTGGATCGCCGGAAGATAGAGGCGCTGCGGGTCGGCACGCGAGAAGCCGGCGTTGCGGTCGGGGCTCCATTGCATCGGCGTGCGCACGCCGTTGCGGTCGCCGAGGAAGATGTTGTCGCCCATTCCGATCTCGTCGCCGTAGTAGATGATCGGCGAGCCCGGCATCGACAGCAGCAGGCTGTTCATCAGCTTGATGCGGTCCATGTCGTTTTCCATCAGCGGCGCCAGGCGCCGGCGGATGCCGAGGTTGATCTTGGCGCGCGGGTCGGCGGCATACATGCGGTACATGTAGTCACGTTCCTTGCTGGTCACCATCTCGAGCGTCAGCTCATCGTGGTTTCTCAGAAAGACCGCCCACTGGCAGGACTCCGGGATGTCCGGCGTTTGCTGCATGATCTCGACGATCGGGTGGCGGTCCTCCAGCGCGATCGCCATGTACATGCGCGGCATGAGCGGGAAGTGGTACGCCATGTGGCACTCGTCGCCGTTGCCGAAGTACTCGCGCACGTCCTCCGGCCACTGGTTGGCCTCGGCGAGAAACAGCTTGCCCGTGTATTTGGCATCGAGCGCGGCGCGGATCTTGCGCAACACGGCGTGCGTCTCGGGCAGGTTCTCGTTGTTCGTGCCCTCGCGCTCGACCAGGTAGGGAATCGCATCCAGACGGAAGCCGTCCACGCCCATGTCGAGCCAGAAGCGCATGGTGCGCAGGACTGCCTTCAGCACGCTCGGATTGTCGAAGTTGAGATCCGGCTGATGGCTGAAGAAACGGTGCCAGTAATAGGCCTTCGCAACCGGGTCCCAGGTCCAGTTCGAGGTCTCGGTGTCGGTGAAGATGATGCGTGTTTCCGGGTACTTCTGGTCGCTGTCGCTCCAGACGTAGTAATCGCGCTTCGCCGAGCCGGCCGGCGCGCGCCGCGCGGCCTGGAACCAGGCGTGCTGGTCCGAGGTGTGGTTGACCACCAGCTCGGTGATGACGCGCAGCCCGCGGCGGTGCGCCTCGCGTACGAACTGGCGGAAATCCTGCCGCGTACCGTACTGCGGATGCACGTTGTGGTAGTCGGCGACGTCGTAGCCGTCGTCCTTGAGCGGCGAGGGGTAGAACGGCAGCACCCAGATCGTGTTGACGCCGAGCTCGCGCACGTAGTCGAGCTTCGAGGTGAGTCCGCGGAAATCGCCGACGCCGTCGCCGTTCGAGTCGAAGAACGCCTTGATGTGCAGCTGGTAGATGACCGCGTCCTGGTACCAGAGCGTGTCCACGGCATGGGTTGTCGCCGCGCCCTGCGCGGGCGGGGTTGCGTTGTTGGTCGCGGGTGCGTTCACGGAAGGGTCTGTGTCACAGAAAATAGTCGAAGTCCTGCTCGCGGTGCACGCGCCGGTGCACGCGGAAGATGTGCGCCGGGCTGCGTTGCGGGTCGAGCTGGACGAAGTTGCGCGCGCCCTGCCACAGGAAGCGCGCGCCGGTGATCAGGTCGTGCATCTGGTAGGGCATCCCGGGCTCGACGCCGAGCGCGGCCAGGTCAAGGTCGACCCAGCCGGAATGCGTGTTGTGCGGGTCGAGGTTGACCACGCAGACGATCTGGTTGGCGCCGTCGTCGGTTGACTTGCCGTAGCAGATCAACTGCTCATTGTCGGTCGCAAAGAAGCGCAGGCTCCAGTCGGCGTGCAGCGCCGGATTGTCGCGCCGGATGCGGTTCACGCGGCCGATGTACGCGCGCAGGCTGTCGTGCCGGTCGAGGTCCCAGTGGCGTACCTCGTATTTTTCCGAATGCAGGTACTCCTCGCTGCCCGGATCGCGCGGCGCGGCTTCGAGCAGCTCGTACGCCGGCCCGTAGATGCCGTAGCTCGCCGCCAGCGTGGCGGCGAGCACCAGGCGTTGCATGAAAATCGGGCGCCCTCCGAACTGCAGCGCTTCGGTGAGGATGTCGGGCGTGTTGGGCCAGACGTTGGGGCGGAAGTACTCGCGCCCGGGTTCCTGGGAAAGCTCGGTGAAGTACTCGGTGAGCTCTTGCTTGGTATTGCGCCAGGCGAAGTAGGTGTACGACTGGGTGTAGCCGAGCTTCGCCAGGCGGTGCATCACCTTGGGCCGGGTGAAGGCCTCGGCGAGAAAGATCAGCTCGGGGTGCGCCTGCTTGAGCTCCCCGATCGCCCATTCCCAGAAGGGAAAGGCCTTGGTGTGCGGGTTGTCGACGCGGAAGATCTTCACGCCCTGGTCGACCCAGAACTCGAACACGCTCTTCAGCTCGTCCCACAGCGCACGCCAGTCCTCGGACTCGAAGTCGAACGGGTAGATGTCCTGGTACTTCTTCGGCGGGTTCTCCGCGTACTGCACGCTGCCGTCCGGGCGCCAGCGGAACCAGGTGGGGTGCGCCTTGACATAGGGATGGTCGGGCGCGCACTGGTAGGCGATATCGAGGGCGATTTCGATGCCCAGCGCCTCGGCCTCTCTCACCAGCGCGCGGAAATCGTCCAGCGTGCCAAGTGCCGGATGCACCGCCTTGTGCCCGCCCTCGATCGCGCCGATCGCCCAGGGGCTGCCGACGTCCTCGGCCGTGGCCACGAGGGCGTTGTTCTTGCCCTTGCGCTTTTCGCGTCCGATGGGGTGGATCGGTGGCAGGTAGAGCACGTCGAAGCCGAGCTCGGCGACGTAGGGCAGGCGCGCCACGCAATCCTTCAGCGTGCCGTGGCGGCCCGGATCAGGCGAGGTCGAGCGCGGAAACAGCTCGTACCAGGTCGAATAGCGCGCCCGCAGGCGGTCGACGACCAGCGGCAGTTCCCCGGGCCAGCGCGTTTCCAGGCTGCGGTCAGGATAGCGCATCACCAGATTCGCGAAATCTTCGTCCAGCGCGAGCGCCTTCAGCGCCTGGGCCTGCGGTTCGCCCTTGCAGCGCTTGGCGTCCTCCTCAAGCCGATTGGCCCAGTCGGCCAGCGCGTCGCGATCCTCGCGCTGGGCGCGCGCCATCGCGTCGCGCGCCAGGCCGGCGCCGATGCGCGCGGCGAGCGTGATGTCCTCGGGGTCGGTGCGCCGCTCGAGCTCGTGATGCCATGACAGGAACCGGTCGACCCAGGCCACGACGGTGTAGACGTAGCGTCCCGGTGGACCGGCCACGAAGCTGCCGAGCCAGCGGTCGTTGACGTCGTGCGTCATCTCGACGTCGTGCCAGGCCGACGCCTGGGTCGCGTCGGCTGCGCGCCAGCGCAGCAGCACACGCAGTGCGTCGTGTCCGTCGGTGAAGCAGTCCGCCTCGACCGTGACGATCTCGTCCTCGACGCGCTTCACGGCGAAGCGTCCGCCGTCGACGCAGGGCCGTACCGCGTCGATCACCGCGCGCACGCGGCCGTCTCCGTCCTGCGCCTGGTGGTCCGCTTGCACGCGCCCTTTGAGCGGGGTCTTTGTCTTAGCCATGGCCTTCGCCTTTCAGCATCACGGTGGCGAGCGGCGGAAGCGTCACGCTGATCGACCAGGGGCGACCGTGCGCCTGGACAGGCGCGGCGTCGACCCCGCCCAAGTTCCCCCAGCCGGCGCCGCCGTACTCGCGCGCGTCGCTGTTCAACACTTCGCGCCAGACGCCGCCGAACGGCACGCCGAGCACGTAATTCGGCCGCGGCAGCGGGGTGAAGTTGCACGCCACCAGCACCGGCGCGCCGCCGCCCCTGGGCTTGCGCAAGAAGGCGATCACGCTCGCCTCGTGGTCGCTGCAGTCGACCCACTCGAAGCCCTCGTGGGCAAAGTCGACCTCGTAAAGGGCCGGCTCGGTGCGGTAGAAATGGTTCAGGTCGGCGACCCAGCGCTGCAGGCCCTCGTGCTCGGGCATGCCCGTGACCCACCATTCGAGCTGGTCGTCATGCGCCCACTCGCGGCGCTGGCCGAATTCGCCCCCCATGAAGAGCATCTTCTTACCCGGGTGGCCCCACATGTAACCGTACAGGGCGCGCAGGTTGGCGAACTGCTGCCAGGCGTCGCCCGGCATCTTGCCGATCAGCGAGCCCTTGCCGTGCACCACCTCGTCATGCGACAGCGGCAGCACGAAGTTCTCATTGAACGCGTACCACAGCGAAAAGGTGAGGCGGTCCTGGTGAAACTTGCGGAACACCGGGTCGTCCTTGAAGTAGGCCAGGCTGTCGTGCATCCAGCCCATGTTCCACTTCATGCCGAAGCCGAGCCCGCCGAGGTAGACCGGGCGCGAGACCATCGGCCAGGCGGTCGATTCCTCGGCCACGGTGAGGGTGTCGGGATGGTCGCGGTAGACCGCCTCGTTCATCATGCGCAGGAAACTGATCGCGCCGAGGTTCTCCTTGCCGCCGTAGCGGTTCGGGATCCACTCGCCGTCCTTGCGCGCGTAATCGAGGTACAGCATCGAGGCGACCGCGTCCACGCGCAGGCCGTCGATGTGGTACTTGTCGAGCCAGAACAGCGCCGAGGACAGCAAGAAGGCGCGCACCTCGTTGCGGTCGTAATTGAAGATGCTCGAGTTCCACTCCGGGTGGAAGCCCTGCTTGGGGTCCGCGTGCTCGTACAGGTAGGTGCCGTCGAAATGGCCCAGGCCGTGTGCGTCGGTCGGGAAATGCGACGGCACCCAGTCGAGGAACACGCCGATGCCGTTCTGGTGCAGGTGATCGACCAGGTACATGAAATCCTGCGGCGAGCCGTAGCGCGCCGAGGGGGCGAAATAGCCGGTGGTCTGGTAGCCCCAGGAGCCGTAAAACGGGTGTTCGGTGACCGGCATCAGCTCGACGTGCGTGAACCCCATGCGCTGCACATACTCCGCCAGGGCGTGCGCGATCTCGCGGTAACCGAGAAACTGGCCGTCGCTCGCCCGTCGCCAGGAGCCGAGGTGCATCTCGTAGACGGCCATCGGCGCGTCGAGCGCGTTGCGCGCCGCGCGGTTGGCCATCCAGTCGGTATCGCCCCAGCTGTAGTCCAGCGTCCAGGCGCGCGAGGCGGTTGCGGGCGGGACTTCGGAGAAGAAGCCGAAGGGGTCGGCCTTCTCCGTCACCTGGCCGCTGGCCTGCGAGACGATGCGGAATTTGTAGGCTTGGCCGTGCTCGACCTGGCGCACGCGCCCCTCCCAGATGCCGCTCGAGTCCGGGCGTGCGGCCAGCGGATCGGCCTGCGGATTCCAGCTGTTCCATTCGCCGATCACCGAGACCTCGCGCGCATTCGGCGCCCACACCGAAAAGCGCGCGCCGTTACGGCCGCTGTGCATCTGGCAGCCGAGCCCTTCAAACAGCCGGCCGTGGGTGCCTTCGCGAAATAGATAGACGTCGTGATCGGTCAACACGGTGCTGTGCTCCATTGTTCTGGTGGCCGCGCACGTGGCCGTTCGATTGGCATCGCCACGCGTCGCAATGCGTTGGTGCGGGCGGCGGATGGGAGAAACGCGCAGAGATGAACATGAAGGCGCGTTTGCGTGAGCATTCTATCACGTCGCCCCTGTGCGACCCTCTCGACGCGATTCGCATTGTGCGTGCAAACGTACGTACGGGGCGCTCGGCGCACATTGAAGCGCGGAGTGCGCGCGCGCAATGCGCACTGATGTTGTATCGGTTCGCGCGCGCGATGCGCATCGATGGTGTATCGGGAATCCGTTGCAAGGCCTTCGCGAAAGGAACGCTGCGACGCCACCGCGACGGTGCCGCGATTTGACGACATAGTTGGATTTTCCCATGGACGCACCGCGCACGGCGGTCGCGTGCAGACTTGGTTGTGCCTGCGCGCAGCTGAGAAATGAAAATTT
>LJTQ01000048.1 GCA_001303445.1 Betaproteobacteria bacterium SG8_39 | reverse complement strand
GAGCGTGGCGCCGCCGCCCCGATCTGACTTAGCCATGCGTTACGCGGCGCGCCGGATTCTCCTCGTAAGGCGGCGCGTAGATCACCATCACCCTCGCCCGCTCGCTGGTCACGGTGAAGACGTGCGGCGCATCCGGCGGGAAGAAGCAGGCCTCGCCCGGCGCCAGTTCGAAGGCTTCGCCTGCGACCTCGACCTGCGCCCTGCCTTCGAGGAGGTAGCAGACCTGCTCGATGCCCGGATGGGCGTGCGGCAGTGCGCCCTTGCCCTGCTCGACCTCGCCGATCAGCATCTCGAGCTGTTTCGCGCCGACGGTCTCGGCGCCGATCATGCGGTAGTTCTGCGTACCGACATGATTCGCCGGCGAGTACGGTTTCACGTCCGACTGGCGGACGTGGTATCTGGACGACGTCATCAGCACCTCTCGATCCCGCCTTGGCACGGACGGGTCACCCGCGCCGTTCGATCCAATTATGCAGCGCGATGCCCCCGTCGACCGCGATCGTCGTCCCGGTGACGTAGGCGCCGAAGCGCTCGGACAGCACCGCGAGCGCCATGCCGGCGACGTCCTGCGGCGTACCCATGCGCCCCATCGGGATGCAGGCGAGCAGCCCCGGATTCTGCGCTGCGTTGAAGCCGCCGCCCGGAATCGCGCCCGGCGCAATCGCGTTGACACGCACGCCGTGCGGCGCGAGCGCGCGCGCGAGGTCCTTCATCAGCATCGTCTGCCCGGCCTTCGAGGCGCTGTAATGCGGCAGGTTCCTCGGCGATTCCGCGTGCAGCGAGGTGATGTAGAGCATGCGCCCCTTCACCCCCGCGTCGCGCATGTGCCGGCCGAGCGCCTGGCCGAGCAGGAAGCCGGCGGTCAGGTTCACCTCGAGCATCGCGCGCCAGGTCGCCTCACTCACCTCGAGCGCGGTGTCCTCCTCGCGCCGCCGCGGGCTCGCGCTGTGCACGAAGATCGACACCTTGCCCAGCTTCGCGATCGCCTCGGCCGCCAGCCGCGCAGCCTCGCCCGGCTGCGACAGGTCGACATCGAGGTCCGAACCCTTCAGGTCGGCACCCAGCACGCGCACGCCTTCGCGCGCGAGCGCCTCGGCAATGCCGCGGCCGATGCCGTTGGATGCGCCCGTGACGAGCGCCGTGTCGTTGCTGAACAGTGTTTGGCTCATGCCTCCCTCGCCCCGATCGCGCCGCCCGCGGCCGGTTCTGCCTGCTCCGGATGCACGTCGCGCGCCAGGAGCAAGTATGCCGTCGGAATCACGAACAGCGTAAACAGCGTCCCGACCGACAGGCCGCCGACCACCACCCAGCCGATCGCCTGTCGCGCCTCGGAGCCTGCGCCCGCGGCGAGCGCCAGCGGCAGCGCACCGAGCACGGTTGCCAGCGAGGTCATCAGGATCGGTCGCAGGCGCAGCGTCGAGGACTCGATCACCGCCTCGAGCTTGCTCGTGCCGCGCGCGCGCAGCTGGTTGGCGAACTCGACGATCAGGATGCCGTTCTTGGTGATCAGCCCGATCAGCATCACCAAGCCGATCTGCGAGTAGACGTTGAGCGAGTTCCCCGTGGCCTTGAGCGCGAGCAGCGCGCCGAGCGCGGCGAGCGGCACCGTCAGCATGATGATCAACGGCGAGACGAAACTCTCGAACTGCGCGGCGAGCACGAGATAGATGAACAGCAGCGCGAGGGCAAAGGTGAACGCGAGCGTCGTGCCCGACTCGCGGAACTCGCGCGACTGGCCATCGAGCCCCGTGCGCGCGCTTTTCGGCAGCACCTTGTCCGCCGCCTGCTCGAGGAACTCGAGCGCTTCGCCGAGCGAATAGCCGGGCGCGACGTTTGCCGACAGGAGAACCGCGCGCTGCCGATCGAAGTGGTTCAGCTCCTTCGCCGCCACCGTTTCGCGCACCGTGACGAGGTTCGACAGCTGGACCAGCCGTCCGTCCTTGGCGCGCACGTAGATCGCGGTGAGGTCGGTCGGCGTATTCCGGTCGCGCAACTCGAGCTGGACGATCACGTCGTACTGCTTGCCTTCGCGCTTGAAGCGCGTCACCTGTCGCCCGCCGAGCAGCGTTTCGAGCGTACGGCCGATGGTATCGATGTCGACCCCGACCGCGGCGGCCTTGTCGCGGTCGATGTCGACCGAGAGCTGCGGCTTGTTCAGTTTGAGGTCGCTATCCGCGTTGACGATCGATTTGCTTGCGCGCGTCTCGGCGAGCAGCGCGTTGCTCGCCTTCTCGAGCGTCTCGTAGCTGTCGGCCTGGACGACGAACTGCACCGGCGGGTTGCGGAAGCTCTGACCGAGCGAGGGCGGATCGACCGGGAACGCGAGCACGCCCGGCAGCGTCGCGAACAGCTTCGGGCGCAGCGCGGCGGTGATGTCCTGTGTCCTGCGGCTGCGCTGCTCCCAGGGCTTGAGCTGGCTGAAGGTAATGCCCAGGTTGACGGGGTTGGGACGCTCCAGCCCGGGCGCGACCACCGCAAAGGTGTTGACGATCTCCGGAATGTCGGCGTAAACGCGCTCGACGGCACGCACGTTGTCGTCGGTGTAATCCATCGACGCCCCCTCGGGCGCGAGAATCCACGACAGGAAAAAGCCGCGGTCCTCGAGCGGCGAGAGCTCCTTCTTGAGCGAGGCATAGGTCGCCACCGCGCCGCCGAGCACCGCGAGAAAAACGAGCCCCAGAACCCAGCGCAGCCTAAGCGCGCGGCCGAGCAGCCGGCGGTAGCCGGCCGTCATGCTGTTGAAGAAGCGCTCGATCGCCTGGTAGCTGCGGCCGTGCGACTCGTGCGCCTTGAGGATGCGCGAGCACATCATCGGCGTGAGGGTCAGCGCAACGAAGCCCGAAACCGCCACCGCACCGGCCACCGTCAGCGCGAACTCGGTGAACAGCCGCCCGGTGCGGCCCTGCTGGAAGGCGAGTGGTGCGAAAACCGCGACCAGCGTGAGCGACATCGCGACCACCGCAAAGGCGATCTCCTTCGCACCGTCGATCGAGGCCTTGAACGGTGCCTTGCCCAGCTCGACGTGGCGATGGCAGTTCTCGAGCACCACGATTGCGTCGTCGACCACCAGGCCCACCGCGAGCACAACACCCAGCAGCGTCAGCACGTTGACCGAGAAGCCGAGCAGATAGAGGAAGAAGAACGCCCCGACCAGTGAGACCGGAATCGTGACGAAGGGGATCAGCGTCGAGCGCACCGAGCGCAGAAAGACGAAGATCACCAGCACGACGAGCAGAACCGCCTCCGCGAGCACGTGGTACACGGATTCGATCGAGCGCTCGATGAAAATCGACGAATCGAAGGCGACGCGCAGCGACATGCCCTCGGGCAGACCCTCGCGCAGGCGCTCGATCTCGGCCTTCACTGCGCGCGCCACCTCGAGCGTGTTGGCCGTCGACTGCTTCACCACGCCCAGTCCGACGGCAGGGTTGCCGTTCACCCGCACGATGTTGCGCTCGTCGAGCGCCCCGAGGCGCGCGATGCCGACGTCGCGCAGCCGCACCGGGTAGCCGCGGCTCTCGGCGATGATCATGTTGTTGAACTGCTCGGCGGTGCGCAGATCGGACTCGGCGAGCACCGTGAACTCGCGCTGCGCCGATTCAATGCGGCCGGCCGGGATCTCCACGTTCTGGCGGCGCAGCGCATTTTCGACGTCCTGCACCGCGAGCGCGTAGGCCGCGAGCCGTTCGCGGTCGATCCACAGCCGCATCGCGTACTGGCGTGCGCCACCGATGATCACCGAGGCCACGCCGGGCAGTGTCTTCAGCCGGTCGGCGACATAGCGGTCCGCGTAGTCCGACAGCTCGAGCGAGCTGTGGCGCTCGGAGAAGAACGCGAGCCACATGATCGCCTGCGCATCCGCCTCGATCTTCGACACCACCGAGTCGTCGGCCTCCTCCGGCAGTCGGGCACGGACCCGCGCCACCCGGTCGCGCACGTCGTTCGCCGCGGCGTCCACGTCGCGCTCGGTGACGAACTCGATCGTGATCTGGCTCACCTCCTCGCGCGATACCGACTTGATCGTCTTGATGCCCTCGATCCCGGAGAGCGAATCCTCCAGCGGCTGCGTGACCTGCGACTCGATGACCTGTGCGCTCGCGCCTTTGTAGACCGTGCGCACCGAGACCACCGGCGTATCGATTTTTGGGTACTCGCGTACCGTCAGGCGGTCGAACGAGATCACGCCGACCAGCACGATCATCAGGCTCATCACCGTGGCGAAGACCGGGCGCTGGATGCAGATTTCGGGGAGACGCATCTAAGTGCTTTCCACGCTCAAGCCGACGTCGGGAGGGTGCTTGAAACCGCCCCGCCGCGGAGCCGGCTCAACCCTTCCCCGCCGGCGCCTCGGCCTTCGGCTTGGGCGGCGCGCCGCCGCCGACCGCAACCGCGGCGCCAGGGCGCAGGCGATGGTTACCCTCGGTGACAACCTGATCGCCCGCCGCGATGCCTTCGACGATCTCCACCTCGCCCACTTTGCGCGCGCCGGTGCGCACGCGCACCTCCTCGGCCTTGCCGTCGACGATGCGGAACACGTAGCTGTCGCGCCCGCGCGGCACGATCGCCTCCTCCGGAATCCAGACGGCCTGCTCGCGCACGCCGAGCTGCAGGTTGACGCGCGCGAACATCCCCGGGCGCAGCTGCAGGTCCGGGTTACCGACGCGCGCGCGCACCTGCACCGTCCGCGTCTGTTCATCGACCGCGGGCTCGATGGCGTAGATCTGGCCGCCGAACTGGGCGTCGGGATAGGCGTCGACGACGACGCGCACCGCCTGCCCCTGCGCGAGCCGCGCGAGGTAGGTTTCGGGGACGCGAAAGTCCAGCTTTATGACGTCGATCTTGTCGAGCCGCGCGATGTCGGTACCCGCTGCGACGAACGCGCCTTCGCTCACCTGGCGCAGGCCGGCGACGCCGGAAAACGGTGCATTGACGAGCGTCTTGGCGAGCCTGGCTTCGTCCTCGCGCTGCTTGGCGAGCGAGCGCGCCGTGTTCGCGCGCTGCTCGTCGAGCGCCTGGCTGCTGATGAATTTCTTCTTGTAGAGGTCCTCGGCACGCGCGAGCCGCTGGGCGTCGAGCTTAGCCTGCGACGCGGAGGACGCGACCAGTGCCCGGTACTCGGCATCATCCAGCGCAACGAGCAGCTCGCCGCGCTGCACGCGCTGGCCTTCGGCGAAGGCAATCTTCGCCACGCGCCCGGCGATCTCCGGGCGGATCATCACCGATTCATCAGCACGCAGGCTGCCGACTGCGCGCGCCACGTCCACTGCGGGCGCGATCTTGGCGCGCGCCGCGCGCACCGGCGTGGGGGGGAAGGGTTTGGCCGCCGCGGGCTTCTTGGCGGGCGCCTTGGCTTCGTCCGCCGCAGATACGCCCGCGCAGACGAGGACACCGAGCGCGGCCGCAAACAGGCGCCAGCCGGCGCCCGCACTCAGGGACACTTGAAGCCCGCGCGCTCGACGGCTCGCTTGAACTCGGGCAGGCCCGCCTGGGCGGGATCGAACTGCACGCTCGCCTTGCCTTCGGCCAGCGAGACATCGACCTTTTCGACGCCCGCGACGCCGGACAGCATCCGCGTCACGCTCTTCACGCAGCCCTCGCAATGCAGGCCTTCGACTTTGAACTCCACGCTATCCATTGCCCGTCCTTGTCGCTCTTCGCCGCCGCGAACGCGAAGCGCAAATTTTGCCTGAACTTGAGGCTGACTGGGGACGTTCGCGGCGCCCCACCACCGGCGTCGCCCGCGATCCGGCTAGGCGCCCAGCCAGACCAGCGGCCCGCGTGGATCGCGCGTCAGCGCCACCGCCACGACGTAGGCCGCCGCCAGCGTAGCCGCGACGAGGGCGGCCGAGCGCAGGGACTTGGTGCGACCACGCCGCAGGGCCACGGTGCCGAAGCCGATGTAGGCCAGCAGGCCAAGCACCTTGGCGGTCAGCCAGGCGTGCACGAACGGATACTGGCCGAGCAGCCAGGCGAGCCAGAGCGCGCTCGCCAGCAGCAGCGTGTCGACGATGTGCGGCGCGACGCGCACGAGACGCGCCGACAGCCTGGGCGAGTCGGCGAGCATCAGCAGGCCGCGCACGCCGAAGCCGGCGAGGCTGACGACGACGCAGCCGACGTGGATCGATTTGGCGACGAGATAGGCGGTCGGTGACATCACGGGGCAGGCGCTCGGCGCCACCAGGTGCGGCGCGCGGCCCCTATTGTCGCTGCTTGGCGGGCGCGCTGCGCTCGGGCGCCATGCCGCGGCCCTCGTCCGCCGCGGGATCGTCCAAGTACAGGTAGAGCTCGGTGTGGCGTCCGGCGTGCACCTGGAAGGCACGCATCTGGCTCTTGCCGGCGTAGCTGGCGCGCAGGCGGTAGCGCCCGGGCGCAAGCCGCGCGTAGAGCCAGGGGCCCTCGCTGGTTGCGCCGAGGACTTCGCGGCCGGCGGCGTCCTCGACCTGTACCGCCACGTCGGCGAGGAAATTGCCGGCGCGCTTCACTGCGAAGCTCATGTGGACGTTGAACTCGGCGTGCATCGCGGCCAGCGCAAGGCGCTCGCCGAGGCCGATGCCACCGCTGACGTAGCGCACCTCGCCCTGAGCCTGCACCACCGGCGCCTGCGCCAGGGCAAGCGGCACCCACAGCAGGAGCAGCGCGACGACCCAGCGTCCAGGCATATGCGCACCCTCCAGCAGCCCTGCAACGGCTGTCAAGCCGCGGCGGCGAGCGGTCGGCGCTCCAGCAGGTGATCGAACAGGTCGCGCACGGGGCGAATTTCGGCGCCGAACGGCAACGCCTCCGAGCCGCGGAAGAACAGTCCGCGCTCGGTGTCGCCGCGCAGCGCCGCGGCGAGATGATGGTCGATGCAGAACTGCCCGGCGCGCGGCAAGCCGTCGCGCAGCCCGCACTGCGCGAGGCAGTCCCAGGCCAGCGTGCACTGGCGGCGCACTTTCGCACGCCGCTGCAGCACGGCCTCCTTGTCGAGGTACGCCGCCAGCCAGGGGGTGCGCACCGCGCGTGCCGGCAGCCCGGCAACGCTCATGAACACCGCGATGTCCTCCGCTTTCGCGTCCGCCAGCACGCGCTTGAAGTTCGCGTGCGCATCGCATTCCTCGGTCACCGCGAAAGGCGTGCCGACCTGCACCGCGGCGGCGCCGGCCGCGCGGGCAGCGGCGACGCGTGCCGGCGAATTGATGCCGCCGGCGGCGATCAGCGGAATGCCGTCCGGGTCTAGCCCGGCGGCGTGCAAGGCGGCACGGATCTCGGGCAGTACACGCTCGAAGTCGAAGCGCGCGTCGCGCACTTCGTCGAGCCGTGCCGCGCCGAGGTGGCCGCCGGCATAACGCGGATGCTCGATCACGATCGCGTCGGGCGCGCGGCCGCGCCGCAGCCAGCGCCGCAGGATGAGCGCGGCGGCGCGTGCCTCGGACACGATCGGCACCAGCGCCACGGCAGGCCAGTCTTCGGTGAGCTCGGGCAGGTCGAGCGCGAGGCCCGCGCCGACCACGATCGCATCGGCGCCACTCGCGCAGGCCTGGCGCACGTAGCCCGCGTACTGCGACACCGCACGCATGACATTGACCGCGACCAACCCGTTGCCGCGCGAGAGCTCGCGCGCGGCGTGGATCTCGCGGTCGAGCGCGACGAGATTGGCGCGCTCGACGGCCGCCTTGTCGCGGCTGCGCCCGGTGGCACGCATCAGGTCGGCGTGGTGCCGCCGCAGGTCGACGCTCGACACGGTGCCGACGCCGCCCTCGCGCGCCACGCTGCCGGCGAGGCGATGCGCCGAGATTCCGACGCCCATGCCACCCTGCACCAGCGCAAGCGCCTGCTTGCCGCGAATCGAAAAACTGTCCTGCATAAGGAGCGGTCCGGAACGCTGTAAATGGGCCACAGTAACCGGCACGACGGCGCGGGTCTTTGACCTGGAATAAGCCCGCGCAAGCCGCGCGGGGCAGAAAGAAGTTGATCCACCTCAATTTCGATCCGGCGCGCGGCGCATACAACCTGCACTGGATCGACAGGAACCCGCATGGAGATGCAATCGGACGCGGAGATACGGCGCGGGCCAGCGGTGCTGGAAGGCGTGATCGCCAACCTGCCGATGTTCCGCGCGGCGCCGCGCCAGAGTCTCGCCGAGTTGGCGCGGCACGCGCGTTCGCAGCACGTGCATCGCGGCACGGCCGTGTGCCGCCGCGGCGACCCGATGGCCGGCTTCTACGCGGTTGCCTACGGCATGGTGAAGCTTGCCTTGCGCACCGACGCCGGCGAGGAGAAGGTGCTGCGGCTCGTCGGGCCGGGCGAAACCTTCGGCGAGGCGGTGATGTTCCTCGAGAAGCCCTGTCCGGTCGACGCGATCGCGCTCGCCGACAGCCTGCTCGTCGTGCTGCCGGCCGAGCCGGTGTTCGCACTGCTCGAGCGCGACCCGCGTTTCGCGCGCAGCCTCATCGCGAGCCTCAGCCAGCGCATGCACGGTCTGGTCGCGGACGTCGAGGCGTCGAGTCTGCGCGGCGGACTGCAGCGCGTCGCGGCCTACCTGGACGCGCACGCCGAATCCGGCGAGAACGGCGTGGCCCGCGTGCGGCTGCCGACGACCAAGACCGTGATCGCCTCGCACCTCGGCGTCACCAAGGAAACCTTCTCGCGCCTGCTGCGCGAGCTGGCCCAGCTCGGCCTGATTTCAGTGGCGCGACGCGAGATCACGCTGCTCGAGCGCAGCGGGCTGGCGGACATCGCGCGCAACGGCCCGAAAGCACGCTAGCCACACCACAGGCACGCGCCGCGTTCGGCGTATCCTGCGATGCGCGCCTTTGACCTGCGTCAAGCGCACAACCACGCCCCTGCTTAGGCTTGATCCAGAGGCGAACACGCTGCCGGCATGGGCCGGCGTACAAGGAGAGGAATTCATGTACAAGCACATCCTGGTTCCGACGGACGGCTCGCGCTTGTCGGCCAAGGCCGTGAAAGCCGCGGCGGCGCTGGCGAAGAAGCTCGGTGCAAAGCTGACCGGCGTCTACGTCATTCCCCCCTACGTCCCGCCGATGTACGGCGAGGCAGCCGTGTACGTGCCCGAGGTGACGCCGAAGCGCTACAAGGATCTCGCCGAGAAGGAGGCCAAGAAGGCGCTCGCTGCGGTCGAGATCGCGGCGCAGGTCGCCGGCGTGCCCTGCAAGACGACCTGGGTGACCAAGGACCAGGCCTGGGACGGCATCATTCGCACCGCGCGCGCGCGCAAATGCGACCTCATCGTGATGGCATCGCATGGCCGACGCGGACTCACCGGCCTGCTGCTGGGCAGCGAAACCACCAAGGTGCTGACGCACTCCAAGGTGCCGGTGCTCGTCTGCCGCTAGGCGGCGACGCATGTCGCATTACCACTACCTGACGATCGAGCAGCGCGAGCGGCTCGACGGGCAGATGCGCGGGCGCATCGCGACGCTGCTCGGCGAAATCGGCCAGGGTCTGCGCCGCTCGACGCATGCCGAGGCCGGCCGGCTCGCCGATGCGCTCGAATCCGGCGACGACGCGCCGGCTGCCGATCTCGAGAATGCGCTCGAGGTCGCCGCGCTCGAGCGCGAAGGCGCCGAGCTGCGCGAGATGCTCGCCGCGCGCACGCGCCTGCACACGCCGGACTACGGCGTATGCGCCGACTGCGGCGCCGACATTCCCTACGTGCGCCTCGAGGTCATGCCGACCGCGACGCGCTGTGTCGGCTGCCAGTCGCGCCTCGAGCACGCGCAGGGCGCCGGCAGCACCCCCAGCCTCTAGTCTGGCCGCCAAGCGACGGGTCTTGCGCGTCCGCGCACCGGCCCGCCCGCGCACCCGCGCACCCGCACGCTGCGCGCCGCCCCGGCTACACTTGGCGGGTCATGAAGTACAAGGATTACTACAAGACCCTCGGCCTCGCGCGCGGCGCGAGCGATGAAGACGTCAAGAAGGCCTACCGGCGCCTGGCGCGCAAATACCACCCCGACGTGTCCACCGAAAAGGACGCCGAGGAACAGTTCAAGGAAATCGCCGAGGCCTACGAAACGCTCAAGGATCCGCAAAAGCGCGCGGCCTACGACGGGCTCGGCGCGCACCGCAGTGGGGCGCAGTTTCGTCCACCGCCGGACTGGTTCGACCGTTTTCACGTGCACGGCGGGGGCGATATCGGCGGCGTGGATCTCGCCGACCTGTTCGCCTCGTTCGGCGGCTTCGGTGGCATGGGTCGCACGGGCGGTACACGCGGCTTTCAGGGCTTCGGCGGCAGGGGCCGGCGCGCGGCGCCGCGCCGCGGCGAGGACCTCGAAGCCCGGGTCGAACTCGGACTCGAGGACGCAGCGCGCGGAACCGAGGCGACGCTGAGCGTCGGCGCGCAGCAGGTACGGGTGCGCATTCCGCGCGGCACGACCGATGGCCAGCGCCTGCGCCTGCGCGGCAAGGGCGGCCTCGGCGCCGGCGGTGGGCCCACGGGCGACCTGTTTCTCACGGTGGCACTTCGACCGCACCCGCGTTTCCGGGCCGAGGGGCATGACCTGCGAATCGACGTTCCGCTCGCGCCCTGGGAGGCCGCGCTCGGCGCTGCGGTCGAGATCCCGACGCTCGATGCGCGCGTCACGCTGAAGATCCCGCCCGGCTCGAAATCCGGGCAGCACCTGCGCCTCGCCGGCCTCGGCCTGCCCAAGCCGGCGGGCGGTGCAGGCGATCTCTACGCAGTGCTCAGCATCGCGCTACCGACCACGCTGTCGGCACGCGAGCGCGCGCTCTACGAACAGCTGCGTGACGCCTCGCCGTTCGACCCCCGCGCGCACCTCGCCTGAGGGGCGCGGCCCCTGCGCGCGCACGTTCGCTAGAAGCAGAGCAGCCCGCTGCGGATGCCTTCGGCCACCGTCGCCGCATTGACGAGACCGAGCACGCCGAAGCCGAGCAGCGCGCCGCCGGCGATCACCCGCACCGCGCGGCGCGCGGCGAAGCGGCGCAGGCGCGCAGCGGCAAGGCCGGCGGCGAGCAGGTTCGGCAGGGTGCCCAGACCGAAGGCCGCCATGGCGAGCGCACCGCGCTCGGCGCTGCCGGCGAGCACCGCGACCGCGAGCGCACCGTATACCAGCCCGCAGGGAATCCAGCCCCAGACCAGTCCGGCGGCGACGCTCTGCGGCAGCGTGCGCGCCGGCAGCAGGCGCGCCGCGAGCGGCTGCAGGCGGCGCCAGAGCGGCGCGCCGAGCGCTTCGAACCGCGCGAGCCAGGCGCTCGCACCCGCAAGGTACAGGCCGACCAGGATCAGCATCAGGTTGGCAAGCACGTAGAGCGCGACCTGCCAGGACAGCGCGCCCGCGAGTGCCGCACCGGCGCTGCCGAGCGCGCCGGCGAGCGCGCCGGCCACGCTGTAGCTTGCGATTCGACCCGCGTTGAAGGCGAGCTGGCGCGCGAGCTCGCGCCACAGGGGATTGCTGCGTGCCGGCAGCGCCACCGCAGCCTGCCCGCCGCCCGCACTGCCGAATGCACCCACGATGCCGCCGCACATGCCGAGGCAGTGCACGCCGGACAGGAAACCGGTGACGAGCATCGCCGCGGGCAGCGCCCAGAACGATGCGGTGAGCGCATCCAACTCAGATGACCTTCGAGTAGCGCTCGCGTTCGCGCGTGGCGCGCAGATACTTGTCGAACACCATGCACACCGCGCGCACCAGCAGCCGCCCGCGCGGCGTGACCACGATCCAGTCGGGCTGCAGCTCGACCAGGCCCTCGTCGGCGAGCCGCGCCAGGTCCTCCAGCTCGCGCCCGAAGTACTGCTTGAAATCGATCAGGTAGGCGTCCTCGATCGATTCGATCGAGAGCCTGAAATGACAGGCCAGCGCCTGGATCACCGCGCGCCGCAGCAGGTCGTCCTGGGTAAGCTCGATGCCGCGCCACACCGGCAGCCGCCCCTCGTCGAGCGCCGCATCGTATTCCTCGAGCGTCTTGTAGTTCTGGTAATAGGTCGGCCCGATGCGGCTGATCGACGACACGCCGAAACCGAT
Source organism: Betaproteobacteria bacterium SG8_39 (assembly GCA_001303445.1). Lineage (GTDB taxonomy): Bacteria > Pseudomonadota > Gammaproteobacteria > Burkholderiales > SG8-39 > SG8-39. The sequence goes on along the minus strand of LJTQ01000048.1, from coordinate 3,109 downwards.
CAGGTCGCATTCCGGATGGGTCGAATAGCCCTGGAAGTTGCGCTGCAGCCGACCCTGGCGCTGCGCCACCGCCAACTCGTCGTCCGGCTTGGCAAAGTGGTCCATGCCGATATAGAGGTAGCCGGCGCGCGTCAGGCGGCTGATGGCCAGGGTCAGGATGTCGAGCTTGGTTTCGGGCGCCGGCAGCGCGGCCGCGCGGATGCGGCGCTGCGGCCGGAACACGCGCGGCAGGTGCGCGTAGTTGTACAGCGCGATGCGGTCCGGGGAGAGGTCGAGCACCTTGTCGAGCGTCGCCGAGAAGCTCTCGATCGTCTGCATCGGCAGGCCGTAGATCAGGTCGAGGTTCACCGAGCGAAAGCCGTTCGCGCGCGCCTCCTCGATCACCCGGCGCGTCACATCCTCGCTCTGGATGCGGTGCACCGCCTGCTGGACCGCGGCGTCGAAGTCCTGCACACCGATCGAGACGCGGTTGAAGCCGAGCCCAGCGAGAAAGGCCATGCGCCCGACCTCGACGCGCCGCGGGTCGACCTCGATCGAGCATTCGCAGTCCGCTTCGGACTTGAACTGCGCGCGCAGCAGGCCCGTCAGCTCGGCCATTTCCTCACGGTTGAGAAACGTCGGCGTGCCACCGCCCCAGTGCAGCTGGCAGATTCGACGGTCCTCGCCAAGCAGCGCGCCGATGCGCTCGATTTCCTTTTCGAGGCTCTTGATATACTTTGCCGACTTCGTGTGGCCGCGCGTGACGATCTTGTTGCATGCGCAGTAGTAGCACAGCGTGTTGCAGAACGGGATGTGGACGTACACCGACAGCGGCTGCGTGATGCCACCGATATTGCGCTTGGCGATCCAATGCCGGCACTCCGCTTCTCCGAACGCCTCCACGAACCGGTCCGCGGTCGGGTAGGAGGTGTAGCGTGGACCGCTCACGTCGTGCCGGCGGATCAGAACCGGATCGATGACCAGATCGGAAGCGGGGTAGCTCATGTGCGCATTTCGGGATCGAACGAACAGCCTACAGCCGACACCGTACGCGGCGACGTGCCGAAGCGCTTGACCTGAGTCAAAGCCCCGGTGGCCGCCCTTCCCAAATCCGACAAACCCTCCCGGCGGCAGAGCCCCTCGGGGCTGCCGCACTGGGTCAGGCCCCCGACGGTGGCCGCCGCCCTCGGTGTGGCCTCGGCGCTGGTGCTGCTCAACCTGGCGACGCTGGTGGGGGGCGACCATCAGCCCTGGCTGGTGGCCATCGATGCCGTGTTCGACCTCGCCGTGCTGGCTCTGGTCGCGGTGGTCTTCGTGCGCATCGGGCTGCGGGTCGACGCCGAAACCGAGCGCATGCGCGATGCGCTCGACGAGGCAACGACGCGGCTCGGCGCAATCGTCGAGACTGCGATGGACCCGATCATCACCGTGGACGACAGCCAGCGTATCGTGCTGTTCAACCACGCCGCCGAGCAGGCCTTCGGCTGCGCGCGAAGCAGCGCAATCGGCGCGCCGCTCGAGACCTTCATTCCGCAGCGCTTTCGCGCCGGACATCGCCAGTCGGTCGAGGATTTCAGCCGCACGGGCACGACGACGCGGCGCATGGGCGAGCACAGCGTGCTTTGGGCGCTGCGCGCCGACGGCAGCGAGTTCCCGATCGAAGCGTCGATCTCGCAGACGGTCGCGGGTACGCGGCGCTATTTCACCGTCATCCTGCGCGACATCACGCGGCGCAAGAACTTCGAGGATGCGCTGCACCGCCAGCAGGCCGAACTGCGCGAGCTCTCTGCCCGGGTGCTGGAGGCACGCGAGGAGGAAAAGACACTCATCGCGCGCGAGCTGCACGACGAGCTCGGGCAGCTGCTCACCGCGCTGAAGATGGACGTCGCCTGGCTGCGCGAGCGCCTGCCGGCGGACGCGCCCGAGACGGCGCAGAAGGTCGAGCAGATGAACGCGGTTCTCGACCAGACCGTGGGCTCGGTGCGGCGCATCTCCGCCGACCTGCGCCCGCTGATGCTCGACGATCTCGGACTCGTCGACGCGGCGAACTGGCTGGTCGAGGACTTTGCGCAGCGCGCAGGCGTCGAGTGCGATCTGGACATTGCGCCGGAAGCGGATTTCGAAACACTTGAGCGCACTCCGGCAACCGCGCTCTATCGTGCGCTGCAGGAGTCGCTCACCAACATCGGACGCCACGCAGGCGCGCGCCAGGCCTGGATCCGCTTGCGCGTCGAGGGCGACACCGCCTGCCTCGAGGTCGAGGACGACGGCCGCGGCATCGAGGTCGAGGACATTGCCAAGCCGCGCTCGCTCGGCCTGAAAGGCATGCGCGAGCGCGCGCTTTACCTCGGCGGCGCGCTCGAGGTCGAGCGCGCGGCGCGTGGTGGCACGCGCCTGCGGCTGCGCGTGCCCCTGCGCAGCGCACGGGAGAGCGCGCCATGATCCGCGTCCTGGTCGCCGACGATCACAAGCTGGTACGCGACGGGCTGAAGGGCATCCTCGGCGCGGCAAGCGGCATCGAGGTCGCCGCCGAGGCGGCGAGCGGCGACGAGGCACTCGCCCTGGTGCGTGCGCAGGACTTTGACGTCGCGCTGCTCGACCTGTCGATGCCGGGCCTAGCCGGCATCGAACTCATCAAGCGGCTCAGGCTCGAGCGTCCCAAGCTGCGCATCCTGGTGCTCTCGATGCACGGCGAGCAGCAGTACGCGACCCGCGCGCTCAAGGCGGGCGCGGCGGGCTACCTCACCAAGGACGCCGCGGCCGAGCAGCTGGTCTCGGCGCTGCGCAAGGTCGCTGCAGGCGGCCTCGCCATCAGCGAAGCCGCCGCAGCGAACCTGCTGGCAAGTGCGCGTGGCGCGGATCTCCCGCCGCACAGCCTGCTCTCGGACCGCGAGTTCGAGGTCTTCCGGCTGCTCGCCGGCGGCCGCACGCCGACCGAGATCGCCGCGCAGCTGCGCCTGTCGGTCAAGACCGTGAGTACCCACAAGGCACGCGTGCAGCAAAAGCTCGGGTTGTCGAGCACCGCCGAGCTGGTGCGCTACGCCCTGGAGCACGACTTGCTTTAGGGGTCAGACCCCTGTGGATAAGTCCGACGAGGGCCCCTGCAAATCCACGGCCTCTAACCGGCTTA
>LJTQ01000228.1 GCA_001303445.1 Betaproteobacteria bacterium SG8_39 | reverse complement strand
GAAATCGCCATCCCTTCGGCCGAGCGCAGGGTGTCGCTGATGAGGTGGTTGAGCAGGAAGCCCTTGCGCGCCTCGTTGGCGCCCGCGGCAAGCTGCCAGGCGCCGCTCTGCTTGCCGATGGCGTTCCAGGTCCACACGGTTCCCGGCTCGACGGCTTCGGAAAACTTCGCGATGCAGCGCACGCGGCCCCAGGCCGACTCGACCCAGATCCAGTCGCCATCGCCGATGCCCTGCGCAGCGGCGGTGCGCGGACTGACGTAGAGATGGTTGTGCGCGTGGATCTGGCGCAGCCAGGCGTTCTGCGAATCCCAGGAGTGGTACATCGCCATCGGCCGCTGCGTCACCGCGGCGAGCGGGTAGCGCGTACCGTCGGTCGCCTGGCGCTCGAGCGGCTCGTAGTAGAACGGCAGCGGGTCGAAGTAGGTCTTGATACGCCCGCGCAGCCGCTCGGGCGGACGGCGGCTGCCCCATTTGCCGTCCGCGGCGAGTCGGAACTTCTGCAGCACCTCCGAGTAGAGCTGCAGGATGATCGGATCGCCGAAGCGCCGGATGCGCGCGCGCTGCGCCCATTCCATGTAGCCCTTGTTCCAGTTGCGCATGTACTGGTACGAAGGCGGCAGACGGTAGTGGAACACGCAATTGTTCTGCGCGTACATCTCCCACTGGCGCGGATTGGGCTCGCCGTGCATGAACTTCTCGCCGCCCTTGCCGCGCCAGCCCGCGAGGAAGCCGATTCCGGAGCCCGGTTCGGTCTCGTAGCGCAGAATGAAATCCGGGTAGTCGCGGTAGCGCCGCGCGCCGTCCGCTTCGGTGAACGCGGGCAGCTTGAGGCGGCTGGCGAGCTCGATCAGCACGTCCTGGAACGGCTTGCAGCCTGCGGGCGGCGGCACCACCGGCACGCGCACCGAGTCCACCGGGCCGTCGAACTCGGAGATCGGCCGATCGAGCATCGACATCACATCGTGGCGCTCGAGGTACGTGGTGTCGGGCAGCACCAGGTCGGCATAGGCGGTCATTTCCGACTGGAAGGTGTCGCAGACCACGAGGAAGGGAATCTTGTACTCGCCGTCATCGGCGCGCGCGTTCAGCATCTTGCGCACCTCGACGCTGTTCATCGTCGAGTTCCACGCCATGTTCGCCATGAAGATCATCAGCGTGTCGAGGCGATAGGGGTCCTCGTTCACCGCGTTGGTGATGACGCTGTGCATCAGGCCGTGCACCGAGAGCGGGTATTCCCAAGACCAGCCGAGCGCCAGGCCAGCGAGCGGCGTATCCGGCTTGACCGCCTCCGGTCCGCGCGGCGGCTTCGCCGCGGGCGGGATTGCGCGCGGGAACGGTGACTTGTGGCGGAAGCCGCCCGGCCGGTCGATCGTGCCGAGCAAGGTCATGAGGATGGCGAGCGCGCGGATGGTCTGAAAGCCGTTGGAGTGCGCGGCCAGGCCGCGCATGGCATGGAACGCCACCGGGTTGCCGGTCACGGTCTCGTGCTCCTTGCCCCAGCAGTCGGTCCACGCGATCGGCAACTCGATCTTCTCGTCGCGCGCGACGATGCCCATTTCCTGGGCAAGGCGCCGGATGGTCGCCGCCGGAATGCCGGTGACGTTCTCGGCCCACTCCGGGGTGTACTCCTTCACCCGCTCTTCGAGCAGCTGGAACGCGGGCTTGACGACCCGTCCGTCGGGCAGGCGAAACTTGCCCAGCAGGTGCGGATCGGCGCCGGCGCTGTGGGTGCGCACCGGCTGACCGCTGTGCCGATCCCACCACAGCTGATTGTGCGCGTACTCGGGATTCTCGTCGGCGGCCGCGGCTTCGCGCACCAGCAGGCCGTAGTCGTCCGAGGCCTCGTCGAGATTCACCAGATGGCCCGCGTTGGTGTAGCGCACCAGGAAGTCGCGGTCGAACAGGCCGAGCGCGATGATTTCGTGCACGATCGCGAGCAGCAGCGCGCCGTCGGTGCCGGGTCGGATCGGCACCCATTCGTCGGCGATCGCCGAGTAGCCGGTGCGCACCGGGTTGACCGACACGAAGCGTCCGCCGCGCCGCTTGAACTGCGAGATCGCGATCTTGAGCGGGTTGGAATGGTGATCCTCGGCGGTGCCGATCATGACGAACAGCTTGGCGCGTTCGAGATCCGGGCCACCGAACTCCCAGAACGATCCGCCGATGGTGTAGATCATGCCCGCGGCCATGTTCACCGAGCAGAAGCCGCCGTGCGCGGCGTAGTTCGGCGTGCCGAACTGGCGCGCGAACAATCCGGTCAGCGCCTGCATCTGGTCGCGCCCGGTGAACAGCGCGACCTTCTTCGGGTCGGTGGCACGGATATGCGCGAGGCGCTGCGCCAGCATGTCGAAGGCTTCATCCCAATCGATCTCGACGAAGTCGCCCGCGCCGCGCTCGGCGCCCTCGCGCCGCTTGAGCGGCTTGCCGAGCCGCGCGGGCGAGTACTGCTTCATGATCCCCGATGACCCTTTGGCGCAGATCACGCCTTGATTGATCGGGTGCGCCGGGTTGCCGTCGATGTAGCGAACCTTGCCGTCGCGCAGATGCACGCGGATGCCGCAGCGGCAGGCGCACATGTAGCAGGTGGTGGTCTTGATCTCGGTTCGTGGAGGGGTCATAAGTAGCTATCCTCAATTCTCCTTATGGGCGTCGCGACTTCAAAGCTGATTGTCCTGATACTTACATACGTCCTTATTATTCATTAGCTTATGCAGCACGCGAGGACTGAAAGCCAGACCCCGCGAATGGTCAAGTCTACCGAGCATGGGACGATTGCTTGTTCGCGGGCGACCAGCGGCGCTTGACCCGCATCAAGCATCTGCGACCGTGATTTGTTAGGATCTGCTGCAGTGCAGCATTCGTTGCAGATGGAGCATTTGCCCCCCGAAGAATCCTTGCAGAGGTCAAACCCGGTCTCGCGAAACGGAAATTCACCATGAAAGATCAAACCTCCAAGCTTGTGCAAAGCCAGGCGCTGTCGAGCCGGGTCGCGAGTCTTTTGTCGCACCGCGCGAAGCTCGCCCAGGCGCGCTTTACCGAGCGCGTGAAGAACGCCGCGCAGACCCAGGTGGCGCAGATGGCGGCCAATCCGGCTACGCCCTGGGACCTGTGGCGCGACTGGCAGGCCTACTCGATCGACCTCGCGCAGCGCTCGGTGCTGTTCTGGGACACGCTGCGTCAGCGCGGCAACAACTACCTCGAACGCGAGCGCGCGGGTCTGCCGCCCGTCCTGCACTTCGACTACGAGACCGTGCTCGACGGGCGCAGCTTCGAGCGCCCGGTGAATTACGCGCTGCTGCGCATCGTGCCGCCCGAGGGCGTCGAAGTCGACGACACGCGCCGCCCTTACATCATCATCGACCCCCGCGCCGGACATGGCCCCGGCATCGGCGGGTTCAAGGATGATTCCCAGGTCGGCGTCGCGCTGCGCGACGGCCATCCAGTGTATTTCGTGGTGTTCCATCGCGACCCGGAGCCTGGACAGACCCTGCTCGACGTCTGCGCCGCCGAAGCGCGCTTCGTACACGAAGTACGCGCGCTGCATCCAGACAGCTCGAAGCCGGTCCTGGTCGGAAATTGCCAGGGCGGCTGGGCGGCAATGATGCTCGCCGCGTCGAATCCGGACGACACCGGGCCGATCGTGATCAACGGCGCGCCGATGTCCTACTGGGGCGGGGCGTGGAGCGAGGGCGAAGGCAACAACCCGATGCGCTACTCGGGCGGGCTGCTCGGCGGCACCTGGTTGTCCTCGTTCGCCGCCGATCTCGGCAACGGCGTGTTCGACGGTGCCGCTCTGGTACAGAACTTCGAGAACCTGAATCCTGCAAACACCTTCTGGGACAAGAACTACACGCTGTTCGCCAATGTCGACAGCGAAGCGCCGCGCTTTCTCGATTTCGAGCGCTGGTGGGGCGGGTTCTATCTCATGAATCGAGAAGAGATCGAGTGGATCACGCAGAACCTCTTCGTCGGCAACAAGCTCTGGTCGGGCAGCGTACCGTCCGGCCCGCATGCCATGTTCGATCTGCGCGCGATCAAGGCGCCGATCGTACTGTTCGCCTCGCTCGGCGACAACATCACGCCGCCGCAGCAGGCGTTCAACTGGGTCGCCGACGTGTACGGCTCGACCGACGAGATCAAGGCGCGCGGCCAGGCGATCGTCGGGCTGATGCACGAGGATATCGGGCACCTCGGCATCTTCGTCTCCGGCAAAGTCGCCAAGAAGGAGCACGCCCAGATCGTCTCGGTGATGAAGTCGATCGAGGCATTGCCGCCCGGCCTGTACGGGATGAAGATCCTCGAATCCAAAGCGGCTGACGGCAAACCCGCCTACGACGTCGAGTTCGTCGAACACCGCCTGGAGGACGTCGTCAAGCGGCTGAACCGCTTTAAGCGCACGGACGAGCACGCGTTCGAAGCGGTGGCGGGCATTTCGGAGTTCAACCAGCGCGCCTACGAGCTGTTCGGCCAGCCGCTGGTGCAGGCAAGTGCGACCGAGTACAGCGCGAAGCTGAGCCGCGAGCTGCACCCGTTGCGCGCGCAGCGCTGGTCGGTGTCGGACAACAACCCCTGGCTGTGGTGGCTCGGCCCGCTCGCCGAGGCGGTGCGTGCCCAGCGCCAGAGTGCGAGCCCGGATCAGATGTGGCGGCGCAGCGAGCGCACCGGCTCCGAGCTGATCAGCGCCTCGCTCGACTATTACCGTGACCTGCGCGATGCGGTGAGCGAAGCGGCATTCTTCCTGATCTACGGCAATCTGTTTTCTCTCTATCTTGCGGACCGTGAGACGGGGCTGGGCACGGCGCAGGCCGAAGCCGGCGACCCGCGCAAGCTGCCGTTCGTCGCAGACGCGCTCGCCTCGATCGAGGAAGGCGACTACGCCGAGGCGATCGCCCGCGTTGCCGCGCTGCTGGCCCGGCGCGGCGAACCCGTTCCGCTGTCGCGCGTGCAGCTCAGGCATGACCTGGCCGAGGACTATAAGGACCTGCTGCCAGACATCACCTGGGAGCAGGCGCGCCGTATCCGGGGTGAGCAGGACATCATCGTGCGCTACGAGCCGGAACAGGCCCTTGCCACGCTGCCGACGCTGCTGTCGAACGCGGCCGATCGTGCGCGCCTGTTGACGCTGCTCGATCGGCTGATCGACGATCCGCGCGTCCAGGCACTGTCGCACGCCCCCGAGCAGGACGCCATGGTGGCGCGTATTCGCGGCGTGCTTGCCGAGCGCGCTCCTCTGGGGCCGCGTCTTGCGGCTTCGGGCGGCGCCTGAGGCCGCCGGATTTCACGCACGGGTCCGCACGATGACGCGACAGAACTTCAGCCTCACCAACCGCACCTTCGACGAGATCAAGGTCGGCGACCGCGCCCAGGCCACGCGCAGAGTCTCCAGCACGGAGGTCGAGGCGCTTGCGCTGGTCTCGGGGGATGTCGATGCCTTCCATCTGAAGGACGGCGAGCCCGGCGCTCAGGAAGATGGGATCGAGGCCAAGGCGGTGGGCGCCGAGGCCCTGCTCTCGGGACTTCTCAGCCGCCGCATGCCCGGTCCCGGCACCACGATCGTGGCGCAGGACCTGCGCTTCGAGGGCGCGGTGCGCGCCGGCGACGAGCTCACCGGGTCGGTAACGGTGCGCGAAAAGCGTCCCGAGGGCCACCAGATCGTGTTCGATTGCCTGATTGAGCGCGCCGGCACCACGCTGATCTCGGGAACCGTCACGGTCGCCGCGCCGACCCGGCGCATCAGCTACTCGAACGTCGCCACGCCCGAGCTGCTCCTGAGGCGCAACGACGCCTTCGCCAAGCTGCTCAAGGAATG
>LJTQ01000047.1 GCA_001303445.1 Betaproteobacteria bacterium SG8_39 | reverse complement strand
GGTGGCGCGCCGTTTCGCGCGCGAAGGCTTCACCGCCTGCGTGGTGCGCCGGCACGCCGACGCGCTCGCGCCGCTGGTCGCGCAAATCGAGGCCGCGGGCGGCCGGGCGCGCGCCTTCGGCAGCGACGCGCGGCGCGAAGAGCAGGTGCTCGAGCTGGTCGAGACGGTCGAGCGCGAGGTCGGTCCGATCGAGGTGTTCGTCTTCAACATCGGCGCCAACGTGCCCTCACCGGTGCTCGAGGAGACGGCGCGCAAGTACTTCAAGATCTGGGAGATGGCCGCGTTCGCGGGCTTTCTCAGCGCGCGCGAGGTGGCCAGGCGCATGGTGACGCGCGGGCGCGGCACGATGCTGTTCACCGGCGCGACCGCGAGCCTGCGCGGGTCGGCGAACTTCGGCGCCTTCGCCGGCGCCAAGCACGCGCTGCGGGCGCTGGCGCAGAGCCTGGCGCGCGAGCTCGGCCCGCAGAACATCCATGTCGCGCACGCGGTGATCGACGGCGCGATCGACACCGCGTTCATCCGCGAGAACTTTCCCGAGCGCTATGCGTTGAAGGACCAGGACGGCATCCTCAACCCGGAGCACATCGCCGACGCCTACTGGCAGCTCCACTGCCAGCCGCGCGACGCCTGGACGTTCGAACTCGACCTGCGCCCATGGATGGAACGCTGGTAGCCTCGAACTGAGCGGATTCAGGAGGGCCTATGACGCAGGTGGAATTCCATTTCGATTTCGGCAGCCCGAACGCCTACCTCGCCCACAAGCTGATCCTCGGCATCGAGCAGCGCACGGGGGCCGCCTTCGTCTACGTCCCGGTGCTGCTCGGCGGGGTGTTCAAGCTGACCCACAACCAGGCGCCGATGCTGCAGTTCAAGGACGTGAAGAACAAGCTCGAGTACCAGCGCCTCGAGATGCAGCGCTTCATCGCGAAGCACGGCCTGACGCAGTTCCAGTGGAACCCGCATTTCCCGGTCAACACGGTGCAGATCATGCGCGGCGCGATCGTCGCGCAGCTCGACGGCAACCTGATGCCCTACGTCGAGGGGGTGTTCCACCACATGTGGGAAGCGCCGAAGAAGATGGACGACCCGGCGGTGATCCGCGCGGCACTGGAGGAATCGGGGCTCGATGCGGCGCATATCCTCGCGCGCATCCAGGACCCCGACGTGAAGGATGCGCTGCTCAGGAACACCGAGGCCTCGGTCGCGCGCGGCACGTTCGGCGCGCCGACCTTCTTCATCGGCGACGAGATGTACTTCGGCAAGGACCGGCTGCGCGATCTCGAGGAGGCGATCGCGCGCGTCGCGGCGGCCTAGGCCTTCGCTACATCGTCAGCACGACCTTGCCGACGTGCGCGTTGCGGTCGAAGTAGGCCTTGGCGTCGGCGATCGCGTCGAACGCGAACACCTTGTCGACCAGCGGCAGGAGGGTGCCGTCGGCGAACCATGACAGGCAGTCGCGCTTGAAGCCGGCGACGGTTTCGGCGCGCTCGGCGGCGCTGCGCAGCCGGTTGCTGACGCCGTAGATCTCGAGCCGGTTGGAGTGCACCGCGGCGAGGTCGAGCGGCGCCTCGAGCGAGCCGTCGACATAGCCGACGATGGCGATGCGGCCGCGGTAGGCCGCCGCACGCACCAGGTCGGGAAAGATGCTGCCGCCCACATTGTTGATCGCAACATCGGCGCCGTGCCGGTCGGTGAGGCGCAGCACCTCTGCGGCGAGCGCGCCGCGCGTTGCGATGCCCGCGTCGAGTCCCAGCGCGCGCAGCTTTTCGAGCTTTTCGCTCGAGCCCGACGTGCCGATCACCTTTGCGCCCAGCGCCTTGGCGAGCTGCAGGCTGGCGACGCCGACGCCCGAGGAGACCGCGGTGACCAGCACCCAGTCGCCGGGCCTTACACGGCCGTAGGGCACCAGCATGTCGTAGCTGACCAGGAACACGATCGGCACCGCGGCCGCCTGTTCCCAGCTCAGCGGTTCGGGGATGGCGATCGCCTCGCTGGCGTCAACCAGGGCGTACTCGGCGAAGCCGCCTTTGCAGCGCGCCATGATGCGCGCGCCCTCGGCGAAGCCTTTCACATCCTTGCCGCAGGCGGCGATTTCGCCGACCGCCTCGACGCCGCCCGGACGCGCGCCGGGCTTGCCGCTCGGCAGCAGCTCGCCGCGGTTGAGCGAGCTCGCCTTGACGCGCAGCAGCAGCTGCTGCGGTCCGGGCTCGGGCGTCGGCGCGTCGCGCAACTCGAGCGCAGTGGAGGCGGAGCTTTCGACGATGATGGCGGCTTTCATGTCCCTGTTCGCGGCGTGGCTGTCGGAGCGCAAGTCTGCAGCATCCCCTCGCGTTTGGCGAGTCGCGCGGCGCGCGTCGCCCGCGGCAATCGGGGTACCATCGCTGCCCGGACTGCATGCACTGACGGGCAACGACAAGGAGGCGCTGAGATGGCGACGAAACCGAAACCGATCAAGCTCGATGGACCGCTCCGCAAGCGCGTCTACGATTCGATTGCCGAGGTGATCGGCAACACGCCGCTGGTGCGGCTCAACCAGGTGGCGCGGGAGGCCGGCGCCGTCGCGCAGGTGCTGGTCAAGCTGGAATACCTCAATCCGCTGCTCAGCGTGAAGGACCGCATCGGCCTGTCGATGATCGAGGCGCTCGAAGCGCAGGGCAAGATCGGCCCGGGCTCGGTGATCGTCGAGCCGACCTCCGGCAACACCGGCATCGCGCTCGCCTTCGTCTGCGCGGCGCGCGGCTACCGCTGCATCCTGACGATGCCCGAGTCGATGTCGATCGAGCGTCGCAAGATGTTCGCGCTGCTCGGCGCGGAGATGGTGCTCACGCCGAAGGAGCAGCGCCTGCAGGGCGCGATCGACGCGGCCAACAAGCTGCTCAAGGAAATCCCGAATGCGGTGATGCCCTGGCAGTTCGGCAACCCGGCGAATCCGGAGATTCACCGCCGCACGACGGCCGAGGAGATCTGGGTCGATACCGGCGGCAAGGTCGATTTCCTCGTCTCCGGCGTCGGCACCGGCGGCACGCTCACCGGCTGCGGCGAGGTGCTCAAGGCGCGCAACACGGCGCTCAAGATCGTCGCCGTCGAGCCCAAGGACAGCGCGGTGCTGTCGGGCGGACAGCCCGGGCCGCACGCGCTGCAGGGGCTGGGCGCAGGCTTCGTGCCCGACATCCTCGACACCCGGCTGATCGACGAGGTCGTCGCGGTGACGAACGAGGCGGCCTTCTCCATGGCGCGCAGCGTGGCGAAGCTCGACGGCATTCCGGTCGGCGTCTCGTCGGGCGCGATCATCCACGCCGCGCTGCAGATCGCGGCGCGCGCCGAAAACAAGGGCAAGACGGTGGTGTGCTTCGCGCCGTCGACCGCAGAGCGCTACATGTCGACGCCGCTGTTCGACGGCCTTTGACAAGGGGACGGCAGATGATTCTCGAGCTCGCAGACATCCGCATCCAGCCGGGCAAGCAGGCCGCATTCGACGCCGCGATCCAGAAGGGCGTCGACACCGTGATCGCCAAGGCCAAGGGCTTCCGCGGCTACAAGATCAACAAGGGCATCGAATCCCCCGAGCGCTATCTCCTGATGATTTTCTGGGAGACGCTCGAGAACCACACCGTGGATTTCCGCGGCTCGCCCGCCTTCCAGGACTGGCGTGCGCTGGTCGGGCCGTTCTTCGCCACGCCGCCGGCGGTCGAGCACTTCAACCTGCTGTCGAAGTCCGACTGATATGCGCCGCCTGACGATCGCCGCCTGAGTTTCGCTGCGCGGCGCAGCGATGGAGAAAACGCGCATCGGCTTCGTCGGCCTCGGCGTCATGGGTGCGCCGATGGCGGGCCACCTGCTGGCCGCCGGTTATCCGCTGACGGTGCACGACCTGAGCGAGGACGCGGAACGCCGCTTCGCCGCGGCGCATCCGGCCGCGTCCGTTGCGCGCACGCCGCGCGCGCTCGCGGCGCAGGCCGACGTCGTCGTCACCATGCTGCCCGACGGGCAGGTGGTCGAGCGCGTGGCGCTGGGCGAAGACGGCCTGATCGGCGGTCTCGCGGCGGGCGCGCTGCTGCTCGACAGCTCCTCGTCGGAGCCCTGGCTCACGCGCCGCACGGCCGAGGCACTCGCGGCGCGCGGCGTCGCGATGGTCGATGCGCCGGTCTCCGGGGCGCAGGCCGGCGCGCAGAGCGCGCAGCTGGTGTTCATGGTCGGCGGCGACGCGGCGCCGGTCGCGCGCGTGACGCCGATCCTGCGCCGCATGGGGCGCACGCTGTTCCATCTCGGCCCGCTCGGCGCCGGGCACGCCATGAAGTGCATCAACAACCTGATCACGGCCATGAATTTCCTCGCCACGGCCGAGGGGCTGGTGATCGGCACGCGCGCCGGGCTCGATCCCGCGGCGATGAACGCGGTGCTCAACGAATCGACCGGCATGTCCTGGGTCACGCAGAACCACGTCGGCCAGCGCATCCTCAGCCGCAGGTTCGACGATCCCTTCAAGCTCGAGCTGATGGTGAAGGACATCGGCATCGCGATGTCGCTCGCGCGCGAGGCGGCGCTGCCGCTGCCGGTGAGCGCGCTCGGCCAGCAGCTGTGGAACGCGGCGCTGCTCGAGGCCGGCCGCGGCTGCGGCGTGAGCGAGCTGTTCCGCTGGGTCGAGCAGCGCACGCGCACCGAGATCGCCTCCGACGCGCCGGGCGCGGATTAGCGCGGCGCGCGCAGCCCGGCGGCGATTTCGAGTATCTCGCTGCGAAAGCGCGCCGCGCCGCCCATCGAGGGATGGCGCACCGCGCGGTGCGGCACCTCGAGCAGGCTGAGCGAGTGCGCCGCGTGCCGGCCGAGCGCGACGACCTCGGCGCCTTCGAACAGCTGCAGGAAGCTGCGCAGCAGAGGCCGCCCGGCTTCGAGCTCGAGGCGCGTCGGCGTGCGGTTGGAGAGCATCTCGCCCGGCCGGTGCGGGTGGCAGGCGAAGGCATTCCAGTTCACCCAGCTGCGCGGATCGACACCCGCGGCGAGCAGCGTGCCCCAGACCACCGTCGCGGTGGGCTCGTTGAAGCCGAGTGGCTTGTCCGCCGGCCGGCTGCTGCGCTCGATCGGGCCGCGGATGACGGCCTGCGGAGGAATGCCCCTCGCCGCGAGATGGCCGAGGAGGATGCGCTCCGAGGTCATGGCGATGCCGGAAAACTTCGCGCCCTGGTAGCCCGCCGCTTCGGCGATCAGCAGCAGACGCGCGCTGTCGCGTCGCTCGGCGAGATAGGCGGCGAGCTGGCGCGCGCGGATTTCGGGCGCACGACGCGAGGCGTCGTGCGCTGCATCGAAGCCGTGCCAGGGATTGAAAACGTGCGCTGCGGAGAGCGCGCGCAGCTGCGCGATGAACCGGTCGATGGCCGCGCTCACGCGATGCGCCTCACCGATTACGAGGCGAGCAGCGCCTGGGCCATCGCGCGCAGCTTGCCTTTCTGTATCTTGGTGGCGTTTGCGCCCGGGGTGACGGGAAACGCGTCGATGGCGAAGATGCGCTGTGGCACCTTGAACTTCGCCAGGCGTGCGGCGACCTGCGCGCGCAGCGCGGCCTCGTCGAGCACGGCGCCGGGCGCGAGGATGACGAACGCGACCGGCACCCGGCCGGCGGCGCCCGGCACGCCGACCACCTGGCAGGCGGCAATGCCGGGGGCTTCCTGAACCACGGCCTCGATCTCGAGCGGGCTGACGAGGAATCCGCCGAGACGCAGCGCGTCACCCATGCGCGTGAGGAAGACGAAGCGCCCGTCCGCAGTCGTGTACCCGAGATCGCCCGAGCGGTAGTAGCCGTCCTCGCTGAGCGCGGCGCGCGTCGCCTCTGCGTCGCCGAAGTAGCCGACCATGCGGCTGTCGGGCGCGAAGAATTCGAGCTCGCCTGCCTCGCCGTGCGGCAGGATGCGCCCGGATTCAGGGTCGCGCGCGCGCACGCGCGCCGCGGCATTCACCGGCCGTCCGCCCGCGAGCCGGCGCTCGGCGAGCGGCGCATGCTCGTCCTGGCGCGCGAACAGCGCCTGCACTTCGCTTGCGCCGTACAGTCCCACCAGCGCGAGGCCACGCTGCTCGGCGCGCTCGACGATGTCGTCGAGCGCCGGATTGAAGGCGGCGTAACCGACGAAGCGCAGGCTCGGAAACGCGGGCTGTGTCGCGCGCTGGGCGAGCAGCTGCACGATCGCCTCGTCGGTCGCGTTCGCGTGCGTGACGCGATGCGCGACGATGTCGGCCGCAGCCTGCACCGGATCCCAGGCCGGCCGCATGACGAGCGGGCGACCGGCGGCGAGCGCGCCCATCGCGCAGCAGAAGCCGAACACCCCGCACAGGGGCGGCACCAGCAGCATGGCCGCCTCGGCGTCGAGCCCGAAGCCCTGTGCCACGTCGTGCGCGTGGGCGACCACGGCGCGCTGGTCGAGCAGGACGAACTTGGGCGCCCGGGTCGTGCCGGAGGTGGTGAACAGGATGCAGCCGGCATCCGGCGCCGCGTCGTCCCGTTCACGTGGCGATCCAGCCGTCAGTGCACCAAAAGGAAGCACCGGCTTGCCGGCGACCGTGCGCGGCGCGGGCGCCGCGTCCTCGCCGTAGGCGACCAGCGCCACGATCGCGCCGAGCGCGCTCGGCGCCGTATCGGCCGCCTCGGCCAGAATCGACGAGAAATCAATGCCCTTGAACCCGGGCCAGTAGACCAGCAACCGGGCGCCCGAGCGTCCCACGATGTCGGCGACCTCATGCGCGCGGAAGCGGGTATTGACCGAGACGGCAATTGCGCCGAGTTGTGCACAGGCAAAAAAACAACTCAGCCATGCAGATACGTTCGGAAGCCAAAGTGCTACGCGATCTTCGCGCCCGATGCCGAGCTGCGCAAAGGCTGTCGCGATGCGGCGACTTTCGGCCGCGAGCTCGGCGAAACCGATCGCTCGCCCCCGATCGATCAGCATCGGCGCGCCGCCGGCACGGCCCTCGCTGCCCGCGCTGCGCGCGTCGAGCAGCGCGCTCAGCGTCAGTTCGGCGCGTTGCATGGCTGCGGCGCGCTGCACGTCCGGGCTGATCGTTCGATCAATCGATGCGATGCGCAAATGTTGAACATCTGCTCTTGCATTCGCGAATCGCAGGCCTGCGAGAAAAAATTTACGCGCTCGCGAAAAAGGTCGCGCAGACGCATTGTGTTCCGTTTTTTATTTGGATACGATTCGCGCTCCCTCGCAGGTTTCATCGGTGCAACATCGGCGCAACGCGATGTTCGCGGGGGAAAGTCTTCGACAAGAGCTCGTCTCGCGGGCCGAATGAACATGGGAGGAATGTCATGCCAGCCGTCGTCACCAAGTCGGATCTCGTACGGGTTGTCGCGAAGTCGGGCAAGCTGACCAAATCCGCGGCCGGTGAGGCGGTGAACGCCATGTTCGAAGCCATCGTGTCCAACGTGGCCAAGGGCAATCGCGTCACGGTGGTTGGCTTCGGCACGTTTCTGCCGCGCAAACGCAAGGCGCGCAACGGCCGCAGTCCGATGAACGGCAAGGAGATCAAGATTACGTCGAAGACCATCCCGGCATTTGCCGCCGGGCAGGGCTTCAAGGACGCGGTCGAGCGGCGCTAGCGCCGGTCGCACGCCGCGACCGATTTCGAGGGGCTGCGAGCTTGTGCTCGCAGCCCTTTGTTTTTTTGGTGATTGCAAAGCGTCATGAGCCTTGGCAGAATCTTCGCGCATTCAAGGATCGTGCCATGGAAAGTCCGCTCATTCTTTCGCTCGACAGTCACGGCGTGCCGCATCGCTGGATCAGCTGGCAGCAGGCCTGTTTCTATTATGCGAAAAACCTGGTCGCCTGGTCCCTGGGGGAGCGGACCTTCACCTTTTACGGGGGCCACTCGCGCCTGACCGGAGAGCGCTCCAGCATCACCGCGCATTCGATCATTGCCATCAAGGGACGGGCGCTGGCGGCGCGCGGCTTCAACCAGGTGCCGCCGCTCAACAACCGTGAGCTGTTCCGGCGCGACCGCCAGATGTGCGCCTACTGCGGCCGGGCGTTCAATTATTTCCGCCTGACGCGCGACCACATCACGCCGCTCTCGCGCGGCGGGCGCGACACCTGGATGAACGTGGTCACGGCCTGCCGGCACTGCAACGGCCACAAGCGCAACCGGCTGCCCGAGGAGGCGGGCATGGAGTTGCTGTACGCGCCGTACGTGCCGAACAAGGCGGAATACCTCATCCTGACCAACCGGCGCATCTACGCCGACCAGATGGAGTTCCTGCGGCAGCATGTGGCGGCGCACAGCCGCCTGATGGCTGCGCCGGCTTGATGCCGGAATTCTGGCGCTCCAGCGGCTTTCATCTACTGGCCAGGAATGCCGCGGGGCAGCTCGCGGTCAGCGACGATTTCCTGCGCGCCTACCTGCTGCGCCCGGAGATCCATCCGGTCGAGGAATCCTGCGCCGCGGAACGCAGGCTGCACGCCGCGCTGATGGCGGCGCCGCGCCGCGCGGTCGCGCCGACCGAGCTCGAGGCGATCGCGGACGCGGACGCACGCGACAATTACCGCCTGATGCTGCGCTTTCGCGATCGGCTGATCGAGGCGGGCACGCTGGAGGCCTGCTACGCGGGCCTGTTCCGGGGCGACGTCATCGACGTGCCGCCGCTGTTCATCGACCAGCTGGTGCACGTCATCCTGCGCAACGTTCTCGATGGCTGCGAGGACGCATTGCGGCTGCGTGCCGCGGAGCTGTTTTTCCGCGAGCAGAAGGCGACGCTGCGCGACGGCCAGGTGCTGCTCGCCGATGCCGAGACGGTCGAGATGCATGCCGCCGGCAGCCGCTATGGCAGTCTCGGTCGGCTGATCGTCGAGGCGCAGGGCGGGCTGGGCCGGGTCGATCTGGACGTGCTCGGAGCGGACACCGCGGAGCGCTACTGGGCACGCGAGTCGCGCTTCGACACGGTGATTCCGATACAGCTCGGCAGCGCCGCCCTCGACGCGTTGTGCCGCGTCATCGAAGCCTGGGTCAAGCATTTCCATGGCGTGCAGGTCGAGGTGCATGCGGTGCCTGCGATCGAGGAAGCGCGCTGGCGCTGGCATATCGGCCTGGACGCGGAGTCGACCGCGATCCTAAACGCGCTGTGGGACGGCGGTGAGGTCGAGGCCGGGCGCATGCGGCGTATCGTCGCGCTGTTTCGCCTGACCTTCGCCGAGCGCGAGGCGATGCGCGCGGATCTCGCCGGGGCGCCGGTGGTCCTCGCGCTGTCGATGAACGAGGACGCCGTGGTGCGCATGAAACCGCAGAACCTGCTCACCAACCTGCCGCTCGCGGCGGCGGCCTGAGGCCGCCCGCATGAGGCCGGCCTACTGGCTGCGCGCGAAGCGCGCGCTGGCGCGTCGTGACCCGACGCTCGCAGCGATCATGCGCGCGCACGCCGGCGTGTTTCTCGTGCGCCGCGGCGAGCCGTTCATGACACTGGCGCGTGCGATCGTCGGGCAGCAGATCTCGGTGCGCGCGGCGCAAAGCGTGTGGGATCGATTTCTGCAGCGGGCGCCCGACGTGACGCCGGCGCAGGTGCTCGCGCTCGAGCACGCCGCGCTGCGCGCCTGCGGGCTGTCGGCGCGCAAGGCCGAGTACATCGCGGATCTCGCGCAGCACTTCGCGGACGGCACCCTTCACGTGCAGCACTGGCCCGAGATGGACGACGAGGCGGTGATCGCGGCGCTGGTGCAGGTGCGCGGCATCGGCCGCTGGACCGCGGAGATGTTCCTCATCTTCAACCTGCTGCGGCCCGACGTGTTACCGCTCGACGACCTCGGACTGCAGAAGGCGATCCGGGGCGCCTATTTCAACGGCCGCCGCGCGACGCCGGCGCGCATGCGCAGGCTCGCAGCGAACTGGGCGCCGTGGCGCTCGGTCGCGACCTGGTACCTGTGGCGCTCGCTCGACCCCGTGCCCGTCGAATACTGAGCTGAGGGGCGCCGCGCGGCCGGCCGACGCCTGCGGGCGGCCTGCGCCGACGGGCCCCGGCGAGTAGAATGGCGCCGCAGATGAAGACGACCTTTCTCGACTTCGAGCAGCCAATCGCCGAGCTCGAGCAGCGCATCGAAGAGCTGCGCTTCGTGCAGGAGGACTCGGCGGTCGACATTTCGCAGGAGATCGAGCGCCTGACGCGCAAGAGCCAGTCGCTCACCAAGGAGATCTACGCGAAGCTCACCCCCTGGCAGGTCGCGCAGGTCGCGCGCCATCCGCAGCGGCCCTATGTGCTCGACTACCTGCCGATGCTGTTCACGCACTTCGAGGAATTCCACGGCGACCGCCTGTTCGCGGACGACGCCTCGATCGTCGGCGGGCTGGCGCGCTTCGGCGGGCAGGCCTGCGTCGTCATAGGGCACCAGAAGGGGCGCGACACCAAGGAAAAGATCCTGCGCAACTTCGGCATGCCGAAGCCCGAGGGCTACCGCAAGGCGCTGCGCCTCATGCAGCTGGCAGAGAAGTTCGCGCTGCCCGTGTTCAGCTTCGTCGATACGCCCGGCGCCTATCCGGGCATCGACGCCGAGGAGCGCGGCCAGTCGGAGGCCATCGGGCGCAACCTGTTCGCGATGGCCGGGCTGCGCGTGCCGATCATCGTCACGGTGATCGGCGAGGGCGGCTCGGGTGGCGCGCTCGCGATCGCGGTGGGCGACGTGGTGCTGATGCTGCAGTACGCCACCTATTCGGTCATTTCGCCCGAGGGCTGCGCCTCGATCCTGTGGCGCAGTGCCGACAAGGCGCCGGCCGCCGCGGATGCGCTCGGCATCACGGCGAACCGACTGAAAACGCTCGGCCTCATCGACCGGGTCCTAAGCGAGCCGCTCGGCGGCGCGCATCGCGATCCGCAGGCGATGGGGCAGACCCTGCGCAAGGCGCTTGCCGACGCGCTGCGCCAGCTCCAGGGCAAGAAGCCGAAAGAGCTCGTCGACGAGCGCCTCGAGCGCTTGATGGGCTATGGCAAGTTCAAGGAAGCCACGGGCCGCTGAGAGCGGTCCGCGCGGCGCAGTCGAGCGCTTTCTGCAGGCGCAGCCCGGGCTGCGCGGCGCGCGCCTCGTGCTCGGCCTGTCGGGCGGGCTCGATTCGATCGTGCTGTTGCACCTGCTGCATGCGGCGGCGTCACGCCACGGCTATGTGCTTGGCGCGCTGCACGTGCATCACGGCCTGAGCCCGAACGCCGACGCCTGGGCGCGGCACTGCCGCCGTGTCTGTCGGGCGCTGGCCGTGCCGCTCGGCGTGCGCCGCGTGCGCGTCGCGAGGCGTAGCGGCGGTGGCCTGGAGGCCGCCGCGCGCGAAGCGCGTCACGCGGCGTTGCTGCGTACGCGTGCCGATGCGATCGTGCTCGCGCACCAGCTCGACGACCAGGCCGAAACCGTTCTGCTGCAGCTGCTGCGCGGCGCCGGTCCGCGCGGCGCGAGTGCCATGCCGGCGGTCGGCACGCTGGGCGGCAAGCGCCTGCTGCGACCGCTGCTCGAGGTGCGGCGCGAAGCCCTCCGCCGCTACGCCCGGCGTCACGCGCTGGACTGGGTGGAGGACGAATCCAACGACCGCGAGTCGATCACGCGCAACTACCTGCGCCATCGCGTCGGCCCGCTGCTCGCAGCGCGCTTTCCGCGCTGGCGGGAGAGCCTGGCGCGCGCCGCGCGTCACTTCGCGGCGGCGCAGGCCGACGAGCGCGCCCTGCTGCGCGCCTTTCTCGAGCAGCAGGGTCTGCGCGCACCGAGCGAAGCGCGCCTGATCGAGATGCTCAAGCAACTGGCGGCGGGCAGTCCGCGCATGCAGCTGCTGCACGACGGCGCGCGTCTGCGCAGCTACCGCGGGCGCGTGTACCTCGATCGGATCGGCGCGGGGGGCGGGCAGGCCTCGCCGCCCGGGTTCGAGCCGCTCACCTGGCAGGGCCAGCGCAGACTGCGCCTCGCGGCGCTCGATGGCGGGGAGCTCCGCTTTCGGCGGACGCGCGGCGCGGGCATCGACGCGGCGCGGCTCGGCACGGGCGTCGTCAGCGTGCGCCTGCGCCGCGGCGGCGAGCGTCTGCAACCCGACCCACGGCGGCCGCGCCGCACGCTGAAGAACCTGTTCCAAGAAGCCGGCATCCCGCCCTGGCAGCGCGATCGGCTGCCGCTGCTGTACTGCGGCGAGGCGCTGGTCTGGGTGGCAGGACTCGGCGTGGACTGCCGCTACAGCGCGGCGGCGGGCGCGCCGGGCATCGTGCCCGAGTGGCGCGACGCGGCACCGGACTGAGCGCGCGCCCGCCCGCGCCGCGCGTGCACGTCGCAACTCGTTGTTTTTACGTGATTCGTGGATGTTTGGTGATAGAATCCCATGTTTTCCTTTCACGCCTCCCGGAGAAACACGAATGGCCGTCGAACAGACCCTGTCCATCATCAAGCCCGATGCGGTTGCCAAGCATGTGATCGGACAGATCATCGCGCGTTTCGAGGCCGCCGGCCTGCGCGTCATCGCCGCACGCATGATGCATCTGTCGCGCGCGCAGGCCGAAGGCTTTTACGCGGTGCATCGCGAGCGGCCGTTCTTCAAGGATCTGGTCGAGTTCATGACCTCGGGGCCGGTGGTGGTACAGGTGCTGGAAGGCGAGAACGCGATCGCGCGCAACCGCGAGCTGATGGGGGCGACCGACCCGAAAAAGGCGGCCAAGGGCACTCTCCGTGCCGATTTCGCCGCGTCGATCGACGCCAACGCGGTACATGGTTCGGACGGCCCCGAGACGGCGCGCAACGAACTGGCGTATTTCTTCCCCAGCTGCGAGATCTTTTCCGCCGGGGCCCGGTCTTAAGAATTCGATGACGGTCAACCTGCTCGATTTCGACGCTCAGGGACTCGAGGCCTACGTTGCGGGGCTCGGTGAGCCGCGCTTTCGTGCGCGTCAGGTCCTGCGCTGGATCCACCAGTGCGGCGAATCCGACTTCGCGCGCATGACCGATCTGGCGAAATCGCTGCGCGGCCGGCTGGCGTCAGAGGCGGACGTCCGTGCGCCGCAGGTGGTCGGCGACAGCCTCGCGGCCGACGGCACGCGCAAATGGCTGGTGAAGGTGGACGGCGCGAACGCGGTCGAGACGGTGTTCATTCCGGAGCGCGCGCGCGGCACGCTGTGCATCTCGAGCCAGGCGGGTTGCGTGCTGGACTGCGCCTTTTGCGCGACGGGCAAGCAGGGCTTCAATCGCAACCTGAGCACGGCGGAGATCGTCGGTCAGCTCTGGCTGGCGCGCAACGCGCTCGAGGGCAGCGGGGCCGCGCGCGAGGCGACGCGCGCGATCACCAACGTGGTGATGATGGGCATGGGCGAGCCCTTGCTCAACCTGGACCAGGTGCTGCCGGCGCTGCGGCTCATGCTCGACGATCACGCCTACGGCCTTTCGCGTCGGCGCGTCACGGTGTCCACATCGGGCGTCGTGCCCGCGATGGACCGGCTGCGAGAGGAATGTCCGGTGGCGCTGGCGGTGTCGTTGCATGCGCCGCAGGACGCGCTGCGCGATCAGCTCGTGCCGCTCAACCGCAAGTATCCGCTGCGTGTACTGCTGGCGGCCTGCAACCGCTATCTCGAGCGTGCGCCGCGCGACTTCGTGACCTTCGAATACGTCATGCTCGACGGCGTGAACGACAGCGATGCCCAGGCGCGCGAGCTGGCGGGCATTGCGCGCCGTGTACGTTCCAAGTTCAATTTGATTCCATTCAACCCGTTCTCCGGCACGGCATTTCGCCGTTCGCCGGCTGAGCGCATCCAGCGCTTCGCGGAAATTCTGCAGAGCGCCGGCGTCACCGTGACCACGCGCAAGACGCGGGGTGACGGTATCGATGCGGCCTGCGGCCAGCTTGCAGGCGATGTCTCGGACCGAACGCGGCGCACGCGTGTGACGCGGCGCCTGCGGCCAGCAGCGGAGCTCAATGCATGAAACGATTTCTGATCCTTTTGCCCTTTGCCCTGCTCGTCGGTTGCGCCACGACCGAGACCACGACGGCACCCGATGTCGATACCGGCCAGCTCGTCGGCGAGGTGGGCGACCCGCGCAACCGCGCGCGGCTGCACACCGAGCTCGCGGCCCTGTACTACAGCCGCGGCAACATGGGCGTCGCGCTCGACGAGCTGCGTATCGCGACCGGCGCGGACGCAAACTACGCGCCGGCGTACAGCATGTTCGGTCTGGTGTACCTGGAATTGCGCGAAAGGCGGCTCGCGGAGGAGAACTTCCAGCGCGCGCTGAGTCTGTCGCCGAACGATCCCGACATCAATCACAACTACGGCTGGTACCTGTGCCAGTCGGAGCGCGAGGAGCAGTCGGTGGATTACTTCCTGCGCGCGATCCGCAATCCGCTTTACCAGAAGCCGTGGCGTTCCTACAGCGCGGCCGGCTTGTGCCTGGTGCGGGTCGGCAAGCTGGAGGATGCCGAGGCGCTGTTCCAGCGGGCGCTGAAGATCAATCCGAACGATCCGCGCGCCAACCTGCAGATGGGCGCGATCCGCTATCGCCAGGGCGCGTTCGACGACGCCCAGCGCTGGGTGCGACGCTTCGGCCAGCTCAGCCCGCCGACGGCCGAGTCGCTCTGGCTGGGACTGCGCATCGAGCGCAAGCTCGGACAGCGCATGAATGAGGCGAGCCTGGCGAGCCAGCTGCGCCGCCGCTATCCCGGCTCGCCGGAAAACCAGAAGCTGCAGCGCGGAGAATATGACTGAGTATGACTGAGTCCGACCGGACCGATGCGGCGTCCGCAGCGGCACAGCCGGATGCTGCGACGTCGACCGTGATGCCGGGCGCGCGCCTTGCGCAGGCGCGCAGCGCGCGCGGACTCACGCTCGAAGGCGTGGCGCAGCAGCTCAAATTCTCGCCGCGCCAGATCGCCGCGCTCGAGGCCGACCGTTACGACGAGCTGCCCGGCATCGCCGTGGTGCGCGGCATGGTGCGCGGCTATGCCCGCCTGGTAGAGCTCGACGCGGCGCCGCTGCTCGAGTCGCTGAAAGATGCGGTTCCCGTGCCCGACGCCAACCGGATCGCGGTGCGCTACAGCGAGCCGGTGCCCTTCAGCGATGCCTCGAAGCGTTCGAACGCGGTGTACGTGGTGTTCACGCTCGCAGTGCTCGCGGTCGCGGCGCTGGTGCTGGTGCAGTGGCGCCAGGAGCGGCCGGAGAGCGCGGCGCGCATGACCTTCGTCGCGC
>LJTQ01000046.1 GCA_001303445.1 Betaproteobacteria bacterium SG8_39 | reverse complement strand
CCTCCTTGGCGAGCCGCGTCGCCATGCGCTCGACCTCCTCCCAGTTTCCGGCGCCCCGCTCGGCGCGTAGCAGCATGCGCTGGCTTGCAGCCTCCTTGGCTCTGGCCGACGGCAGACTGCGCAACAGGCTGCGTGCGGATTGAAAGTCGCGCTCTTCGAGCGCGAGTTCCGCCCGGGTGAGCGTTTGCGCGACGCGCACCGATTCGCCCGCGGCTTCCGCGCGTGCGAGCCAGCGGTCGCGCCCGGTGAAGTCGCGCAAGCGGTGCGCGGCGCGCGCCGCGAGCAGCGCGGCCACGCCCGGCGCCGCACCCCCGTCGTAGGCTCGCCCGGCGTCCTTTTCCGCGCGCAGGTAGCGTCCCTCGAAATACGCCTGCAGCGAGGCCACCAGGGCGCCCTGAGCGCGCGCCTGGCGCCTGCGCGCGCGGTAGGCCCGCAGGCGGCCCGGCAGGGCGAGCAGCTGATAGAGCAGGCGCGCTGCAAAATAAAGCACCGCGAAACCGAGCAGCGCCACCAGCACGAACAGGATCAGCGACAGCTCGACCCGATACGGCGGATAGACGAACAGGACGTAGCCCGTTTCCCTGGCACCGACCAGCGCGAGCGCGATCGCCGCAGCGAAGACGATGAGCAGCCAGATCAGCCCTCTCATCCGGACACCCCGGACGCCGTCATACGTTTACGATCCGCGTCCGCTGCGCGCGTCCAACGCGCGCACGGCATTCACGCTGCCTGCAATCGAAGGCAGCTCCGGCTGCAGCGGCGCGGCGGCCAGCTCTTCGAGCTGCGCAAGCACTTCGGCGGTTCGCGCCGAGCGCACATCGAAATAGCGCTTGATCCAGGTCTGCGCGACCTGCAGATCGTCGCGGTAGGCGCCCGCATCGCGCGTCAGCAGCGCGAGCCGCGCGCTCAGCAGGCGCAGGCGCAGGTTTTCGCGCAGGAAATAGGCCTGCGTCGGGGCGAGCAGCGGCGGCTCCGGGCTCTCGACGCGACGCACGACGATGAGCTGGCGAATTTCACGCCAGACCTCTGCCCACAACCGTGCGTACCATGCGTCGCTCGACGGCGCAGGCCCACCCCCGCCGGTCGCCGAGGTCCGCACAGGCCGCTCGTCGAACGCCATTGGCAACGCCTCGACGCTGACTGCGAGGCGCTCGATGCGCTGGCCGAGTGCACCTGGATCGAACGCCGGCAGGGCTTTGAGCTTCTCGATGTCCCGCGCCAGCGCGGTGCGCAGCGGCGCAAACGCCGCGTCATCACGCCGGGCGAGACGGGACTCGGCGAGCTGCAGTGCGAGCAGCGCGCCACGCGCGTTGCCCGCCAGATCGAGCTGCTGCGAGGCGATGTCGACCATCTGCTCGACTTCGGCGATGCGCCATTCGTTTCGGTTGCGCGACAGTTCCTGATACAGCGCCTCGATCGCCGCGCGCTGTGCCTGCGCGTCGGCAACGCGCACCTCGAGGGTCGAGAGCTTGCCCTGCAGCGCCTGCGTGCTTTGCTGCGCTTCCTGGGCCAGGCTGCGCAGCCGACCCTGCTGCCCTTCGAGCGCCTGCACGCGCTGAGCGAGCGTCTCGGTCGCCCCGTCGATCCGCTTGCGTGCGTCGAACCACGCGCCGCCCGCCATCCCCGCCGCGACCAGCGCAAGCAGCACCGCGAACCACGCGGCCCCCGAGCGTGGCCGCGCGCCGCGCCCGGCGTCGTCCGCCGGCGCCGGCTCGGCCTGCTGCTCGGCAGCCTCGGCCTGCGTCGACGCCCCGTTCGGCCCGGAATCGGCGGCCACGTCCCCAGTCGGCGCGTTCTTATCGTCGTTTGCGGTCATCGTTGTTGGTTTTTACTTCGCGCCGGCAAAGTATGCAACCAGCGCGCGCACGACCGCTTCATCCGTGCTGCCCGCGACACGGATCTCGCGGATCCCGAGCTGCTCGGCGCTGCGCAGCAGTCGCGGGTGCGGCACGAAGAGCGGCGTCGAGCGCAACCAGTGCTGACCCAGCTTGCCGAGCATGTCGTAAAGGTTCGCGAGCCCCTCGCCGGAACTGACCGTCACCGCGTGCACGGCACCGCGCGCCCAGGCGGCGAGCAACGGCGCGCAATCGATGCTCGGACGGCCGCGCCGGTAGCATTCCGCATAGGTCACATCGGCGCCGCGCGCGCGCAGCGTATCGCCGAGCAGCTCGCGCCCGCCCTCGCCGCGGAAAATCAAGACGCGCTGCCCCGCCACCGACGACAGCTCCGGCAGGTCGAGCAAGGCCTCGCTGTCGGCGTGCGCCGACGGCGCGATGACGGCGCTAAACCCCTGCTGCTCGAGCGCACGCCGGCTGCCGCGCCCGATTGCCGCGACGCGCAGCCGCGCCGGCCACGCCCGGTCGCCACGGCGCAGCCGGACCAGGTTCATCGCCTTGGCGACCGCGCTCGGGCTGATGAAGATCGCCAGGCCGAAGTCCTCCAGCCGGTCGACGAGCGCCAGGAGCGGTCCGAGATCCGGCACGTCCTCGATCTCGATTGCCGGGAAGCGGAACACGACGCCGCCGGCGCGCTCGATCTCGGCTGCGAGACCGTCGGCCTGCTCGCGCGGGCGCGTCACGACCACGCCGCGCCCGGCGAGCCGCCCGCCGTCCCTTCGCTCACCGCGTTCACCCTGCGGGCGGGCCGGCACGCCGATGCTCAGCCGTCGACGGGCAGCGCGGCGAGGATTTCCCCGGCACCGCGCGCGCGCAGCAGCGCCGCGACCCGTTCGCCGAGGGCTTCCGGAGCGTCCGCCGCACCCTGATCCTCTGCCCGGGCGACACGCCGACCGTCGGGCGCGGCCACCACGGCCTGCAGCTGCACGCCGTCGCGCACGACCTGTGCGTACGCACCCAGCGGCACGGCGCAATTGCCGCCCAGGGCGCGGCTCACCGCCCGCTCGGCCCGTACGCAGGCCGCCGTCGCTGCGTCGGCCAGCGGCGCAACCCGCTGGATGACGTCCTCGCGCTGCGCCATGCATTCAATACCGAGCGCGCCTTGCCCCGCCGCCGGCAGGCTCAGCGCCGGCTCCAGCAGCGCGCGAATGCGCGCTGCCAGCCCCAGCCGCTTCAGACCGGCCGCGGCCAGGATGATCGCGTCATATTCGCCGCGGTCGAGCTTTGCCAGGCGCGTCTCGACGTTGCCACGCAAGGTCTCGATGCGCAGGCCCGGAAAGCGCGCCGCGACCTGGGCTGCGCGGCGCAGGCTCGAGGTGCCGAGCACCCCGCCGGCCGGGAGCGCCGCCAGCGAATCGAAGCGTGCAGAGACCAGCGCATCACGCGGATCTTCCCGAGCCAGGATCGCAGCAAGCACGAACCCGGATGGCAGCTCCGCCGGAACGTCCTTCATCGAATGCACCGCGAGGTCAGCGCGACCTTCCGCGAGCGCGGACTCGAGTTCCTTGACGAACAGACCCTTGCCGCCCACCTTGTCGAGGCGCGCCTCGAGCAGCTCGTCGCCCTTGGTCGAGAGCGCGAGCAGCTCGACGACGAGCCCCGGATATAATGCTTCGAGCGCGTGCTTGACGTGATTGGCCTGCCACAGCGCGAGGCGGCTGCGGCGCGTCGCGATGACGAGTCGCCCGGCGGGACGCGAAACGGAGGTTTGCATAGAAATGGACAAACGCAACCCTCACGCGATGCGCCGCGCCGTGCTGCGTTTTTGCGCGGCGATTCTAGCATGTGTCCTTTCGCAAACCGCTGCGGCGCAGGCGATCGCCATGGCGCAGGATCTGGCGCGGTCTGCGCGGGAAGCCGCGGCCGCGCGCGTTCCGCTGCTGGTGTTCTTCAGCCAGCCCGGCTGCCCTTACTGTGATTTGGCACGGCGCGACTATCTCGGCCCGATGAACAGCGATCCCGCGTCGCGCACCACGCAGCGCATGCTCGAGGTCGACATCACCAGCGAGTCACCGCTGGTCGATTATTCCGGCCGCGCGACGACGCACCGCGCATTTGCGCGGGCCGAGCAGGTGCGCTTCGTGCCGGTGGTCAAGTTCGTCGGCGCGGGCGGCGAGTCGCTCGCACCCGCACTGATCGGGCTCACCGTGCCGGGCTTCTACCAGAGCTATCTCGATCGGCGCATCGAGCAGGCGGCCGGCCGAATCACCGTGCCGGCGCAGTAGTCGACGCCGCGCGGCTCAGGGCTGCGCGACCAGTGCGCGCACCGCCGCCCATTGCCGCCGGCTCACCGGCAGGCGTTCCGCCACGCCATCCAGCACGACCCGCCAGTGCGCCTCCTCGTCTTCGCTCGCGCCCTCCCGCTCGAAGCCGCGCACCGCGTCGCGCGCGACGATGCAATTGCGGTGGATCCGCACGAAACGCTCGCCGAGCTCCCGCTCGAGCGAAATCAGCGACTCGTCGATCAGGTGTTCGCGCTCCCGCGTACGCAAGGTCACATACTTCTGCTCGGCCTTCAGGTAAACGACTTCGTTCACCGGAACCAGCACGATCCGGTTGCGCTCGGTCAGCGAAAAATGCGTGCGCCCGCGCCCGTCCGTTTCGCGCAGCTGCTCGGCTGCGGTTTCCAGCGTCTGCGCCGAGGGCGCGCCGACGGCCTGCGCGCGCGTGAGCGCGGCAGCCAGGCGCGCCGCACGCACCGGCTTGAGCAGGTAGTCGAGCGCGTTCAGCTCGAAGGCTTCGACCGCGTGCCGGTCGTGCGCGGTGACGAAAATCACCGCCGGGCCCTCGTCCAGGCGCGCGATATGGCGCGCGACCTCGAGACCGTGCATGCCCGGCATCTCGATGTCGAGCAGCAGCACCTGCGCACCGCTCTCCGGCAGCCGCTCGATCGTTTCGATCCCGTTGCGCGCCTCGCCGACGAGCTGGGTCGGCAGCTCGGCACCGATGTCACCGAGCAGCTCGCGCAGCCGCGCGCGTGCCGGTGCCTCGTCGTCCGCAATGAACACGCGCAGCATGTTCATGCCTCCTGCCGCGCGCCCGCCGCCGCGCCGCGTCGCGGCTTCGGTGCGGGCCGGTACGGCATTTCGATCTCCGCGATGTAGCGTTGGCCCTCGATGCGCGCGCTGAGTCGCGCCTCGGCGTCGAAAAACAGCATCAGTCGCTCGCGGATGTTCTCGATCGCCATGCGGTTGCCGGCATGATGCACGTGACGCTCCGAAAACGGATTCTCGATGAGCACGCGCAGGCGGTTGCCGTGCTGCGCGATGCGCACCACCACCTCGGCCGGCTCGGTCGACGGCTCGACGCCATGATAGATGGCATTCTCCAGCAAAGGCTGCAGCACGAGTGGCGGCAGAATCGCATCCGACGGCGCCGCATCCAGCTCCCAGACGATACGCAGACGTTCACCGAGGCGCAGCTGCTCCAGGCTCGCGTAGCGCTCGAGCAGCGCAATCTCGTCGGCCAGGTGCACGAACTGGCGCGCATCCGCCATCAGCGTGCGGAACAGGTCGGCGAGGTCTTCCAGCGCACGCTCGGCGCGCACCGGGTCGCGCCGGATCAGGGACAGCACGGCGTTCAGGCTGTTGAACAGGAAGTGCGGGCGGATGCGCGCCTGCAGCGCCTGCAGGCGCGCCTCGGCGAGCGCGGGGGAGTAAGCCTTGATCGCCAGCCGCAGGTAGCCGAGCAGCAGCAGCGTGGCGAGGGTCGCCAGCAGCAGCGCCTGCACCAGTCCGGCGCCGACCGGGATACCGAACACGCGCGCCACGCCGTCATAGGCCAGCGCGGTGACGGCAAGCACCAGCACCAGCACCACGCCCGCGCCCGCGACGAAGTGCAAGCGGTTCAGCATGGGAGACAGGACGACGAGCAGCAACAGACTCGCGAGGAGGATGGGCTCGATGAATCCCGCTGCGAGCATGAGCCGATCGAGCAGATCGTCCCAGCCGGAGGCGGCCGCGAGCATCGCACCGCAGGCGAGCACGTGCACGCCGATCAGGACGCGCGCGATGACGCCGAGATTGCGGAAGTCGGGCAGCCCGTTCGATAGAGCGTTTTGATTTATACTCGCCACACCATTGCCGCGTTCTTTCAGGGAGGACCGGCGCCAAGTCTCCAGTTGCGTTCGTGCGCGCACCCAGTATGCCCCATGCCTCGTAGCGTCTCCAAGCGGTCACCTCGGGCGGGCCGCGCCGCACCGCGCGCGGCGCGGCGCAGCCCGCGCAGCACACAGGCATGGTCCGGCCGCTTTTCGGAACCGGTGGATGCGCTGGTCAAGCGTTTCACCGCGTCGGTGCCCTTCGACCGGCGACTCGCCGAGGTCGACATCGAAGCCTCGCTCGCGCATGCGCGCATGCTCGCAGCGCGGCGCATCCTCAGCCGCAGGGACCTCGCCGCCATCGAGCGCGGACTGGCGCGGATCCGACGCGAGATCGCCGCGGGGCAGTTCGCGTGGTCAATCGACGCCGAGGACGTGCACCTGAACATCGAGCGCCGCCTGACCGCGCTCGTCGGCGACGCCGGCAAGCGGCTGCACACCGCGCGCTCGAGAAACGATCAGGTCGCCACCGACCTGCGACTCTGGCTGCGCGGCGAGATCGACGCCCTCCAGGGACGCCTCGCCCAGCTGCTGCGTGCGCTCGTCGATCAGGCGGAGCGCCATGCCGCGACCGTGATGCCGGGGTTCACGCACCTGCAGGTCGCCCAGCCCGTCACCTTCGGGCATCACCTGCTCGCCTACGTCGAGATGCTGCTGCGCGATCGCGCGCGCCTCGCGGCCTGCCGCACGGGCCTCAACCAGCTGCCGCTCGGCGCCGCCGCGCTCGCCGGCACCAGTTTCCCGATCGATCGTGCACGGGTCGCCAGGGCGCTCGGCTTCGCAGGCGTCTGCGAAAACTCGCTCGACGCCGTTTCGGATCGCGATTTCGCGATCGAATTCTGCGCCTGCGCGTCGATCGCGATGATGCACCTCTCGCGCCTGGCGGAGGAGCTGGTGCTGTGGAGCAACCCGCGCTTCGGCTTCGTGCGCCTGCCCGACCGGTTCTGCACCGGCTCGTCGATCATGCCGCAGAAGAAGAACCCGGACGTGCCGGAATTGGTGCGCGGCAAGAGTGCGCGCGTGTTCGGCGACCTGGTCGCACTGCTCGCCTTGATGAAGTCGCAACCGCTCGCCTACAACAAGGACAACCAGGAAGACAAGGAGCCGGTCTTCGACGCGGTCGACACGCTGTCGGACGCGCTCGCGGTCTTCGCCGATCTCGTTGCCGGCCTCGAGGCCGTGCCGGAGGCGATGCGCGCCGCGCTGCGCGAAGGCTACGCGACGGCGACCGACCTCGCCGACTACCTGGTTCGCCACGGCCTGCCGTTTCGCGACGCACACGAGGCGGTGGCGCGCGCTGTGCGGCATGCCGAGCTGCGCGGCTGCGACCTGGCCGAGCTGCCGCTCGCCGAGCTACAGCGCTTCTCCAAGGCCATCCGCGCCGACGTCTATCGCTATCTCTCCGCCGAAGGTTCGGCGGCTGCACGACGCCATCGGGGTGGCACGGCGCCAGCGCAGGTGCGGGCCGCCGCACGGCGCGCACGGCGCCGGCTGCGTACGCCGATCTGAGCGATGGTGAACGGCGCACAGACCCCGCGGGAGCGAATCGGCAAGTACCCCGTCAAGCGCCGCATCGGCGAAGGCGCCACCAGCGAGGTCTACCTCTGCGACGACCCGTTCAACCGGCGTGAGGTGGCGGTCAAGCTGGTCTTTTCAGAGGCGTTCAACGATCCCGCGCGCGGCAAGATGATCCGCAAGCTGTTCGTGACCGAGGCCTCGCTGGCGGGGAAGTTGCAGCACCCGCATATCTGCGAGATCTACGACGCGGTTTCCGAGGAGGACCTGCACTACATCGTCATGGAATACGTCGACGGCGGCACGCTCGAGCAGTTCTGTCGCGCCGACAACCTTCTGCCGATCGACCGGGTGGTGGAGATCGCGTTCAAGTGCTCGCGTGCACTGGAATTCGCGCAGCGCATGGGCGTCACGCATCGCGACATCAAGCCCGCGAACATCCTGCACGCCGGCGAAACGGACGTGAAGATCACGGATTTCGGCGCCGCCCTCCTCGCCGCGGGTGACACCACGCAGGTCTCCGCCATCGGCTCGCCCGCGTACATGTCGCCCGAGCAGGTCAAGGAGCAGGCGTTGACGCACCAGACCGACATCTATTCGATGGGCGTGGTGATGTTTCACCTGCTCACCGGGCGGCTGCCGTTTCAGGCGACGAATAATTTCAGCCTCATTTACCAGATCACCAATGCGGATGCGCCGCTGCCCTCGACCTATCGGTCGGAGATCCCGAAAGCCATCGACGACATCGTGCGCCGCGCGACCGCGCGCAATCTCGCCGAGCGCTACGCGCAGTGGGGCGAGTTCTCGAGTGACCTCGCCGACGTGTCGCGCAGCGACGAGCCGGTAACGCGCAGCCAGGCGTTTACCGACTCGGACAAGTTCGAGACGCTGCGCACGCTGCCGTTCTTCGAGAACTTCTCGGACGCCGAGCTGTGGGAAGTCGCGCGCATCTCGAGCTGGCGCGCGGCCGAGGCGGGCGAGCACATCATGCGGGAAGGCGAAACCGGCACCTATTTCTGCGTGCTTGCCGAGGGACAGGTGCAGATCACGAAGAGAGGCAAGCTGCTCACGATCCTGCGGCCGGGGGAGCCCTTCGGCGAGATGGCCTATCTGTCGAAGACCGCGCGCACGCGCGTGGCCGACGTCACCGTCACCTCCGACGCGAAGATCATCACGGTGCCGACTGAGCGGCTCGTACAGGCGACCGAGGGCTGCCAGCACAAGTTCGACCGCGCCTTCATGGATATCCTCGTCGAGCGCCTGTCGATGGCGAACCTGCGCATGTCGGGCGTTTGAGCGCGCGGCCCGCCGAACGCTTCGTCAAGCGAGGGCCTGCGGCGCAGGCGCCGATGTTCCGCGCCGAGGCCGAGGGCCTGGCCGCCCTCGCGGCGGCCGGGGTGCCGGTGCCGCGCGTCTACGCGGTCGGGGTGGACGCGGGGGAAGCCCGCATCGAGATGCAGCGGCTCGCGCTCGGTGCGCGCGCCGACTGGCCTGCGCTCGCACGCCGCATCGCTGCGCTGCACCGGAACACGGCGCCGCAGTTCGGCTGGCACGCCGACAACTGGATCGGCCTCGCGCCTCAGCTGAACGGCTGGCAGACGGACTGGTCGGCATTCTGGTTCGAGAAACGGCTCGCGCCCCAGGCCGCGCGCGCCCGCGCAGCGGGTTTCGAATTCGATCTCGCGGCGCTGCGCGGCCTGCTCGCCGCGCACCGCCCGCCCGCGTCGCTGCTGCACGGTGACCTGTGGCAGGGCAACATCGGTTTCACGCCCGCCGGGCCGGTGCTCTTCGATCCGGCGGTGTACTACGGCGACCGCGAGGCTGACCTTGCGATGACCGAGCTGTTCGGTAGATTTCCGCGGGCGTTCTACGCGGCCTACGACGCCGCGTGGCCGCTCGATTCAGGCTACGCGCAACGTCGGGATCTCTACAACCTCTACCACGTGCTGAACCACCTCAACCTGTTCGGCGCGGGGTACCTGCGCCAGGCGCAGACGCTCGTCGCGCAGCTGACCGTGCGCGCGCGCGAGGCCGGCACCTAGCGGCGCCGGACCCCAGACCTCAGACCTCAGGCGGAGACGTTGCGCGCGCCGGCGAGCACCTGCTGCAGCTCGCCGCTCTGGAACATCTCGCGCAGGATGTCGCAGCCGCCGATGAACTCGCCGTTGACGTAGAGCTGCGGAATCGTCGGCCAGTTCGCGAACTGCTTGATGCCTTCGCGAATCGCCGGGTCCTCGAGCACGTTGACGCTGTGGAACTGCTCGACGCCGGCAGCACGCAGCACCTGTACCACCGTCGCCGAGAAGCCGCACATCGGGAACTGGGGCGTGCCCTTCATGTAGAGCACGACGGGATGCGTGTTGACCTGCTGTTTGATGAGCGCTTGGGTGTCCATGTTCGACCTCGAGATGCCAAGGGGGAATAGTTGACGAAATTGGTCGGATTTTAGCGGGCCCGCCCCGTTTGGTCAACGCAGCCGCCGGTCACGCGCGGATGCTGCGCGAGGTCGCGCCAGGTTTCGACCTGCGCCAGCCCCGCCGCCACCAGGCAGGCACGCACCGCCTCGGCCTGGTCAATGCCATGCTCGAGAAAAACCCACCCCCCGGGCGCCAGGTGCTCGTGCACCCCGTGCGCGATGCGACGAATCGCGTCCAGGCCATCCGCGCCGCCGACCAAGGCCTCGCGCGGCTCGAAGCGCAGGTCGCCCTGCGCAAGATGCGGATCGCCCTGCGCGACGTAAGGCGGATTGGAGACGATCAGGTCGAAGCGCTCGCCCGGCACGGCCTCGAACCAGCGTCCTGCGCGCCAGTCGACGTCCAGACCGAGACGCGCCGCGTTGCCGCGCGCCACCTCGAGCGCGTCGCGGCTCGCATCGACACCGATCAGCTGGGCAGCGGGCCGCAGGTGCTTGATCGCCAGCGCCAGCGCCCCGCTGCCGCTGCCGAGATCGAGCACGCGACACGCCGCCTGCGCCGGCAGCACCGCCAGTGCGCGCTCCACCAGAAGCTCGGATTCGTGGCGCGGAATGAGCACCGCGGGCGTCACAGCGAGCGCGAGGCCGAAGAACTCGCGCCAGCCGGTGAGGTAGGCAACCGGTTCGCCCTGCCTGCGCCGCGCCGCCCAGCCTTCGAAGCGGGCCTGCACCGCCGCCTCGAGCCGCTGCTCGGGGTGCGCGGCAATGCGGGCCTCGGGCTGCTGCGCCGCCGCCGCGAGCAGCACACGCGCCTCGCGCGCGTCGAGTCCGGCGCTGCGCAGCGCTTCGCCGACCGTCACCGGCACGCGCGTCAAGCCGGCGCGCGCGCGGGCTCGGATTCCTCGGCGAGCTGCGCGAGCTGCTCGGCCTGAAACTCGGAGGTGAGCGCGTCGACGATCTCGTCGAGCTCGCCCTCCATGACACGATCGAGCTTGTAGAGCGTGAGGTTGATGCGGTGATCGGTCACGCGGCCCTGCGGAAAGTTGT
Source organism: Betaproteobacteria bacterium SG8_39 (assembly GCA_001303445.1). Classification (GTDB taxonomy): domain Bacteria; phylum Pseudomonadota; class Gammaproteobacteria; order Burkholderiales; family SG8-39; genus SG8-39. Next base: position 4,479 of record LJTQ01000046.1, on the reverse strand, counting down.
AGGTCCGGATGCGCTCCGAGCGGTCGCCCGAGCCGATCAGGCTCTTGCGTGTCGATGCCGTCTTCGCCTGCTGCTCCCGCAGCTGCCGGTCGTGGATGCGCGCCGCCAGCACGCCGAGCGCCTTTTCGCGGTTCTTGTGCTGCGAGCGCGAATCCTGGCATTCGACGACGATGCCGGTCGGCAGATGCGTCACGCGGATCGCGGATTCAGTCTTGTTGACGTGCTGCCCGCCCGCGCCCGAGGCGCGGAAGGTGTCGATGCGCAGCTCCGCCGGGTTCAGCACCACCTCCGCAACCTGGTCCGCTTCCGGCAGCACGGCAACCGTACAGGCCGAGGTGTGGATGCGCCCCTGGGCCTCGGTTTCCGGAACGCGCTGCACGCGGTGGCCGCCGGACTCGAACTTGAGCTTCGAATAGGCGCCGCGGCCGACGACCCGCGCCACGACCTCCTTGTAACCACCGACCTCCGCGGAACTTTCGGAGATGACCTCCACCTGCCAGCGCTGCCGCTCGGCGTAGCGCAAGTACATGCGAAACAGGTCGCCCGCGAACAGCGCGGACTCGTCGCCGCCCGTGCCGGCGCGGATCTCGAGAAAGGTGTTGCGCTCGTCGTTCGGATCCTTCGGCAGCAGCGCCTTGCGAATCGCCTCCTCGGCCTGCTCCATCGCCTCCTCGGCGCCGCGCAGCTCGTCCTCCGCGAAGCTGCGCATCTCCGGATCGACGCTCATGTCCCGCGCGGTCGCCGCATCGCCCTCGGCCTGCCGGTAGCGCCCGTACAGATCGACCAGTTCGCCCAGCTCGGCATGCTCGCGCGACAGGCGCTTGAATTGCTCGAGGTCGCGCGTCGCGTCCTCGGCCGCGAGCAGCCGGTTCAGATCCTCGAGCCGCCCCGCGAGGCCGTCGAGCTTGGAGCGTAAAGAGGCTTTCACGACGCGCGCGCCGGTCGTTGACTCGGACGGTCCTTAGGACCGGATGCGGAACAGCCGGACGAGCAGCTCGGCGAGCTGGCCACGCTCGTCGCCACGCGCCGTGTTGAGCGCCTGTGTCGGCCCGTGCAGCAGCTTGTTGGTGAGGCCCTTGGAAAACGCCTCCAGCACCACGGCCGGGTCGTCACCGCGCGCCAGCATGCGCGCCGCGCGGTCGAGCTCCTGCTGCCGGGCGGCATCGACCTGGTCACGCAGCGCACGGATGAGCGGCACGCCTTCGCGCGCATCCATCCAGTGCATGAACTGGCCGACCTGCGTCTCGATGATCGCCTCGGCCTGTTCGACGGCCGAGCGGCGCGCGTCCAGGTTCGCCGCCACCAGATCCGAAAGGTCGTCGACCGTGTAGAGGAACACGTCGTCCATCTCGGCAACCTCGAGCTCGATGTCGCGCGGCACGGCAAGGTCGACCATGAACATCGGCCGGCGGCGCCGCGCGCGCAGTGCCCGTTCGATCAGGCCTTTGCCGAGAATCGGCAGCGACGAGGCGGTGCAGGAAACGACGATGTCGTGCTCGTGCAAGTGCGCCGAAAGCGCACGCAGCTCGATCGCCTGCCCGCCGAAGCGGTGCGCCAGCGCCTCGGCGCGCTCGAGCGTGCGGTTCGCGACCGTGATACGCGCCGGATTCTGCGCTGAAAAATGTGTCGCGCAGAGCTCGATCATTTCGCCCGCGCCGATGAACAGCACCTTCTGCTCGTGCAGGCTGGGAAAGATGCGCGCCGCGAGTTTCACCGAGGCCGCCGCCATCGACACGCTGTTCGCGCCGATGCGCGTCGTCGTGCGCACTTCCTTCGCCACCGCAAACGAGCGCTGAAACAGCTTGTGCAGCACGGTGCCCAGCGTGCCCGCATCCTCCGCCGCACGCGCGGCGTCCTTCATCTGGCCGAGAATCTGCGGCTCGCCCAGCACCATCGAATCGAGGCCGGAGGCGACGCGGAAGGCGTGGCGTACCGCATGATCGCTCGGCAGGGTGTACAGGTAGGGCGAGAGCGCATCCGGGCTCATGCGGTGATACTCGGCGAACCAGGTCGCCGCCGCGCGCGGCTCCCCCGTCGCCAGATACAGCTCGGTGCGGTTGCAGGTCGAGAGGATCGCCGCCTCGTTGGCGCGGCCGCGGGTCACCTCGGAGAGCGCCTCGCGCAGGCGCTCGACATGGAACACCACCCGCTCGCGTATCTCGAGCGGTGCAGTTTGGTGATTCAGGCCTAGGGTGTAGAGGCTCATCGCGTGCCGGGGCTGCGGCCACCGCCGCAGCGCTAACCCGCGAGATTATAAGCGCTTTCCGGATCCGTGGCGGTTTGCGCCAGATCAAGCTTCCGGCGCCGGCGAGGCGCGCGCTGCCAGCATGCGCTCCATGAAGATCAGCCCGCCCTCGGGCGTGCCGATCCCCGCGGCCTGGTGGAGGAACTCGAACAGGCGGTCGGCGTCCTCCGCGGCGACCAGCACGGTCACCACCTCGCTCTCGTCGGCGATCGTCTGCCCCCCGCCGCCCGCGTGCGAGGCGACGTCCCGCGCATGGTGCGCGTAGGCGCTCGTCACCCCCTGCTCGCTGCGCAGCCGCTCGAGCAGCTCGAGCGCGTGGCCGGAGGGAATGATGCAGGTGATCGTCTTGTAGCGCTGCACGCGTCTACTCCGACGAGAACCGTTCGACGATGTCGTGCGGCACGTAGGTCGCCATCTTCTCCAGCGGCGACATCGTGATCAGCCCCATGCCCGGCGTGTCGAGCTTGCCCGCGAGGTATGCGCGCTCGAAGATCAGCTCGGCCTGCTCGCTCGGCACGACGAAGATGATCACCTCCTTCTCCGCGCTCACCGTGACGCCCAGCACGCCGAGCGCACGCTGGCGCACCCCGGTGCCGCGCGCGTAGAACACGGTCGCGCCCTGCACCCCGGCCTCCAGCGCCGCGCTGACGACGTCGTCGGCGACGCCACGCTGAACCACGCAGGTGATCAGCACCGCATCGGTGAGAACGATGAGCTCGCGGCTCATGCCGCAGCGGCCTCCAGCGCCGCGAGGCGCCGCGCGCGGCGCTTGCGCAGCGACACCCAGAGCCCGACTGCAAGCACCGAAACGATCGGCCCGACCGAGGCCATGGCCAGTACGCCAAAGCCTTCGGCGACGCCGACAGTGCGCCCCAGGCCGAGGCCGAGCGCGAGCACCAGCGGCACGGTCACCGGCCCGGTCGTTACGCCCGCGCTGTCCCACGCCAGGTTGACGTACTCCTCGCTCGAAACGAGCGTCATCGCCAGCGCGAGCGAATACCCCGGCACCAGCAGCCAGACCAGCGCGAGGTCGAACACGATCTTCGCCACGCCCAGTGCGACGCCGAGCGCGACGCCGAGCGCGACGGTGCGGATCAGCAGCTTGCGTGGGAACGCGCCCTCGGTCAGCGTCTCGACCGTGAACCCCATCGCCGACAGCGCGGGCTCCGCGATCGTCGCCGCGAAGCCGAGCGCGGCGGCGAAGCCGAGCGCCACGGCGAGGCCGCCCCAAACGCCGTAGAACATGTTCGATCCGCCGGCCTGCCGATCGAAGGTACCGGGCACCAGCGCGCCGGTCTGCTCGCCGAGCGGGTTGAGGCCGTAGGCCAGCCCGAGATTGAACAGCAGCATGCCGAGAATCGCGACCGCGAAGCCGTAGAACAGCGAGGGCGTATCGCGCAGGGGTTCCTTCAACCAGACCCGCAGGATCAGCCAGAGAAATACGATCAGCGGCAGGATCGCCCGCAATGCACCCAGCCCCTCGGCAAACGGCGTCTGCTCGTGCCACGGCTGTGCGGCCTGCGCCGCGACCGCGGCCGGCGCCTCGTTCAGTCCGCCCGCCCACAGTCCGAGCAGCAGCACCATGAGCGCCGGAAACAGCGACGCCAGCGTCACGATGCCGAAGCCGGAAAGCGGGTTGTCTTCCTTGCCCGCGGCGCTCGCCACGCCGACGCCGATCGCGAGCACCAGCGGCACGGTGACGGGCCCGGTCGTCACGGCGCCGCAATCCCAGGCCAGGCCGACGACCGTCGCGAGCCGCGCGTCCGTGGCCATCCACAGCGTGAGACCGAGGCAGGGTGTCAGCACGGCGATGATCAGCGTCTTCAGGCGCCAGCCATACATCATGCGCAGGATGCCGAGCAGCACGGCGATGCCGACGCCGATCCCGACGGCGCCGACCAGCGCGTCGGCGTGACGGGTGAGCAGCGCGGCGAGCACCGGGGCGCGCGCGGCATCGGTCAGGCTGCCGGCGGCCTGCAGCGCCCCGATCGCCGGCTCGGCGAGCGTGGCGAGCACACCGAGCGCGAAGGCCACGCCGAGTACGCCGATAAGCGAGACGCGCTGCGGCATCAGCCGGCCGATGGTTTCCGCGAACGGCATCAGCGCGAGGCGCACGCCTTCCATGAACAGCGCGAGACCGCCGATCGTCAGGACGATGCCGTACAGGATCCCCTCGGCCCCGCTGATCGCGCTGCGCAGGACGAGGATCTGGAACAGGGCCAGGAATCCCGCGA
>LJTQ01000227.1 GCA_001303445.1 Betaproteobacteria bacterium SG8_39 | reverse complement strand
CGCGGTCACCGAGCCGAACACCGGCCTCAACACCACGCGCATCAAGACCAAGGCGGAGAAAAAGGGCGACCGCTACCTCGTCTCCGGGCAGAAAGTGTGGATCTCGACCGCGCAGATCGCGGAGAAGGTGCTGCTGCTGGCCCGCACCACGCCGCTCGAAGAGGTGGCGAAACCGACGCAGGGGCTGTCGCTGTTCTACACCGACTTCGACCGCAGTTACATCGAGGTGCGCGAGATCGAGAAGATGGGCCGCAAGGCGGTCGACTCGAACCAGGTGTTCTTCGACGGCCTGCCGGTGCCCGCGGCCGACCGCATCGGCGAGGAGGGGCGGGGATTCGAATACATCCTGCACGGCATGAACCCGGAGCGCATTCTGATCGCAGCGGAATCGGTCGGTCTCGGGCGCTGTGCGCTCGCGCGCGCGGCGGCCTACGCCAAGGAGCGGATCGTGTTCGACCGCCCGATCGGGCAGAACCAGGCGATCCAGCATCCGCTGGCAAAGAACTGGATGGAGCTGGAGGCAGCCAACCTGATGGTGATGAAGGCCGCCTGGCTCTACGACCAGGGCCTGCCCTGCGGCGCGGAGGCGAACGCGGCCAAGTACCTTGCCGGCGAAGCCTCGTTCGACGCCTGCCAGCAGGCCGTGATGACGCACGGCGGCTTCGGCTACGCCAAGGAGTATCACGTCGAGAGGTTTCTACGCGAGTCGCTTATCGGGCGCATCGCGCCGGTGAGCCCGCAGCTGGTGCTTTGCTTCATCGCCGAGCGCGTGCTCGGCCTGCCCAAGTCCTACTGAAGGAGAAACCCGACATGGACACCCAGGCATTCGCCGCCGCCGCGCGCGCCGAGGGCTACGACGAAATCGTCGAGCGGGAGATGCCCGCCGGCTTTAGCGACCCCGAGCACCAGCACGCCTTCGACGCCCGCATCCTGGTCACCGCGGGCGAGTTCAGCATCACGATGGGCGGCGCGACACGGACCTACCGTGCCGGCGAGAGCTTCGAGGTTCCGGCGGGCACGCCGCACGCCGAGGCGGTGGGCGATGCAGCCCTGAGGTTCACCGTGGCGCGGCGCCATGCGAAGCCCTGAGGCGGCGCCGATGCACGCACATCTTGCCGAACTGATCGAAGCGCGCTTCGGCCTGGCCGCCGAGGCAGGCACGGAGCGGCCGGTGGAGGGCGCGCTCGCAGCGATGCTGTCGCGCCGCGTGTGCCGCAACTACGCCGACACGCCGGTCGGCGAAGACCTGATGCAGCTGCTGTTCGCCGCCGCGTTCTCGGCGCCGTCGAAATCCGACCTGCAGCAGGCGAGCATCGTGCGGATCGTCGATCCCGAAAAGCGCGCGACGCTGCAGGGCTGGCTCGCCGCCATGCCGTGGATCGCAGGCCGCGACAAGCCATTCCCCAACGACACCCTCGACATGTTCATGAATGCCGCGGTCGACGCCGGCATCGTGCTGCAGGCCTTCGTGACTGCGGCGGAATCCGTCGGCCTCGGCTGCTGCCCGCTGAGCCTGGTGCGCGACCGCGCCCGCGAGCTGGCGACGCTGCTCGAGCTGCCGCAGTGGGTGTTTCCGGTCGCGGGGCTATGTGTCGGCTATCCGTCGAAGCCGGGCGAGATCAGCATGCGTCTGCCGCTCGCGATGACGGTGCACGTCGACCGTTACGACGACCGCGATTTCGAAGCCCAGCTGGAAGCCTACGACCAGCGGCGCGAGGGCGCGCGCCCGACGCCGCGCGGCAAGCAGCGTGATACGCAGCGCTTCGGCACCGTCGAGACCTACAGCTGGTCGGAAGACAAGGCGCGCCAGTACGCGGTGCCGCACCGCACGGACTTCGGCGAGTTCGTCCGCGCGCAGGGCTTCGCGCTGAAGTAGGGCGACGCGCACCGCCTGATCACGGCGGGCGCGTCCCGCACGACATCGTTTCGCAACGCTCGCATCGACGCTCTGACAAAGGACATCTGGCATGCAATCCGCATCGGTACTCACTGCACTCATTGCCTGGACGATGTTTCTCCTGATTCTGATGGAAGGACTGCGAGTACGTTTCCTGGTCACCAAGACCGTCGCCGCAAACGAGTTCAGACCGGACAACTCGAACCTGCCCCCGTTCATGCAACGCCTGGCGCGCGCGCATGCCAACTGCATCGAGAGCTTCCCGATCATCGGTGGGCTGCTCATCGTGGCGCTGCTCACGAATCGCGCCGGCATCACCGATGCCCTGGCCCCGTGGTTGCTTCTTGCACGGGTGCTTCAATCGTCCATCCACATGGCATCGACCCGCCCGCTCGCCGCGAACCTGCGTTTTCTTGCCTTCGCGGTGCAAATCGCGATTGCCGTCTATTGGGCATGGGCGCTGCTGGCGCACTAGCCGGCCATGGGCGCGGCCGGTGGTCGACCCGAGGCGCTCAGGCTTGACGTACGAAATCGCATACCCATCCCAACGCCCAAGGAGGGCTCGATGTCCGAGACGGATCTGAAGAAAGGCCGCGAGATGCGGCGCGCGCTGCTGGGTGACGCCTACGTGGACAGGACCGCGGCGACGACCTACAACGACCCGCTGATGCGCAAGTTCATCGACCTCGCCAGCGAGACGGTGTTCGGCGCGCTGTGGACGCGACCCGGGCTCGATCTCAAGACGCGCACGCTGATCACCGTCATCTCGGATGCGTCGACCGGGCGCGAGCCCGAGCTCGCGATCCACCTGCGCATGGCACGGCGCCAGGGCTGGACCGAGGACGAATTGACGGAGGCGATCCTCCACCTGCTCGGCTACGTCGGTGCGCCGCTGGTGCGCGACGCGATGCTGGTCGCGACGCAGGTGTTCGCGGAGCTGCGCGCGGAGGGCTTGAAGGCCTGAGGCGGGCGGCGCGTCGTGGCCGCCGGATCCAGAGGCGCTCCGGAGCCGGGGCGGGCCGACGCCGCCCATGCCCTGTCTGCGGGTAGGATGCCGGCTGTTCGACCGAGACCTCGACACCGACCCGAATGCGATTCCTTTCGCCCGTGCTTCTCGCCGTCGGCGCGGCCTGCTTGGCGTTCGCCTACTGGGGCCTGAAGACGCCCGCCGGACGGCGCGCGTACGACGAGATGGCAGGGATCATCCCGATGGCCGCAGGACTTCTCGGGGTGATTCTCTGCGTCGCGGCGCTCGCCCTCTGGCTGTGGCGGTGGTTCCGAGCGCCGATGTGAGGCGGGTGCAGGCGTCGGGCGGCACGCGTGTCCATGCGCCGAGCGACGGCGCGCCGGCGGCACGCTTCGCCTTGCGGAAAGAGAAAAGATGAACGCACTGGAACGGGTACACACGCTGACCTTCGATGCCTTCGGCACCGTCCTCGACCTGGGCGGCAGCCACGCGCCGCGCCTGGCGGCCTTCCTCGAGGCCCGGGGCACGCCGATGACGGCTGCCGCGCTGTGGGGGCGCTGGCGTACCCGCCAGCGCATCGAGCAGTACCAGGACAACCAGTTTTCGGCCGGCCACTACGGCTACCTGGATTCCACGCGCCGGGCGCTGCTGTATACGCTGCGCTCGCTGAAGCTGCCGTTCGACGAGGCGGACATCGCAGGCATCATGGAAGGCTGGCAGACGCTGAGCCCCTTTCCCGATGCGCTGGCCGGCCTCGAGCGGCTGCGCGGCCGCTTCAAGCTCGCCGTGCTGTCGAACGGCGAGCGCGATTTTCTCGCCTATCTGGTGAAGCACCGCATGCCCGCCGACTTCGCAGCGGTGATCTCGGTGCAGGACGTCGGCGTGTTCAAGCCCAATCCGCAGGTTTACCGCTATGCGGCGCGCGTGCTCGGCGCCGAGCCGCACGAATTGATGATGGTCTCGGCGCACAGCTTCGATGCGGTGGGCGCGCGCATGTCCGGCTATCGGGCGGCCTACGTCAACCGCTACGACCTGCCGTACGACGAGACGCCCTATCGCGCCGACGTCGAGGCGCGCGACTTTCTCGACCTGGCGACCCAGCTGGGTTGCGCGTAGGCGCGCCGCGCTCAGCCCTGCAGCGCCGCCTCGTAGCCCTCTTCCTGCACCGCGGCGATCAGGGCCTGCGCGTTCGCGCTGCCCTTGACCACGGCCTGCGCGTTTTCCAGGCTCACGTCGGCCGACTCGACGCCGGGCACCCTGGCGAGCGCCTTGCCGACGGCCGCGACGCAGTGCTTGCAGGTCATGCCGCTGACTTTGAGGGTGGTTTCTTGCATCGTCGCTCTCCTTCGTGTTTCGGCAATCGGTCCGCTCAGTGCGCGGCGTGCGCCGGCGACGCAGCGGGGGCTGCGCGCGCCGCATCGCCTCGGCCGGAACCGGTGGCGGGCGGGCCGTCGGCCGGCGGCACGCGCCTCAGTCGCAGACTGTTGGTGACCACGAACACGCTCGACAGGCCCATGGCCAGGCCGGCGAGCATCGGGTTGAGCGTCAGGCCCCAGGCCGGGTAGAACGCGCCGGCGGCGAGCGGGATCAGCAGGATGTTGTAAATGAACGCCCAGAACAGGTTCGCGCGGATGGTGCGCATCGTGCGCCGCGCGACTTCGAAGGCGTTCAGCAGGCCGCTGAGATCACCGCGGGTCAGCGTGACGTCGGCGGCCTCGATCGCGATGTCGGTGCCGGTTGCGACCGCGACGCCGACTTCGGCCTGCGCCAGCGCCGGCGCGTCGTTGATGCCGTCGCCGACGAATGCGACTTTGTGTCCCTCGGCCTGCAGGCGCCGCACCGCCTCGGCCTTGCCGGACGGCAGCACTTCGGCTTCGACATGGTCCAGGCCCGCCTGGCGCGCGATCGCCTGCGCGGTGCGCGCGCTGTCTCCGGTGATCATGCCGACGCGCAAACCGCGCGCCTTGAGTGTCGCGACCACCGCGGCCGACTCGGGCTTGAGCGGGTCGGCGACACCGAGCACGCCCCAGGCCGCGCCGTCCACTGCGAGCCAGATCGGCGTGCGTGCGCGCCCGGCGAGCCCCGCCGCCTGCGCAGCGAGCGCTTCGCCCGCGACGCCTTCGCGCGCCAGCAGCCGCTCGGCGCCGAGCAGCACCGTGTGGCCCTCGACCGTCGCCCTGACGCCGTAGCCGGGAATCGCTTCGAAGCGCTCCGGCTTCGGGACCCTGATGTCGCGCTCGCCCGCCGCAGCGAGGAGCGCGGCGGCGAGCGGATGCTCGCTGCCGGCATCCGCGCCGGCGGCGAAGCGCAGCACCGCGGACGGCTCGCAGCCGGGCGCGGTCTCGATGTCGGTGAGCTGCGGGCGGCCGAGGGTCAGAGTGCCGGTCTTGTCGAACACCACTGCATCGACGTGGCTCAGCGCCTCGAGCGCCTCGCCTTTGCGGAACAGCACGCCGAGCTCGGCCGCACGGCCACTGCCCACCATGATCGCCGCGGGCGTGGCGAGTCCCATCGCGCAGGGGCAGGCGACCACCAGCACCGCGACCGTGCTCACCAGCGCCAGCGTGATCGCCGGAGAGGGGCCGAGCGCGAGCCAGAGCGCGAACGTGAGCGCTGCAATCGCCAGCACGATCGGCGTAAACACGCGCACCACGCGGTCGGCAAGGCGCTGGATCGGCAGCTTGGAGCCCTGCGCCTGCTCCACCATGCGGATGATCTGCGCGAGCAGGGTCTGCCCGCCGACCTGGCGCGCCTCGACGCGCAGCAGGCCATGCTGGTTCACCGTACCGCCCACCACGCGATCGCCGGCGCGCTTGGCCACCGGCATCGGCTCGCCGGTGAGCATCGATTCGTCGACGTAGCTCTCGCCCTCGCGCACCTCGCCGTCGACCGGCACGCGCTCGCCGGGGCGCACGATGACCTGATCACCCCGCGCGACGCCCGCGATCGGCACGTCCTGCTCGACGCCTTCGCGGAGCACGCGCGCGGTCTTCGCCTGCAGGCCGATCAGCTTGCGGATCGCGGCGCCGGTGCGGCCCTTCGCGAGCGCCTCAAGGTACTTGCCCATCAGGATCAGGGTGACGACCACCGCGGCCGACTCGAAATAGACGTGCCGCGCCTGCGCCGGCAGCAATCCCGGTGCGAGCACGACCACCGTGCTGTAGAGCCAGGCCGCGCCGACGCCGGTCATCACCAGGCTGTTCA
>LJTQ01000045.1 GCA_001303445.1 Betaproteobacteria bacterium SG8_39 | reverse complement strand
CAATAAGGGTATGCCGCGCAAGATCCGCAAGAAACAGGCCGGGCGTCATGCGATTGAAGCCGAAGCGCGCCTCGATGACGAAGGTCCGGTACAGCGTCGCCGGCAGCTCGATCAGCGAGAGCAACAGGACCACGCTGGCGATGAACGCGGACCCGTGCGCGATGCTGCCCGGTGCGAACAGCTGCGCCCACTGATCGAGCAGCGCCTGCAGCCCGCCGCCGAGGGTGAGTGCGACCAGCACCAGCGCGCCCACCACCAGCTCGACGGCGCCGAGACGGTTCTTGGCGATCGTGTAATCGGCCGCTTTCTGGTGCGCGGCAAGCGAGATCGCCTGTGCGAACGCGGGCGGCACCTGGCCGCGGTTCGCGCGCACGTGGCGTACCTGGCGCCAGGCGAGCCAGAGCCGCGTCACGCTGGCCAGCGCGAGCGCACAGAGGAAAACCAGGCCGAAGACGGTTGGGCTCATGCTGCTATGAGAGAATAGCGCGCTATTTCAAGCGCATAAAGGAAAAGGGGCGGGGTGGCGCAGGACCAGAACAATCTCATCTGGATCGACATGGAAATGACCGGCCTGCTGCCGGATTCCGACCGCATCCTCGAGGTCGCCATCCTGATCACCGATCCGAACCTGAACGTGGTGGCCGAAAGCCCCTCGCTCGTCGTGCACCAGCCCGATGAGGTGCTTGCGGCGATGGATGCCTGGAACCAGGGCGTGCACGGCAAAACCGGGCTGATCGAGCGCGTACGCACCTCGACGCTCGACGAGGCCGAGGTCGAGCGGCTGGCGCTGGCCTTCGTCGCGGAGTACGTCCCGGCGTCGGCCTCGCCCATGTGCGGCAGCTCGATCTGCCAGGACCGGCGCTTTCTCGCGCGCTGGATGCCGCGGCTGGAGGCGTATTTCCATTACCGCAACCTCGACGTGTCGACCCTGAAGGAGCTGGTACGCCGCTGGCGGCCGGACCTGGCGAAGGGCTTTCTCAAGCAGGGCCGGCACGAGGCGCTCGCGGACATTCGCGAATCGATCGAAGAGCTGCGCTACTACCGCCGCAGCGCGATGTCGATCTAGCGTCGGCGCTTCTTCACCGCGTGTTTCTTCGCGCGCGCGTTCCCTTTGCGCGCAGGCTTGCGAGCGGCCGCTCTTGGCGGCTCGGCCTCGACCACCGCTTCGATCTCGACCGGGATGCCCATCGGCAGTGAGCCCATGCCGACCGCCGAGCGCGCGTGCCGTCCGCGCTCGCCGAGCACCTCGACCAACAGATCCGAGCAGCCGTTGATCACCTTCGGATGATCCGTGAAGTCGGGCACCGCGTTCACCATGCCGAGCAGCTTGACCACCCGTTTGACCCGGTCGAGGCTGCCGAGCTCGGCGCGCATCACGGCCAACAAATCGAGGCCAACGGTCCGCGCGTGCTGATAGGCCTGCTCGGCCGTATATTCGCGCCCGACCTTGCCGCTCGGGCGCACGCCGTTCGCATCAGGCCGAGGCCCCTTGCCGGAGAGAAACAGCAGGTTCCCCGCACGCACCGCGTTCACGTAGTTCGCAACCGGCGCCGAGACCGGACCCAGCTCGATACCGAGCGCCTTGAGCCTTTTCTCGGCGCTCATGACATCGGTACCACTTTGCCGGGATTGAGCAGGTTATCGGGATCGAACACGCGCTTGATGTCGCGCATCACGGCGATCACGTCGTCGCCGAGCTCGGCGCGCAGCGACTCCTGCTTGCCCAGCCCCACGCCATGCTCTCCGGTGCAGGTGCCCTCCATTGCCAGCGCGCGCTGCACCAGCCGGCGGTTGAACTGCTTGGCGATGTCGGTCTCCTCCGGCTTTTGCGGATCGACGAACAGCATGAGGTGGAAGTTGCCATCGCCGATATGGCCGAGCAGTGGAACCGGCGCGAAATAGGTCTTCGCGTCGGCCATGGTTTCGCGCACGCACTCGGCGAGGCGAGAAATCGGCACGCAAACGTCGGTCGAGACCGCGCGCGAGCCGGGGCGCAGCTGCAGGCAGGCGAAGTAGGCGTCGTGGCGTGCATCCCACAGCCGGTTGCGGTCCTCGGGACGCGTTGCCCACTGGAAGTCCATGCCGCCGTTTTCCTTGGCGATCGCCTGTACGGCTTCGGCCTGCTCGACGACGGAGGCGGCGCTGCCGTGAAACTCAAAAAACACCGTCGGGGCCACGCGGTAGTCGGTCTTCTTGTAGCCATTGATTGCGGCGATCGTCTTGTCGCAGACGATATCGCAGCGCGCAATCGGAATGCCGGCCTGGATCGTCTGGATGACGGTATTGGTGCAGCCGTCGATCGAGTCGAAGGCGCAAACGGCAGCCGACATTGCCTCCTGCACCGGGTACAGCCGCACGGTCACCTCGGTGATGATGCCGAGCGTGCCCTCGGAGCCGACGAACAGGCGCGTCAGGTCGTAGCCGGCAGCCGACTTCTTCGGCCGGCGCGAGGTCTGGATGATGCGCCCGTCGGCGAGCACCACCTTGAGCGAGATGACGTTCTCGCGCATCGTGCCGTAGCGCACCGCGTTCGTGCCCGAGGCGCGCGTCGCCGCCATGCCGCCGACCGTCGCGTCTGCGCCGGGATCGACCGGAAAGAACAGGCCGGTGTGCTTGATGTACTCGTTCAGCTGCTTGCGCGTCACGCCGGCCTGCACCACCGCATCGAGGTCGGCCTCGTGCACGGCGATTACCTGGTTCATCTGTGACAGATCCAAGGTCACGCCGCCGTTCACTGCGAGCACGTGGCCTTCGAGCGAGGTGCCCACACCGTAGGGGATCATCGGCACGCGATGGCGGCGGCAGATATTGACGATGTCGCGCACTTCCTCGGTCGAGTGCGGGAAGACCACCGCGTCGGGCGCGGCGTAGGGAAAGTAGGACTCGTCCTTGCCGTGGTGCTCGCGGATGCCGGACGAGGTCGTGACGCGGTCGCCGAGCAGTGCCTGCAGCTCGGCGAGCACGGTCTGGTCGAACTCACGGGGTTTGTTCATGCAGGGGCCTCCTCGGTTCGCGGCGCGTCGGGCGCCGCTTCGCGTGCGTTCCAGCGTGCCGGAGCGCACCGGCGCGCGCTACACGCGCTCGGATGTGCTCATTTTAGCCGGATGTCGCCGTCGAACGGCACCTTCAGGCCGAGCGCCGGGATTTCCAGCGTGACCCGTGCGGGTATCGATTCATCGCCCTTCAGGCTGCCGCTTTCGAGGGCCTTGCCGACCGCCTGCTCGATCTCACGTTGCGAGTTCACGCCCACCATCTTGAGGAACTTGCGGATGCTGAGGTTGAACGTTTCCTGGTCCATGCGCTCTCCTTGTGCTGTTCTGCGTTCAGGGGCGTTCGCCGCGCGCCCCGGGATTGTGCGACGGTCGGGGGCCTTTTTCGAGCAGTGCCTTCGCCAGCTGCTTGCCGAGCTCGACCCCCCATTGATCGAAGCTGTTGATGTTCCAAATCACGCCTTGCGTGAAGACCTTGTGCTCGTACAGGGCGAGCAATCGGCCGAGGTTGCGCGCATCGAGTCGCTCGAAGTGCAGCGTGCTGGAGGGACGGCTGCCCGGGTAGCGTCGGTAGGCCGGCAATGCCGGATCATCCTGTCCCTGGGCCAGCGCCTCGGCCTGCGCCTCGGCGTGCGCGGCGAGGATTGCGCGCCGCGCGGGATCGCCCGGCGCCTCATCGAACACGATGAAATCGGCAGGCACAATCTGCGTGCCCTGATGCAGCAGCTGGTGGAAGGAGTGTTGCCCGACCGTACCCTCGGCGCCCCAGACCACGGGCGCGGTCGCGTAGTCGATCGTGCGCCCCGCGCGGTCGACGCGTTTGCCATTCGATTCCATTTCGAGTTGCTGCAGGTAGGCGGGCAGCAGGCGCAGCGGCGTGGCGTAGGGCAGCACCGCCTGCGTTGCGGCGTCGAGAAAGTTGACGTTCCACACACCCACCAGCGCCATCAGCACCGGCACGTTCCGCCCGAGCGGCGCGGCGGCGAAATGTGCGTCCATCTCGCCCGCCCCGCCAAGGAACTCGGCGAACGCGGTTTCGCCGATCGCCGCCATCGCGGTGAAGCCGACCGCCGACCAGACCGAATAGCGTCCGCCGACCCAGTCCCACATCGGCAGCACCTCGGCCGCGCCGAACGCGCGTGCCGCGTCCACGTTGGCGCTGACCGCGATGAAGTGCGGCTCGGGTCCGGCGCCGGCGGGCAGGCCGCGCGCCAGCCAGGCCTTCGCGGCGCGCGCGTTCTCCATCGTTTCCTGGGTGGTGAAGGTCTTCGAGACGACGACGAACAGCGTGGTTTCCGGATTTGCGTCGCGCAGCGCGCGCTCGAGGTCGAGTGGGTCGACGTTCGAGGCAAAGTCAATGCGCAGCTTCGGCGTCGCGGACTCGGCGAGCGCGTCGACGACCAGGCGCGGGCCGAGGTCCGAGCCCCCGGTGCCGAGATGCACGATGTGCTCTATCGGACGGCCGCTGGCACCGCGCCAGGCACCTTCGCGCAGGCGGGTCGTCAGGCCACGCATGCGTGCATGGGCCGCGTGCACCTCGGCCGGCGCCGCAGCACCCGCGCGCAGCGCGCTGTGCCACGCGGGGCGTTGCTCGGTATCGTTCACCGCCTCGCCTGCGAGCAGCGCCATGCGCCAGGCCGGCAGGTCGCGCGCTGCAGCGAGCTCGACGAGTTGCGCGATCACCGCGGCATCGAGCCGCTGGCGCGAATAATCGAAGCGCAGGCCCGGCGCTTCAGCGACGAGCGTGCGCGCGCGGGCTGGATCGGTGGCGAGTGCGGCTTTCAGTGCGCCGCCGCGCCAGGCGGCGGCCTGCTCGCCGAGCGCGCGCCAGGCGGGGCATTCGGTGGGCGAGCGCGTGTTCATCGCATCACGGGTGGCGGCATCCGCCGGCGTGCCCATCGCGTACGGCGCGATGGTTCATCGGACAAGTCGGTACAGACGATAGCGTTCAGAGCGATCCCCCGGGCGCCCGACGTCCGCCAGCTTGTCCCAGCGGGGTCCCGGGGCATCGAGTTCGTGATGTGGGCTGCCCTGCACGAGCACCAGCGGACAGGCGTCGGGCCGGGTCGGATCGTAGGGCCGCGTGATCAGGCCGACATGGTAGCTGAGCGCCGCGCGCTGTGTCGGGCCGAGGTAGCGCCCCGAAATGCAGGCCGCGCCGACCGGAAGGCGCGATTTCAGCTGCAGCGCGACCGCCCGGTAACTCTTCTGGTAGTCCGCCCAGGGCATGTAGAGCGTGGCGAACGTACCCCAGAGCAGCGTCATGCCGGCTGCCCAGCGCGTGACGCCGCGTGTCGCCGAACGCGGCAGGCGGAACAGGAGCATGAGCCAGGCGACAGACAGCAGCAGCGCGGAGAGAAACTGGACGGCATCGAAGCGCGCGACAAAGCCGGGTGCCATCTTCAGCGCGTTCTCGGCCAGCTTGCGCGGCACGCCCAGCATCAGCGCACAGTAGCCCGCCCACACCAAGCCGCCGAAGAACGTGAACGTCATGACGGCGTACCAGTCGAGTGCCGCGGCCGCCCCGCGGCGCAGGGCGATCGCACCCGGCGCCGCGAGCAGAGCGAGTGCCGGCAGCATGACAATCGTGTAGAGCTCGCGCGCCGGGCCCGCCGCAGCGAGGCCAAGAAGCAGCGCGAGGCTCGCGAATGCGGGCAACAGGAATTCGGCGGTACCGAGCCGACGACGGTGCGCCCACAGCGCCCACAGCGCGAGTGGCCAGGCGGGAAACGACGCCCAGCTCAGCACCACGAGGAAGTAGCGCAGGTTCTCGAGCAGCACACCTTCCGGCGTGGTCGATTCGCGCCACCAATCGGTGAGGAGCGTCGCATCGCGCGCGGCGAGCGGCACCAGCCAGGCAGCACCGAGTGCGGCCGCGACGACGACCGCGGTGAGCAGAAAGCGCAGGCCGCGCGCGCTACGCCAGTCGCTGTCGGCCAGCGCGGTCAGCACCAGCGCGCCGAGCAGCGCGGTCGCGACAATCGGGCCGGTGGCGAGCAGCCCTGCGCCGAGCGCGAGGCCGGCGCCGAGCCCGGCGCGCAGCGGCGCGGTCACGGCGTGCGGCGCGGCGGCGAGCACGCCGGCCACCGCGGCCATCGCCGCGAGCTCGGGCGTGGCTTCGTGCGCGTGAACGAACAGCCCCACCGAGCTGACCAGCAGCAGCAGCGCCGATGCGGCCGGCGCGCGTCTCGCCTGCCGGTCCGTGGTGTCCATGGCGAGCGGCCCGTAGGCGCTGCGCGCGGCAAAGTACACAGCGGCCAAGGCAGCCAGCGTGAACAGCGCGCTCGCCAGCCGCACCGCGCCGTGAAACGGGATGAACGTCCCGAGCAGGTCGCCGAACAGCGCGCCGACCCAGTGAAACAGCGGCGACTGCGTCATCCACGCTTCGCCCGCGACCCGGGGTACCAGCCAGTCGCCCCGCGTTGCCATCTGGTGCGCGATCTCGATGCTGATGGCGTCGAGCGACTTCCAGGGGCCGTGCGTCAGCAGCCCGGGGGCGACGAAGACGATTGCGAGCAGCGCCAGCATCGTCTTCGAGAGCGGCAGCGAGAGACGGGGCAGCATGCTGCGATTCTAAGGGCTAGCGACGGGGGCGGCCGCGCGCCGGCCTGCTGAAACAAAAGGGCGGCCGAAGCCGCCCCGACGTTCGCCTCCGGTGGGGCCGTTCAGGCCGTCGGCTCGGTCTTCTTTTTCGGGCGCGAGGTGTACTTGCGCTTGAAGCGCTCCACCCGGCCCGCGGTGTCGACGATCTTCTGCTTGCCGGTATAGAACGAGTGCGACTCGGAGGACACCTCGACCTTGATCACCGGGTACTCGTTGCCGTCCTCCCATTTCATGGTCTCGCGGCCCTTGGTGTCGATCGTCGAGCGGCTGAGAATGGAGTGGTTCGACGCGGTGTCGAGGAAGATCACCGCCTGGTAGTGCGGATGGATGCCGGATTTCATGGTCCTGCTGCCCTGAGGAAAGCCGCGAATTATACGCGAATCAATGGGTTAATCAACGCCCGGGCGGGCCGTGTCAGCCGCGCCGCATGCTGTCGAAGAATTCGCCGTTGTTCTTCGTCGCGCGCAGCTTGTCGATCAGGAATTCGGCCGCCTCGAGCTCGTCCATGGGGTAGAGCAGCTTCCTCAGCACCCAGACCTTCTGCAGGATCGGCGCCTCGATGAGCAGCTCCTCGCGCCGCGTGCCCGAACGGTTCACGTTGATCGCCGGGTAAATGCGCTTTTCATGCATTCGCCGGTCGAGGTGGATCTCCATGTTGCCGGTGCCCTTGAACTCCTCGTAGATCACGTCGTCCATCCGGCTGCCGGTATCGATCAGCGCGGTCGCGATGATCGTCAGGCTGCCCCCCTCTTCGATATTGCGCGCTGCGCCGAAGAAGCGCTTGGGCTTTTGCAGGGCATTCGCGTCGACGCCGCCCGTCAGCACCTTGCCCGAGGCGGGCACCACGGTGTTGTAGGCACGCGCCAAACGCGTGATCGAGTCGAGCAGGATGACCACGTCCTTCTTGTGCTCGACGAGTCGCTTGGCCTTCTCGATCACCATCTCGGCAACCTGCACGTGGCGCTGCGCAGGTTCGTCGAAGGTGGACGCGACAACTTCGCCGCGCACCGAGCGCGACATCTCGGTGACTTCCTCGGGGCGCTCGTCGATCAGCATGACGATCAGCGCCACTTCCGGGTGGTTGGTGACCAGCGCGTGCGCAATGTGCTGCAGCATGACCGTCTTGCCGGCCTTCGGCGGGCTGACGATCAGTCCCCGCTGCCCCTTGCCGATCGGCGCGATGATGTCGATGATCCGGCCCGTCAGGTTCTCCTCGGCCTTGATGTCGCGTTCGAGCTTGAAGTGCTCGTCCGGGTGCAGCGGCGTCAGGTTCTCGAACAGGATCTTGCTCTTCGAGGCCTCCGGTGGCGCGCCGTTGACCTGGTCGACCTTGACCAGCGCGAAATAGCGCTCGCCGTCCTTCGGCGTGCGGATCTCGCCCTCGATCGAATCGCCCGTGTGCAGGTTGAAACGGCGGATCTGCGACGGGCTGACGTAGATGTCGTCGGTGCTTGCCAGGTAAGAGGTGTCGGGCGACCGCAGGAAACCGAAGCCGTCGGGCAGGACTTCGAGGGTGCCGTCGCCGAAAATCGACTCGCCCTTTTTCGCCTGGTTCTTGAGCAGCGCGAAGATGAGGTCCTGCTTTCTCATCCGGTTCGCGGCGTCGATGCCGTTGGCGGCCGCCTTTTCGAGAAGCTCGGATACGTGCAGGGTTTTCAGTTCGGACAGGTGCATGGGCGATGACTGCGGGAGGAGTGTGAAAGGAATGCGACGACTCGGTGAGTCTCGGGGGGGGCGGATCGGGGTTTGCTGCGAATCCGCGGAGCGGGGGTGGGTTGGGTCGGCTCGTCTCTTGAACGGAAAGGGCGGTTCGGGTCGGGGTGCTCCAGCGCCAACTCACGCTCGACGTCGCATGGCCGATGACGGCCCGCCCTGCGGCGGCAACTCTGAGCTTGGGGGCGCGCCGCGTGTGCGGCGCCGGGAGCTACCTACTGTATGCCGCGCCGGTTCCTGCCGGCGCGGTCGTTTTAGTTAGTTGCGGAGCGTAAGTACTTTAGATATTGCTGTCAAGGAAAGCGGTCAGCTGCGACTTGGACAGCGCACCGACTTTCGTCGCTTCCAGATTGCCGTTTTTGAACAGCATCAACGTCGGGATGCCGCGAATGCCGAACTTGGCCGGCACCTGCTGGTTTTCGTCGACGTTCATTTTGGCCACTTTGAGGCGGCCGTCGTATTCCTGCGCGACCTCATCGAGGATCGGCGCAATCGACTTGCAGGGTCCGCACCACTCGGCCCAGTAGTCGACCAGCACGGGCAGGTCGGAATTGAGCACTTCGGGCTCGAAGGTGTCGTCAGTGACCGGATTGATATTTGAACTGCTCATGGCTCCTCTGAAGGCGATATGAAAACGTGCCGACGGGTGATTTCGGGCTGGCCTTGTGGGTCGCGTAGCCGGTTGGTTGGTTCTGACGGCCGACTTGGTCTAGCCTGTGGGTTCGGCGCAACTGTGCGTGGCCGGCCCGCCTGCACGTCGTATTATGGGGGCGACCCTCGGGAACGCAACCGTCCTGCACGGGCGGACGTTAACACATTGTTATTGAATAGTTTTTTGTCCTGGGCTGCCATGACCTACGTCGTCACCGAGTCCTGCATCAAGTGCAAGTACACCGATTGCGTCGACGTGTGCCCGGTCGACTGCTTCCGCGAGGGCCCCAACATGCTGGTCATCGACCCGGACGAGTGCATTGACTGCACGCTGTGCGTGCCCGAGTGCCCGGTCGAGGCGATCTTCGCCGAGGACGACGTGCCCGACGCGCAGCAGGCCTTCACCGCCCTCAACCGTGAGCTGGCGGCCCAGTGGCCGCCGATCATCGAGCGCAAGGCCGCGCCCCCGGACGCCGACGACTGGGCCAAGGTGACCGACAAGAAGCAGCACCTCGAGCGCTGAACGGGGGGCGTGTGTCGGCATTGATCTGGCTCAACGCTGCCGGATGGGTCGAATCTAGGATGAATTCATTGACGTAAGCCGGGATGCGCAGCGACGGAGCCGGCGCCGCAAAAAAGAGGAACAACCATGGAATACAAGACGATCGTCGTACATCTGGACAATGGGCCGCGCAGCGCGGTGCGCCTCGATCTTGCGCTCGCGTGCGCGCAGAGCTTCAGCGCGCACCTGGTCGGGCTGTTTGCGCTTTCCGAGCCGCACTATCCCTCGTACGCGCTCGCCGAGGCGGGCGCGGCGGTCGAGGAAGCCGCGCGCCGCGTCCGCGCGCAGTCGGCGAAGAAGGCCGAGGAGATTTTCCGCGCGGCGGCGAACCGCGCCGGTCGCAGCGAGATCGAATGGCGTGCGTCGAGCGACGACGCGCTTGAGGCAACCCGTGTCTCGGCGCGCTATGCCGACTTGGTGGTCGTCGGGCAGTACGACGACAACGCCAAGGCGGATCCAGGCGTCGCGCCGAACTTCGGCGAGGAGCTGGTGCTCACGGCCGGCCGGCCGGTGCTGGTCGTGCCCTATGCGGGCAAGTTTTCCAGCATGGGCAAGCGCGTGCTCGTGGCGTGGAACGCGAGTCGCGAGTCGGCGCGCGCAGTGCACGATGCGCTGCCCTTCCTGCAAAAGGCAGACCTGGTGCAGGTCGTGGCGTTCAACCCGGCGAAAGGCGACGAGCACGGCGACGTGCCGGGCGCCGACATCGGCCTCATGCTTGCGCGCCACGGGGTGAGGGTGCAGGCCGCGCAGCAGCACGCCGAAGGGCTCGACGTCGGTTCCCAGATCCTGTCGCGTGCCGCGGACGTCGACGCCGACATGATCGTCATGGGGGCCTACGGGCACTCGCGCATGCGCGAGCTCGTGCTCGGCGGCGCAACCCGGACGATTTTCGAGGCGATGACTGTCCCCGTGCTGCTGTCGCACTGAGCACGCCGCGCAGGAGCGCGCCCGGCTAGCGTCGCGCCGTTTTCTTCGTCAGGTAGCGCTGCGCCGCTGCCGCGTCGATCAGCGGGTAGAGCTCGAACGTGGCGGGGATGATTTCGGCCCACTCATTGAGCAGCGCGTGCAGCTGCTCGTGCGAGTCGACGTCGAACAGCGCGACCGCGCCGCGCCCCGGCCGGGCGTAGACCCAGTGCACGCGGCGCGCCTTCAGCTTCGGCGCGATCCAGCGCCATAGTTTCTGTCGCCGCCGCGTCATGGTCGAGGGCGGGTCGGCGCGTGGCGTGGTGATCACCATGACGAGCATGTCGGTCTCCGCATCGTGGGTAGTCGAATGGCTGGGACAATAGTAGCCGCCTAGGCGGCTCGCGGGATCGCGTGGCGAGCCTGTGCGCCGCTACACTGCGCGCATGTTTTCCGCGCTCGGCAAGCCGGAGCTGTTTGAGAGCCTCGCCGCGGGGCATGCGGCGGGCGTCACCGTGATCACACCCAACCTGCGGCTCGCGCGCGAGCTGGCGCGCGAGTTCGACCAGCGGCAGGTCGAGGCCGGATTGGAGGTCTGGGAAACCGCCGACATCCTGCCGGTCTCCGCTTTCGTCGAGCGCCTCTACGAGGACGCGCTGGTCGCCGAGCGTGCCGTGAACGTCCCGCTGCTCCTCACCCCCGCGCAGGAGCAGCTGCTGTGGGAGGCGGCGATCCGCGAGAGCCGCTGGGGCGAGGCGCTGCTCGCGGTGCCGCAGGCGGCGGCCGAGTGCCGCCGCGCCTGGGCGCTCGCGCAGGACTGGCGCATCGCCGGTGCCCTGGGCACATTCCCGGGCAACGACGACGCGACGGCTTTTGTCGAGTGGTCGCGCAGCTATGCGCGGGCCTGCGCGCAGAACGACAGCATCGATGCCGCGCGGCTCGCCGACGCCGTCGCCGCGCTGCTGCAGCACGCCGCGCTGCGCACGCCGAAGCGGCTGGTGGCCTATGCCTTCGACCTGTTGACGCCCGGCGAGCAGGCGCTCCTCGCGGCCTGTTCCGACGCGGGCATCGAGCTGCGCGATTGTGCGCCGCGGCGCGGCGAATCGACCGCCCGCCGAAGGGTGTTCCCGGATGCGCGCGAAGAACTGGCCGCCGCCGCGCACTGGGCGCGCGCAAAGCTCGAGGTGGGGGCGCGGCGCATCGGCGTCGTGGTTCCCGAGCTCGAGCGGCGCCGGCGCGAGGTGCTGCGCGTCTTCTCGCGCGTCATGTGCCCGGGCTTCAACCTGCCGGGACGCGAGCGCGGGGCGCTGCCGTTCAACGTGTCGCTGGGCGCGCCGCTCGCGGAGTACCCGCTCGTGCACGCCGCACTCGCGATTCTCGAGCTCGCCTCGGGGGAAATTCCCTTCGAGCAGGCCTCGAAGCTGCTGCGCTCACCGTTCGTCGGCGGGGCGGCGTCCGAAATGACAACGCGTGCGCTGCTCGATGCGCGGCTGCGCGAGCGCGCGCCGGCACGCATCACGCTTGGCAAGCTGGTCGGCCTGGTCGACGGCGCGCCTGCGCTGCGCCAGCGCCTGGAGGCGCTGTTCGCCGTGCCGCGACCGGAGTCCGGCGCGCCGCAGCTGTGGGGTCGGCACTACAGCGCGCTCCTCGAGGCAGCGGGGTTTCCGGCGCGCAGCCTGGATTCGGTCGAATTCCAGACGCGTGCGAAATTCGACCAAACGCTGGCCGAGTTCGCGAAGCTCGAGCGCGTGGCGCGCGCGCTGCGTCCGGCCGAGGCGCTGGAGCAGCTGCGGCGGCTTTGTGCCGACACCTTGTTTCAGCCCGAGACGCCGGATGCCCCGATCCAGGTGCTCGGCATATTCGAGTCTGCAGGTCTGGAATTCGATGCGCTGTGGGTCAGCGGCCTGACCGACGAGGTCTGGCCGATGCACGCCAGGCCCAACGCATTCATTGCGCCGGCGCTGCAGCGCAGAGCCGGGATACCGGAAGCGTCGCCCGAGCTCACGCTCGCGCGGGCGCAGCGCATCACCGCGGGATGGCTCGGCGCCGCAGCCGAGGTGGTGCTCTCCCATGCCGCGCACGAGGAGGATCGCGTGCTCATTGCCTCCCCGCTGATCGCCGCGATTCCCGCTGGGGCTGTGCCGCCGGAGACCGCGGTGCCGCCACGCTACCGCGACCTGATCTTCGCCGCCCGGCGCAGTGAATCGGTGGCCGACGGCGAGGCGCCCGCGCTCGCGACGACCACGCCGAAGGGGGGAACCCGGATTCTCGCCGACCAGGCGGCGTGCCCGTTCAGAGCGTTTGCGCGGCACCGCCTGGCCGCGCGTGCGCTGGAAGCGCCTGCGGCAGGACCCGATGCGCGGGCGCGGGGCCTGCTGCTGCATGCGTTGATGAGGGCACTGTGGTCCGAGCTGAAGGGCAGTGCGGCGCTGCAGGGCGACGTCGGGCCGGCGATCGCGCGCGCGGCGAAGCAGGCGGTCGAGGAGGCAAGACTGGAAGCGCCGTTCGCCGCCCTCGAGCGGGCGCGGCTGGCGAAGCTGGCGCGCGAATGGCTCGAGGTCGAACGCGCGCGACCCGCGTTCGAGGTGGTCGCGTTGGAGGACAAGCGCAGGCTTGCCGTCGCCGGGCTCGAGCTCGCCGGACGTATCGATCGCATGGACCGGCTCGCGGCCGGCGGCCACGCCTTGATCGACTACAAATCGGGCACGCCGAGCCCGAACGAATGGCTCGACGCGCGACCGCACGACCCGCAGCTGCCGCTGTATGCGCTCAATGCAACGGAAGACGTCAACGCCGTCGCGTTCGCCAAATTGAAGACCGGCGGCATGCGCTACATGGGCTTTGCGCGCGACAAAGGCGCGATTCCGAACGTCAAGCCGGCGGCGGACTGGACCGCACTGCTCGAGGGCTGGCGGCAGGCAATAGAGGCCCTGGGTGCTGGTTTCGCGCACGGCGACGCGCGCGTCGATCCCAAGCACGGGGTTCAGACCTGCCGTTACTGCGATCTGCAGCCGCTGTGCCGCGTGTACGAGCGGGTGAACGTGCTTGGCGAGCCGGAGGACGTCGATGACTGAGATCGCCGACGCACGCCAGCGCGATGCAGCGCTCGACGTCACGCGCTCGATCATCGTCCAGGCGCCCGCCGGCTCGGGCAAGACCACGCTGCTCGTCGAGCGCTACCTCAGGCTGCTGGCGACGGTCGCGCAACCGGAGGAGATCGTGGCCATCACCTTCACCAAGAAGGCGGCGGCCGAGATGCGCAGGCGCGTTACCGAGAAGGTGGCGCCGGAGACTGCACCGCGGCTTCGCATACAGACCATCGATGCGCTGTGCGCTTCCCTCACCGCGCGGATGCCGGTGCTTGCGCGCTTCGGCGCGCAGCCGGGCGTCGCCAAGGACGCCGCACAGCTTTACCAGGAGGCTGCGGCGCGCACGCTCGCCGACCTGACGCCGCCGGTGGCGCGTCTGCTTTCGCACCTGGACAACAACGTGGCGGAGGCGACGCAGTTGCTCGCGGGCATGCTCGAGCGGCGCGACCAGTGGCTGCGCCGCACCGGCGGCGCGCCGACGCGCGGCGAGCTCGAGGCGGCGCTCGCCGAGGAGCGCGAGCGGCTGCTCGCCCAGGCGCGCGCACTCCATCCGCAGGCCTCGCCCGCGCTCGCGCAGGAGGTGCTGACAAAGACCGGCAGCTGGCGCAAGAAGCCGAAACCCGCACCGTCCGAGCTCATTGCCGTACCCGGGCTGCAGGCGGCGCTTGCCGCACTGCGCCACGCGCCGCCGCCCGCCTATTCGGACGCGCAATGGGCGGCGCTCGAGGCGATCCTTGCGCTGCTCAATCCCGCGGTCGCGCAGCTGCGGCTGCTGTTCGCCGAGCGCGGAGAAGTGGATTTCACCGAGGTCGCGCACGGCGCGCTCGTCGCACTCGGCACGCCCGAGGCGCCGACCGACCTGCTGCTGTCGCTCGACGTGCAGGTCAAGCACCTGCTGGTGGACGAATTCCAGGACACCTCGAACTCGCAATGGGAGCTGCTCGAGCGGCTCACCGCCGGCTGGGAGGCGGGCGACGGCAGAACGGTGTTCGTCGTCGGCGATCCGATGCAGTCGATCTACCGCTTTCGCGACGCCCAGGTCGGGCTGTTTCTGCATGCGCGGCGCTCCGGCCTGCCGGCTGTAAAGCTGCACGCACTCACGCTGGCCACCAACTTTCGCTCGCAGGGCGCGATCGTCGACTGGGTGAACGCGGTCTTCCCGGCGGTGCTGCCGGCGGCGGAGGATGAAGCCTCGGGCGCCGTACCGTACTCGCCCTCCGTGCCATTCGAGTCGGCGGACGCGCAGGGCAGGCCGGCGCTCGAGCTGCTTGCCGATCGCGCGCAGGAGGCGCGGCGCGTGGTCGAGCGCGTGCTGCAAGCGCGCGGCCGGACCGCGATTCTGGTTCGCAACCGCAGTCATCTCGCGGCGATCATCCCCGCCTTGAAAGAGGCCGAGATTCGCTTCCGCGCGGTGGAGATCGAGCAACTCGGCGAGAAGCAGGTGGTGCAGGATCTTTATGCGCTGACGCGGGCGCTGACCCACCTCGCCGACCGGGTGGCCTGGCTCGCCATTCTGCGCGCGCCGTGGTGTGGGCTGGGGCTGGATGAACTTTCGCGGCTGTTCGAGCCGCATCCCGATCGCTGCGTTTGGGACCTCATGCAGCAGGCGCCGCGCCTTGAACGCATGGTCTCGGTGCTCGGGCCGGCACTGCAGAACCGCTTGCGCGGAACCCTGCGTGATTGCGTCGAGGGTGTGTGGCTTGCGCTGGGTGGCCCGGCCTGCGTGTCGGACGCGACCGATCTGGAAGACGCCGAGATATTCTTCGACGAGCTCGAGCGCCTCGAGGTGGCGGGAGAGCTCGAGGATTTCGGCGCCCTTGCCGAGAGCCTGGCGAAGCTCTTTGCGCTGCCCGATGTCGGTGCAGGACCCGAGGCGGTGGAGATCATGACCATCCACAAGGCGAAGGGCCTGGAGTTCGACAGCGTGATCGTTCCCGGACTGGATCGCCCGCCGCGTTCGGGACGCAGGCCGGGCCACCCAGCGCAAGCCACACACCCTCGACGCAATCACGCAGGGTTCCGCGCAAGCGGTTCTGCAGTGCCGGCCC
>LJTQ01000044.1 GCA_001303445.1 Betaproteobacteria bacterium SG8_39 | reverse complement strand
CGATCAGCGAGACGGTGCTGAAGGACGTGGCGCTCATGGCGATCGAAGAAATCAATGCCAAGGGCGGCGTGATGGGCAAGATGATCGAGCCGGTGGTGGTCGACCCGGCCTCCAACTGGCCGCTGTTCGCTGAGAAGGCGCGTCAGCTCATCACCCAGGACAAGGTTGCCGTGGTATTCGGTTGCTGGACATCGGTCTCGCGCAAGTCGGTGCTTCCGGTGTTCGAGGAGCTGAACGGCCTGCTCTTCTACCCGGTGCAGTACGAGGGCGAGGAAATCTCGAAGAACGTGTTCTACACCGGTGCCGCGCCCAATCAGCAGGCAATTCCGGCCGTCGAATACCTGATGTCGAAAGACGGCGGCGGGGCCAAGCGCTGGGTGCTGCTCGGCACGGACTATGTCTATCCGCGCACCACCAACAAGATCCTGCGCGCCTTCCTGCACAGCAAGGGCGTGACCGACGCCGACATCATGGAGGAATACACCCCGTTCGGGCACTCCGACTACCAGACCATCATCGCCAACATCAAGAAGTTCGCCTCCGAGGGCAAGAAGACCGCGGTGGTCTCGACGATCAACGGCGATTCGAACGTGCCGTTCTACAAGGAACTCGGCAACCAGGGCCTGAAGGCGACCGACGTCCCGGTCGTGGCCTTCTCGGTGGGTGAAGAGGAGCTGCGGGGTGTCGACACCAAGCCGCTCGTCGGCCACCTCGCGGCGTGGAACTACTTCATGTCGGTCAAGAACCCGACCAACACGGAGTTCGTCAAGAAGTGGTCCGCCTACGCGAAGAAGAAGAACATCGCCGGGCAAAAGGACAAGCCGCTGACGAATGACCCGATGGAGGCGACCTACATCGGCGTGTACATGTGGAAGCAGGCGGTCGAGAAGGCGAAGAGCTTCGATGTCGACAAGGTGACGGTCGCCATGGGCGGCCAGACCTTCAAGGCGCCCAACGGCTACACCATCCAGATGGACGCCAAGAACCATCACCTGCACAAGCCGGTGATGATCGGCGAGGTGAAGGCCGACGGTCAGTTCCAGGTCGTATGGAAGACCAAGGGCCCGATCAAGGCCCAGCCCTGGAGCCCGTACATTCCGGGCAACGAGGCCAAGAAGGACGAGCCGGCCCGCATGGCGGCGACGAAGTAACGCAGTGCTCCCCCGGCGGCGTCGCGCGTGTCACACGGCACCCGCGGCGCCGCCCCGTTTCTGGATCATGAAAAACGCTCTTCGCGCGCTCGTTCTCGCCCTCGGCCTCGGTTGCGCATCGATCGCGGCCGCGGCGCTCGATGCGGCCCTGGTCGCGAAGCTCGCGTTCGGCGACAACGACGAGAAGATCGCGGCGATTCGTGCGTTCGTCACCCAGGGCGAACCCGCGGCGGCACCGCTGCTTGACGCGCTCGCGAACGGGCAGCTGCAGACCGCGGGCGAGCGGGTATTGATCGTTCGCGAGGAGGCGGCGATCGACGCGGTCAGCGGCGAGACGGTGACGCCGCTGCCCGAGGCGCGCGAGGACGTGATCGCCAACAACCGGGTGCGCGGCGAGCTCGCCAACGCGGTGGCCGCCTTGCGCCTGCTCGCGCCGGACCGCGCGCTGCGGTTCCAGGCCGTGAAGGAGCTCGAAACCGGGGCGAGCGCCGCGATGCTGCCGCTGGTCAGGCGCGCGCTCGAAAAGGAGACCGACGCCGAGATTCGGGCGACGCTCGCGCTGGTCGCCGCGACGATCGAGGTCAAAAGCGGCGACAAGACGGCACGGCTCGCGGCGATTCGCGCGCTCGCGTCGTCCGACAGCCCGAACACCCGGTCACTGCTCGGCTCGATTCTGCTCAAGCAAAGGGACGGGCGTTTCGTCGAGCCGGATGCGGACGTCCGGCGCGCAGCGGAGGACAGCCTGATTGCGGTGCAGCGGCACCTTGCCTGGGGCGAGCGCGCGGGGCTGCTGTTCGCGGGCGTCTCGCTCGGCTCGATCCTGCTGCTCGCGGCGCTTGGCCTGGCGATTACCTACGGTCTGATGGGCGTCATCAACATGGCGCACGGCGAGCTGATCATGATCGGCGCCTACGCAACCTACGTCGTGCAGAATCTCGTGCGCGCCTACCTCCCCGGCGCGTTCGACGCCTACCTGCTGGCGGCGATCCCGGCGGCCTTCATTGTCTCGGGGCTGGTCGGCATGGCGCTCGAGCGCAGCGTGATCCGCCACCTCTACGGGCGGCCCTTGGAAACACTGCTCGCCACCTGGGGGATCAGCCTCATGCTCATCCAGACGGTGCGCACGATCTTCGGCGCGCAGAACGTCCAGGTCGAGAACCCCGCCTGGATGTCGGGCGGCATCGAGCTGATGGCGAACGTCGTACTGCCGTGGAACCGGATCATGATCATTGGCTTTGCCGCGCTCGTGGTCATCGGTGTCGCCCTGCTGCTCGCGCGCACCCGTCTGGGACTGTTCGTGCGCGGCGTCACGCAAAACCGGGCGATGGCGTCCTGTGTCGGCGTGCCGACCGCGCGCGTGGATACCTGGGCGTTCGGGCTCGGCTCGGGCCTCGCGGGACTCGCCGGCTGCGCGCTTTCGCAGATCGGCAACGTCGGCCCGGACCTCGGCCAGGCGTACATCGTTGACTCGTTCATGGTCGTCGTCTTCGGCGGCGTCGGCCAGCTCGCCGGCACGCTGGTCGCTGCGCTCGGTCTGGGCGTCATCAACAAGCTGCTCGAAGCCTGGTCGGGTGCCGTGATCGCGAAGATCGCGGTGCTCGTGTTCATCGTGCTCTTCATCCAGAAGCGGCCGCAGGGGCTGTTTGCCCTGAAGGGCCGCGCGGTGGAGGCCTGAGATGGGGCCGCTCGCGCAGACCATCACGCGGCTGTACGGCATCCGGGGCTGGATCGGGATCGCCATTGCCGCGCTGGTCCTGTTCGTGCTCGTGCCGGTGCTCAACCTCGCGGTGCCGCAGAACCATCCGCTGCACGTGTCGACCTTCCTGGTGACGCTCTCGGGCAAGATCATGTGCTACGCGATCGTCGCTCTGGCGATGGACCTGATCTGGGGCTTTGCCGGCATCTTGTCGCTCGGCCACGGCCTGTTCTTTGCCCTCGGCGGCTACGCGATGGGGATGTACCTGATGCGCCAGATCGGCCGCCAGGGGCAGTATCAGTCCGAACTGCCGGATTTCATGGTCTTCCTCGACTGGAAAGAGCTGCCCTGGCACTGGTGGATGAGCGACCAGTTCTGGTGGGCCGCCCTGCTGGTGGTGGCCGTGCCCGGGCTGCTCGCATTCGGCTTCGGCTACCTCGCCTTCCGTTCGCGCATCAAGGGCGTGTACTTCTCCATCATCACCCAGGCGCTCACCTTTGCGGCGATGCTGCTGTTCTTCCGCAACGAGACCGGCTTCGGCGGCAACAACGGCTTCACCGATTTCAAGCGCCTCCTCGGCTTCGATGTCACCGCGCCACAGACGCGAGTCGTGCTGTTCGCGGTGACCGGCGCGACGCTGCTCGGCGTGCTGCTGCTCGGGCGCTGGCTGGTCAGCTCGAAGTTCGGGCGGGTGCTCGCCGCGATCCGGGATGCCGAGACGCGCGTCATGTTCTGCGGCTACAACACGCTGCACTACAAGCTGTTCATCTGGACGCTGTCGGCCATCCTCTGCGGCATCGCCGGGGCGCTCTACGTGCCGCAGGTCGGCATCATCAACCCGAGCGAGATGTCGCCGGCGAACTCGATCGAGATCGCGATCTGGGTGGCCGTCGGCGGCCGCGGCACGCTGGTCGGCGCGATTGCGGGGGCCGGCATCGTCAATGCCGCAAAGAGCGTGTTCACCGTTGCGTTCCCCGAATACTGGCTGTTTTTCCTCGGCCTGCTGTTCATCGGGGTCACGCTGTTCCTGCCGGGCGGGGTGGTCGGGCTGCTGCGCGCGCGCAGGCGGTCGCGCCCGGTCGCCCTCACCGAGGCGGCCCCATGAGCACCGGCGTGCAGGCGATGGGCGGGCTGGGTGCGGGCGACCCGGTCCTCGGGCACTTGGCGCGCGGCGAGCTCGACGCGTCGCACGGCGTCGTCCTCTACCTCGAGGACATCTCGGTGAGCTTCGACGGCTTCAAGGCGCTGAACGCGCTCTCGCTCGCGATCGACGTCGGCGAGCTGCGCTGCGTGATCGGGCCGAACGGCGCCGGCAAGACGACCATGATGGACGTGATTACCGGCAAGACGCGGCCCGACACCGGCACCGTGTACTTCGGCCAGTCGATCGACCTGACGCGGCTGAGCGAGGCCGAGATCGCGCATGCCGGCATCGGGCGCAAGTTCCAGAAGCCCACGATCTTCGAGCGCCTCAGTGCGTTCGAGAATCTCGAGCTCGCGATGAAGGCGGACAAGCGCGTGCGCAAGACGCTCTTTGCGCGGCTCGCCTCGGACCAGCGCGACCGCATCGCCGACACGCTGCGCCTGATCCGGCTGAGCGAGGCCGCCGACCGCGAGGCCGGGCTGCTGTCGCACGGACAGAAGCAGTGGCTCGAGATCGGCATGCTGCTCATGCAGGAGCCGCGGCTGCTATTGCTCGACGAGCCGGTCGCCGGCATGAGCGACGAGGAGACCGAGCGCACCGCCGAGCTGTTCGTTTCGCTTGCGGGCAGGCATTCGCTGGTTGTGGTCGAGCACGACATGGCCTTCGTCGGCACCATCGCGCGCAAGGTCACGGTGCTGCACGAGGGCAGCGTGCTCGCTGAGGGCCCGCTCGAGCAGGTGCAGAACGACGAGCGTGTCATCGAGGTCTACCTTGGCCGCTGAGACTGCGTCATGCTGAGCGTCGCCGACCTCAACCAGTACTACGGCGGCAGCCACATCCTGCGCGGCCTGTCCTTCGAGCTGCCGCCGGGAAAAGTCACGGCGCTGCTCGGACGCAACGGCGTCGGCAAGACCACGCTGCTCAAGACGCTCATGGGTCTGGTGCCCGCGGCCAGCGGCAGCGTGCGGATCGGCGGCGAGGACATCTCGCGCCTGCCGCCGTTTCGCCGGGCGCGCGCGGGCATCGGCTATGTGCCGCAGGGCCGCGAGATCTTCCCGCGCCTCACTGTCGAAGAGAACCTGAGGATGGGGCTCGCCGCGCGCCCCGGCCGCACGCAGCTTCCGGAGCGCATTTTCGAGCTCTTTCCGGTGCTCAAGCAGATGCTGCGCCGGCGCGGTGGCGACCTGTCGGGCGGCCAGCAGCAGCAGCTTGCGATCGGCCGCGCCCTGGCGATGGAGCCGAAGCTGATGATCTTCGACGAGCCGACCGAGGGCATCCAACCGTCGATCATCAAGGACATCGAGCGTGCGATCCGTGTGCTCGCCGAGCGCAAGGCGATCGAGAACGCGATCGAGTCGCTGGCGAAGGAGGGTGCGGTGACCATTCTGCTGGTCGAGCAGTACTACGACTTCGCCCGGTCGCTCGCGGACCAGTACCTCGTCATGGAGCGCGGCGAGCTGATTGCGCGCGGCCGCGGCGCCGACATGGACCGCGACGGCGTGCGCGCGATGCTGGCGGTCTGAGCGCGCGGCGAAGGGCGATCGCGGCCCGCTAGCCCGGCCCGGGCAGCCACTCGAACGTCGCCCGCACGTAGTCGTCGCCGTGGCGGGTGACCTGCAGGCCGCGCAGATAGCGCGGGGGGTCCTGCGTCGTCTCGTAGATGCGGCCCTGTTTCCAGCTCTCCGCAGGCAACAGCAGGTTCGGTGGCGTCGCGCCCTGGGCACTGTCCGAGCCGTCCGCAAGAATGACCGCGCGTACGGACGCAAACGAGAATTGCCGCGAGGCCGCGTCGGAGATGACGCTGTCCTCATCCTTCTTGCGCACCTCGCGCAGCGTGAGCGGCTGGGGCTTGCGGCTCAGCACCGCGATGTCTGCGTGCAGGCTGCCGCCCGGCTCGCACCGCATGCGGCGGATCATCCCCACCAGGTATTCGCTGCCGCCGTTCACCGAGACGCCAACCACCTCGCCGCATTTCGCGGTGCCGCCGTCGGCCTGCGCGAGCTCGGCGCCGAGCTCGTTGCCGCCGGCCTCGCGCAGCGTCCAGTGTTCCGGCGCCTGGGGCAGACCGTCGCTCTCGTCGGCGAGCGTGAGCTCGCCCGAGCTGTGCTGGGCGTCGGAGAGCTGCTTCCAGATCTGTGCGTATCGATGCACGATCTGCAGGCTGCCGCTGGCAGGTGCGCGCGTTGGCGGCGCGTAGGGCGATTTGGCCCGCCAGAACGCCAGCAGGTGCTGGACCGTGCCGACCTGCGCCCGCGGTGCGATGTCCATGCCGAACATCTTGATGGTTTCGGTCTTGGCCTCAGTCAACTGTTTGTAGATCTTCTCCAGGGCGTCGTATCCGACGCCCGGACCGAAATAGCGCAGGGCAGGCGCGACCTCCTGTTCGCCGAGCGCGCGCCGCGGCGGAGCATCCCCGTCCGGATCGAAGCAGAAAGGGTTGTCGGCGACGCCGGGCGGTCGCAGCGTGAAACCTTCTCCAATCTGCTCAAGGGCGCGGTCGGCGACCTCAATCTGCTCGGCGGCCATCATGTCCGGCGCGCTCATCTGGAACATCAGCAGGCGCAGGAGTTCCTGCTCCACGGTGGTGACCTTCTTGGGATCGGCATCCGCCTTGACCGGACTCGCCGCGCTGCCGATCTCCTCCGCACGTGCATACAGCGTGTACGCCAGGCGCCACACGCTGCCCGGAACGCTGACGTAGTGCGCGAAGCAGATCCTCGCAAGGGTGCGGCAGCTGCGCAGTGCCCGCGCCGTGCTTGCCTCGGCCGGTGCGAGAAGCTCGGCGTCCTCGTAGGCGGCCTTCATCAGAGCCTTGGCACACAGGCCGAGTGCGTGGGCCAGGTGCGCCTGATACTGAATCAGCGTTTTCCAGGTGGACTCGCGTGCCGCCTGCTTGGCGTCCGTGCTCGCGCGGTATTTCGCGAGCATCGCGGCGACGTGTGCAGCGCCGGCGTCCTGCACGCGGGCCAGGATTTCGCTTCTCGCCTTCGGATCTGCGCTCGCCGAACCGCCGGCCGGATCGAGCCAGCCGCTCAACTCGTTCAGCGCAGTGACAGGATCGGCGTCCCGAAGATCGGGCAGCAAACCTTCCGTCTGCGCCTGCTGCGCTTTCGGAGCCGCCGGCCCCTCGGTACGCTTCTTGACCCAACTCAGAACGTCCAGCATAGGCAGCCTCCACCAGAATTCGCCCGCGCCGCTTTCCTGCCGGGCCGCCTGGGAATGCACCAAACCACAGTGACAGTCTACGCCTGCGGCGGACTTCGACGCGGACCGCCGATCCGAATGTGCGGGCCGTTCGGCGTGCGACCGAGAAATCCGTCACGGTTCGGCGACAGCCGCGCGGGCGACGAGGCCCCCGGCGCGGCAGAGGGCCCGGCGGGCAACCGGTATGATCGCCGCATGCCTGTTGACGAACCGGTCGCCGCCGCACACTGGCGCGCCGAGCTGGCGCTCGGCTACGAGCGCCGCGGCGAACGCACCGTGCTCGCTGCGCGCCGCCACGACGGGCCGCTGGTCGTGCAAAAGCCGTTCTATCCGGAAGGCGACGCGGTATGTCACACGATCGTCGTGCACCCGCCGGGCGGAATTGCCGGCGGCGATGCATTGACGCTCGAGACCGCGGTTGGGGGCGGGGCGCACGCGCTGCTCACGACACCCGGCGCCGCCAAGTGGTATCGGTCTGCGGGACCCTGGGCGCGGCAGCGGCTCGCCTTCGAGCTTGCGCCCGGCGCCTGCCTGGAATGGCTGCCGCAGGAATCGATCGTGTTCGATGGCGCGCGCGCTGCGCTCGAGACCGAGATCGGTCTGGCAGCGGACGCGCGCTACATCGGCTGGGAGATCGGCTGCCTCGGCCGCTCCGGCTCGGGCGAGCGTTTTACGCGCGGCGAGTGCCGCCTGCGCACGCGGCTGCGCATCGCCGGGCGCAGCGTCTGGCTCGAGCAGGGCTGCATCGAAGCCGGTGGCCGGCTGATGCGCGCGCAGGCCGGTCTCGCCGGCCATTCGGTGAGCGGTACCCTGATCGCGGCAGGCGCGCCGATCGACGATGGGCTGCTGAGCGCCTGCCGGGCGCTTGCGCCCGCCGCGGGGCAGGGCGCGGTGACGCGGCTGCCGGCACTGTTCGTCGCGCGCTACCTCGGGGACTCGAGCGAGGCAGCGCGAGGCTATTTCGCGGGCGTGTGGCGATTGCTGCGCAGGCCGATGATCGGGCGCGAAGCGGTGGAGCCCCGCATCTGGAGGACCTAGGAAGGCGCTGAATTGTGTTCCCGCGTGCGCGACGACGGTGCGCATGCACCGCCGTCGCCCACCATTTTGGTGCAGAATTTCCCTGCCCCGAGTCCGGTTCGACGTTGGCGTGCGGGCATCAATCTTGCAAGGATTCCCTCCGGCATGGAACTGACTCCCAGAGAGAAGGACAAGCTGCTCGTCTTCACCGCGGCGCTGCTTGCCGAGCGCCGCAAGGCGAGAGGGCTGAAGCTGAACTACCCGGAGGCGGTCGCGTTCATCAGTGCCGCGCTCATGGAAGGTGCGCGCGAGGGCCGCAGCGTTGCCGAACTGATGGGCTGGGGCGCGACCCTGCTGACCCGCGACGAGGTCATGGAGGGCGTGCCGGAGATGATTCCGGAAATCCAGGTCGAGGCGACCTTCCCCGACGGCACCAAGCTGGTCACGGTGCACAACCCGATTCCCTGAGGTCGACATGATTCCAGGCGAAATACAGGCGGCTGCGGGCGAGCTCGAGCTCAACGCCGGGCGCAAGACTATGTCGCTCGCGGTCACCAACAGCGGCGACCGGCCGGTGCAGGTCGGCTCGCACTACCACTTCTTCGAAAGCAACGCGGCGCTGAATTTCGATCGTGCCAAGGCGCGCGGCTTTCGGCTCAACATCGCGGCGGGCACCGCGGTGCGCTTCGAGCCCGGGCAGACGCGCACCGTGGAGCTTGTCGCGCTCGCCGGCGCGCGCACCGTCTACGGTTTCAACGCCAAGGTGATGGGAAAGCTGAAATGAAGATCACGCGCCAGGCGTATGCGGAGATGTTCGGACCGACGGTCGGCGACCGCGTGCGGCTCGCCGATACGGAGCTCTGGATCGAGGTCGAGAAGGACTACACCACCTACGGCGAGGAGGTGAAGTTCGGCGGTGGCAAGGTGATCCGCGACGGCATGGGGCAGAGCCAGCGGGTCGCGGCCGAGGTCGCGGACACGGTGATCACCAACGCGCTGATCGTCGATCACTGGGGCATCGTCAAGGCCGACATCGGCATCAAGGCCGGCCGCATCTGGAAGATCGGCAAGGCCGGCAATCCCGATATCCAGCCCGCTGTGACGATTCCGATCGGACCCGGCACCGAGGCGATCGCCGGCGAGGGCATGATCCTCACCGCGGGCGGCATCGACGCGCACATCCATTTCATCTGCCCGCAGCAGATCGAGGAAGCCCTGATGTCGGGCATCACCACGATGCTCGGCGGCGGCACCGGGCCCGCGACAGGCACGCTCGCCACCACCTGCACGCCGGGCCCGTGGCACATCACCTCGATGATCGCCGCGGCGGAAGCGTTTCCCATGAATCTCGGCTTTTTCGGCAAGGGCAACGCCTCGCTCCCCGCGCCGCTCGAGGAGCAGGTGGCGGCCGGGGCGATCGGCCTCAAGCTGCACGAGGACTGGGGCACCACGCCGGCGGCGATCGACAACTGCCTCACGGTGGCCGACAAGATGGACGTGCAGGTCGCGATACATACCGACACGCTGAACGAATCGGGTTTCGTCGAAACGACGATCGCCGCGTTCAAGGGTCGCACCATCCATACCTTTCACACCGAAGGTGCGGGTGGCGGGCATGCGCCCGACATCATCAAGGTGGCCGGACTGCCCAATGCGCTGCCGTCGTCGACCAATCCGACGCGGCCCTACACCGTGAACACGGTCGCCGAGCACCTCGACATGCTGATGGTCTGCCACCATCTCGATCCGGCGATCGCCGAGGATGTCGCGTTCGCCGAATCGCGCATCCGCAAGGAGACGATTGCGGCCGAGGATATTCTGCACGACCTCGGCGCGTTCTCGATGATGTCGTCGGATGCGCAGGCCATGGGGCGTGTCGGCGAGGTCATACTGCGTACCTGGCAGACCGCGCACAAGATGAAGGTGCAGCGCGGTGCGCTGAAGGGCGACCCGAAAAGCCACGACAATGCGCGCGTCAAGCGCTACGTGGCGAAATACACGATCAATCCGGCGATCACGCACGGCATGGCGCATCTGCTGGGCTCGGTCGAGGAAGGCAAGCTTGCCGACCTGGTGCTGTGGAAGCCGGCGTTCTTCGGCGTCAAGCCTTCGCTGATCCTCAAGGGCGGGATGATCGCCGCTGCGGCGATGGGCGATCCGAATGCGTCGATCCCGACGCCGCAGCCGGTGCACTACCGGCCGATGTTCGGCAGCTTCGGTCGCGCGCTGCGCACTTCGATCACCTTCGTTTCCGGGGCCGCGCTCGGCAATCCGGCACTCGACGCGCTCGGGCTGGCGCGGCCGCTCGAGGCGGTGAAAGGTACGCGCGAAGTGAAGAAGAAGGACATGGTGCACAACGGCTGGCAGCCGAAGATCGAGGTCGATGCCGAAACCTACGAGGTACGCGCCGACGGCGAGCTGCTGGTGTGCGAGCCGGCACGCGTGCTGCCGATGGCACAGCGTTATTTCCTTTTCTGAGCATGCTCGAGATCAAGGCCAAGCTGAAGACGCGGCGCGGCGCCTACGCGCTGGAGGTGAAGGGTCGCCTCGAGCTGCCGTTCGACAAGCGGCAGAAAAGCCGGCTGCGTGCGCAGCTCGATTCGGGCGAGGCGGTGGCGCTCAATCTGCCGCGCGGAGAGATTTTGCGAGGCGGCGATTTGGTGGTCGGGTCCGACGGCCGCATCATCGAAGTCGTGGCTGCGGCCGAGCAGCTGCTGCACGTGGTCTGCGGCGATTCGACCGCACTGGCGCGCGCGGCCTACCACCTCGGCAACCGGCATGTGCCGGTGCAGGTCGGTGACGGCTTTCTGCGCATTGCGGCCGACCACGTGCTCGAGTCGATGCTGCGGGGCCTCGGCGCCGCGCTCACGCCGCTGCAGGCGCCGTTCGAACCCGAGGCCGGCGCCTACGGCGCGCACTCTCACCACGCAGGCGAGAGTGCCGGCGCCGCGCGTATCCACGCCTTCGGCGAGCCGCAGGACGAAGGGCAGGAACACGCACAGGACCACGCGAACTGCGGGCACGATCACTCCCACCACGGACACGCGAAGGGCGCGCCGCATGAGCACGAACACTGAGCTCGCCCGGCTGCTGCAGCTCGCCAGCCCGACGCTCCCGGTCGGGGCGTTCAGCTACTCGCAGGGGCTCGAGGCCGCGGTCGAGGCGGGCATCGTGCACCACCGCGAAAGTGCGCAGCAGTGGATCGAGGACGTCCTCGCGCTCTCGGTGGCGCGCATGGAAGCGCCGATCCTCGTGCGGCTGATCGCGGCCTGGCAGGCCGGTGACCACGCCGCGGCCGGGCGCTGGAACGATGACTTCCTTGCCAGCCGGGAAACGCATGAGCTGCGCGCCGAGACGGTGCAGATGGGCTATTCGCTGCGCGTGCTCCTTGCGCAGCTCGAGGACGCGACGCCGCTCGAGGCGATCGACGAGGCGTCCTTCCCGGTGGCTTTTGCCTACGCTGTCGCCCGCTGGCAGATCGACGCTCACGCCGCGCTGGTCGCCTACCTGTGGGCCTGGCTGGAGAATCAGGTGATGGCCGCGGTGAAGGCGGTGCCGCTCGGCCAGACCGACGGACAGCGCATCCTGCTCGCGCTCGGCGCGCGCCTCGACGCGATCGCAGGCGAGGCAGAGTCGCTCGAAGACGAGGCGCTGGGCGCCTATGCGCCCGGGCTGGCGCTGTTCTCGTCGCGCCACGAAACCCAGTACAGCCGGCTGTTCCGCTCGTGAGCGGGGGATCGCCTCTGCGCGTTGGCATCGGTGGGCCGGTGGGTTCGGGCAAGACGGCGCTGACCCTCGCGCTGTGCAAGGCGCTGCGCGAGCGGGTCCGCCTCGCCGTGGTCACCAACGACATCTACACCGAGGAGGACGCGCAGTTCCTGGTGCGCAACGAGGCGCTCGCGCCCGAGCGCATTCTCGGCGTGGAAACGGGCGGCTGCCCGCATACCGCGATCCGCGAGGACGCGTCGATCAATCTCGAGGCGGTGTCGCGGCTGGTGCGTCGCTTTCCCGACCTGGAACTCGTCCTCATCGAGTCGGGCGGTGACAACCTTGCGGCAACCTTCAGTCCCGAGCTCTCCGACCTGACGCTTTACGTGATCGACGTCGCCGCGGGCGACAAGATCCCGCGCAAGGGCGGCCCCGGCATCACCAAGTCGGACCTGCTCATCATCAACAAGATCGACCTCGCGCCGATGGTCGGCGCCTCGCTCGAGGTGATGGCGCGCGATGCGAAGAAGATGCGCGGCGAACGCCCGTTCGTGTTCACCAACCTGAAGACCAGCGAAGGGCTCGATTCCGTGATTCGCTTCGTTGAAACCGAGGGCATGCTATGCACCGAGCGGCCGTAATCCTAATTCTCTGGGCGGGGTCGGCGCTCGCCCATCCGAACCACGCGGGCGGCAGCCCGCTCGGCGCAGATCTGCTGCATCTGCTCACCGAGCCGGACCACCTTGCGGTGATTCTCCTGCCGCTCGCGGTCGCCGTGGCGATCGGAGTGCTGCGGCATCGCCGGCGGGCCCGGCGCGGAGAGGCCGCGCCGGCGCACCGCCGACCCGGACTGCGCTAAGCGGCCTCGAAGTCGAGCACCACGCGGCCGAGGATCTTCCCCGCCTTGAGCTCGTCGAGCGTGCGATTGACCATGTCTGCCGGACGGGTCTCGATCGGGGTCGGCTTGATCTTTTTCTTTTTCGCGAGGGCAACGACCGCCTTCAGCTCCTGCAGATTGCCGACGTAGGAGCCGACGATGCCGACGGCGCGCTGCGCGATCGGTGGCAGCGAAACCGTGACCTCGCCGCCGAACAGCCCGCACAGCACGTAACGCCCGCCCTTGCGCAGCGCCGGGTAGGCGACGTTGAAGGTCGCCGGCATGCCGACGAAATCGATCGCCCCGGCGAGGTTGCCCTTGGCGAGCGCGCCGAGCTTCTGCGCCGCATCGGGTGCACGTGTATCGAGCAGCAGCTTGGCGCCGAGCGCGCGCGCCGCGGCGAGCTTGGTCTCGTCGACGTCACAGGCGATGATGTTGCGGATGCCCTTGGCGCGCAGGATCGAGATGCCCACCATGCCGAGCCCGCCGCAGCCCATCACCGCGACCCAGTCGCGCGGCGCGAACTCGGGCAGCTTGGCGGTCGCGCTGTAGGCCGTCAGTCCGGAGCAGGCCAGTGTCGCGGCGAAGGACTCGTCGACGCCGGCTGCATCGACCAGGTAGCGCGGATGCGGAATGACGACGTGCGTGCCGTAGCCGCCGCGCATGTACACGCCGAGAAACTTCTGCGACAGGCAGTAGTTGTCCTGGCCTTCCTTGCACACCGCGCAGCTGCCGCAGCCGATCCACGGGAACACGATGCGCTTCTGGCCGACCTTCACGCCTTTGGCGCGCGGGCCGATCGCCTCGACGACCCCGAACGGTTCGTGCCCCATGGTGAAGGGCGGCACGCAGCCGCGGTCCTTGACGTAGAAGCGCTTGCCGCCGCCCAGGTCGAAGTAGCCGTCCCAGATATGCAGGTCCGAATGGCACACGCCCGAGCGCGTAATGCGCACCAGCACCTCGGTGCCCTTGGGCTTGGGCGTGTCCTTCAGAACTTTCTGCAGCGGCCTGCCGTGCTCAACGACGTCCCAGCTCAACATGTGCGTCCTCCTCAGTGTGTGGCTGCGTGCAATGCCTGATCGATGTCCCACAGCAGGTCGTCGATCGATTCGATGCCGACCGACATGCGCACCATGTCGGGCGTCACGCCGGCCTTGCGCTGTTCTTCCTCGCTCATCTGGCGGTGCGTGGTCGATGCCGGATGCGAAATCAGGGTCTTGGCGTCGCCGATGTTGACCAGGTGGCTCATGAACTGCGCCGCCTCGATGAACTTCTGGCCCGCATCGGCGCTGCCCCGTACGCCGAAATTGAGCAGGCCCGATGCCCCCTTGGGCAGGTATTTCTGCGCCAGCGCATGGTATTTGTTGTCCGGCAGCCCGGGATAGTTGACCCAGGCCACCTTGGGGTGCGCCTGCAGATGCTGTGCCACCGCCAGCGCATTCGCGCAGTGTCGGTCCATGCGCACGTGCAGCGACTCCACGCCTTGCAGCAGCAGCCAGGCGTTGAGCGGCGACAATGCCGGCCCGAAGGTGCGCATGGTTTCCATACGCAGGCGCATGGTGTAGCCGAAGTCGCCAAAGGTCTCGTAGAAACGTACGCCGTGATATCCCTTGGAGGGTTCGGTCATGCCGGGGAAATTGCCGTTGTCCCAGGGGAAGCGCCCCGATTCGACCACCACGCCGCCCATCGTGGTGCCGTGGCCGCCGAGGTACTTGGTCGCCGAATGCACCACGATGTCGGCGCCCCACTCGAATGGCCGGCACAGATAGGGCGATGGCACGGTGTTGTCGACCACCAGCGGGATGCCGGCATCGTGCGCAATGGCCGCAAGCGCTTCGATGTCGACCAGATTGATGAGCGGGTTGCCCAGGGTCTCGGCGTAGATCAGTTTGGTGTTCTTGCGCAGCGCGGCGCGGAAGTTCTCCGGCGCGTCCGGGTGCACGAAGGTCGTGTCGATGCCGAGCTTGCGCAGGTTGACGTCGAGCAGGGTGTGGGTGCCGCCATACAGCGTCGACGCCGAGACGACGTGATCGCCCTGCTCGCAGAGCGTCAGGATTGCCGCAGCCTCCGCCGCCTGGCCGCTCGCCACGGCGACCGCCGCGCGGCCGTTCTCGATCGCCGCCATGCGCTCCTCGAACACCGCCACCGTCGGGTTCGAGATGCGCGAGTAGACATTG
This sequence comes from Betaproteobacteria bacterium SG8_39, assembly GCA_001303445.1. Classification (GTDB taxonomy): domain Bacteria; phylum Pseudomonadota; class Gammaproteobacteria; order Burkholderiales; family SG8-39; genus SG8-39. Next base: position 633 of record LJTQ01000044.1, on the reverse strand, counting down.
CCGAAGGTCTGCAGGTTGAAGAGGCTCGCCGCGTGGTCCGCCGAGTCGAAGACGAAAGAGGTCGTCTGGTAGATCGGCGCGGCGCGGGCCCCGGTCGCGGGGTCGGGAATCTGTCCGGCGTGCAGACAGAGCGTCTCTATCCCGAAAGTGCGATCGGCCATTGAAATGAGGGGCTTACCGGTGCGACCGCGCAGCGCGCAGGAGCAGCGCGCTCGACGTGGTCTGACGGATTGTTCTCGACGCGCGCTAGCGCGTCAAGGCGGGTTCAGGCGTCGGAAGACCGGGGATCTTCCGGGTCCTGCCCGGGCGCCTGCGGCTCGGCCCCGGGTGTCGCCGCGGCGCTCGCTGCGCGCCGGTACTGCGATGGCGGCACGCCCACCTGGTTGAGAAAGAAGCGCGTGAAATTGCTCTGCGCCGAAAAGCCGAGGCCGGAGGAGAGGTCCGATATTTTCTGGTTCGAGGAGGCGAGCCGCGAGATCGCGGTTTCGATGCACAGCATGTCCAGGTACTCGCGCGGCGAACGCCCGGTGCAGACCTGGAACAGGTGATAGAAGCGCGAGCGCGACAGGCCGACACGGTTGGCCAGCATGTCGATGTTGACTTCCTTGTTCGGCCGCGCGCGCAGCAGGCCGA
>LJTQ01000226.1 GCA_001303445.1 Betaproteobacteria bacterium SG8_39 | reverse complement strand
CCTATTCGCTCATCGCGGCTGTATCCGAGCTCCCAGAGCAGGATTTGCAGGCCACCCTCGCGCAGCTCGTCAATGCCGAGCTGGTCTATCAGCGGGGATTGCCGCCTGACGCCAGGTACATGTTCAAGCATGCGCTGGTGCAGGACACGGCCTATAGAAGTCTGGTTCGAAGTCGTCGCCAACAAATTCACGCTCGAATTGCGCGCGCGCTTGAAGAACAGTTTTCTGACGTTGCGACGAGCGAGCCAGAGGTGTTTGCGCATCACTTCACGGAGGCGGGCCTGACCGAGCGCGGAGTGCACTATTGGGAGCAGGCGGGGCAGCAGGCCAACGACCGTTCGGCTTATCTTGAAGCGACAAGCCACTTCAGCACGGCGATCGAGCTACTCAAGACGCTGCCAGACACGCATGCACACAGACAGCGAGAATTGGCTCTGCACATCGCCTTAGGCGCGACACTGATCGTGATCAAGGGACACGCCTCGGCCGACGTGGAGAACGCTTACCTAAAGGCGCGTGAGTTGTGCCAGCGGTTGGGCGATACGCCAGAGCTTGTTCCTGTCTTGTTCGGTCTGTGGCGGTATTACATCGCTCGGCCGCGGCTGCAACCGGCTCAAGAGATCGGTGAAGCTCTGCTGCGCTTGGCGGACAACTCCAAGGATTCTGCGCTGAGTGTTATCGCTTGCTATGCACTTGGCTTTTCTCGATACCAATTGGGCGAGCTGCTTGATGCTCGACGACTACAGGAAAACGGAATCGCGAAGTACACGCCAGAACAGCGCCATGCGCAACTGTTCCGCTCCGCCCAAGACCTGGGCGTCGGATGTCGAAGCTATTCAGCTCTGTCCCTTTGGATGCTGGGTTTCCCTGATCAGGCGCTGGGACGTGGCCAAGATGCGCTGGCCATGGCGCATGAGCTGTCACATCCTTTCAGTGTAGCGTTCGCCGGGTGCTGGTTGGCCTTTGTCTGCCAGTTTCGTCGGGACCCGCGGATGGCACGCGAACAGGCAGAATCCGCCTTGGCGCTCGCGACCGAGCAGAGATTTCCGCTATGGGCTGCGATTGCAACGACCATGCATGGGTGGGCGATGGCAATGGAGGCCAAGAGCGAGGCGGGCGTGGCAGAGCTACAGCAAGGGATCGCCGCTTGGCGAGCTACGGGGGCGGGTGCGTGGCTCGCCTACTATGGCACTTTAGAAACAGAGGCTTTCGAACTTCTGGGCAAAATAGACGACGCCCTGCAAGCGCTCGACGATGCGCAAGCGGCGATGGCGAGAACCGAAGAACGCTGGTGGGAGGCCGAAATCTATCGCCTGCGGGGCGCCCTGGTGCTGCGGCATTCGGCGGCACCGGAAGCAGAAGCATGCTTCCGACGCGCCTTGAGCGTGGCACACCACCAACACGCCAAATCACTCGAACTGCGTGCCGCTACCAGCCTCGCACGTATGTGGCGCGACCAAGGCAAGTGTGCTGAAGCGCTTGAGTGTCTCGCGCCCGTCTATGGTTGGTTCACCGAAGGGTTCGACACGCTCGATTTGAAAGAGGCCAAGGCGCTTCTCGATCAGTTAAACGAGTAGATCAACCAAGTTCCGACAATATTCCGCGTCGTGGGTACGCTTTTTGGCCCGCACCAAATTCCTGCTGACCGTCCGGTCGCAGGAAACGTGACCGGCAGCAAAGGGTCGATAGGAGCCCTTCGCATTTCCCCAAAGCGGACGCCCAGCGGCGGGGCTGATTTCTCTGGCGGGCATGACGGCTCCGGGTCAAACGCAGTGGCCTAGCGCATCGCGCATGCCCATGCACGCCTGAGACCGCCGACCCCGCGGCGCGGCGCGCCGTTATCGCTTAATCTCGGCGATCGGAACGTTTTTGGCGTCGCGATCGGCTCCGGCCATCACCACCCCCATGCCGAAACCCTTTCTCATCCTGCAGATCCGGCCCGAAGACGACACCTCCGACAGCGAGCTCGCCGCTATCCTCAGGTACGGCCGGCTCGAAGCCGGGGACGTTCGGCGGCTGCGCATCGAGCATACGGGCATCCCCGAGGATCTGCGCCTGGACGACTACTGCGCGGTGATCGTCGGCGGCAGCCCCTTCGACATCAGCACGCCACAGGAGAGTAAGTCCGCGATCCAGGACAAGATCGAGCGCGACTTCAATCGCTTGTTCGACGACCTTGTTTCGCGCGATTTCCCGTTCCTGGGTGCCTGTTCCGGCAACAGCCTGCTCGGGGCGTACCTGGGAACCTCGATATCCACCCGCTACGGCGAGCCCGTGGGGCTGGCGATGCTCGAGCTCACCGAAGCCGGCAAGCGAGATCCCCTGCTCGCCGGATTTCCCGATCGGATCGCCGTGCTGCTCGGGCACAAGGAAGCCTGTGACGCGACCCCCGCGGGCGCCACGCTGCTGATGACCGGCGTGAGCTGTCCGGTGCAGATGTTTCGCGTCGGCCAGAACGTGTATGCGACGCAGTTCCACCCCGAGGGCGACGCCGAAGGCTTTACGCTTCGCATTCACGCCTACAAGCACCACGGCTATTTCGAGCCCCACGAGGCCGGGCGACTGATCGAGGCGGTCGGCGCGCAGCAGACGCCGCACGCACAGGAAATCCTGAAGCGATTCGTCGCGCGCTACCGCGGTGGAACCTAGGGCGACCTAAACCCCGCCGGCCCGCCTGCGGTAGAGGATCGTCGCCTCCATCTCCATCACCGTCTCGTCGCGCTGATTGAGCACCTGGCGCGCGAACTTGACCACGCCGCGGTCCGGCTTCGAGGTCTCCTTCTTGTCGATCACCTTCTGCACCATGCGGATGGTGTCGCCGTGCTTCGTCGGCAGCAGGATGCGCCACTTGTCGATCTGCAGCAGCGCGAGCAGCGTGCCGTCGTTGATGCCGCTGGCGTACTGCAGCCCGCCGGCGATGCCGTAGATCAACGGCCCGTGCGCGACGACCTCGCCAAAGGGCGTGGTCTTCGCGTACTCGTGATTGGCGTGCACCTCGTTGAAGTCGCCCGTCAGGCAGGCGAAGTTGACGATGTCGGTCGAGGTCACCGTGCGCGAAGGCGTCTCGAGCGCCTGCCCGACCGTGAAATCCTCGAAAAACATTCCGCGCGTACTCATAGCCCCTCCCCTTACACCGGCTGCGTGCCGTAGATCAGCGTGGCGTGGTTCGACAGGATGCCGCCTTCGACGTGCACCAGCGCGGTCTCGTGGCGCTTGACCTGGCGCGCGCCCTCGCCGCCGCGCAGCTGGCGTACCGCTTCGACGCTCTCGAACAGTCCGCCGGTGGCGCCGGCGTGGGCGTGGCTCAGCATGCCGCCGTGGGTGTTGATCGGAAAACGTCCCTCGATCGACGCGCGCCCGTCCTGCCACAGCGCGGCGGCTTCGCCGCGCGCGGCGAAGCCGCAGTCCTCGGCGAGCAGCATCGGCGTGATGGTGAAACAGTCGTAGAGCATCGCCACATCGATGTCGCGCGGTCCGAGACCCGCCATCGCGTACGCCGCTTCGGCCGCGCGGCGCGCGCCGGAATCCAGGAGCGACGGCGCGGCGAGGATGTGCTCGTGGGTGAAGGCTTCTCCGGCACCGAGCAGGTAGACGGGCTTGTGCGCCAGGTCGGCGGCGCGCTCGGCGCGCGTCACCACCAGCGCGCCGGCGGCGTCCGAGATCAGGCAGCAGTCGTACAGTCGCAGCGGCTCGGCGATCGGCTTCGAGGCCAGCACCGCCTCGATCGTCAGCGGCGTGCGCATCTGCGCGTTCGGATGGCGGCAGGCGGAGGCGCGCTGCGTGACCGCGACGCGCGCCAGGTCCTCGGCAGCGGCGCCGAACTCGTGCATGTAGCGCCGCGCGACGAGCGCGTAATACGCCGGGATGAAGCCGCCGTAGGGATACTCGTAGTACGGATGGCCCCAGGCGGCGAGCGCGGCGACCGCGTTGTCGCGCCCCATGCCGGTCGCGCGGTTGTCGCCGGAGACCACCAGCACCGCCTCGGCCCGCCCCGAGACCACGGCAAGTGCGGCGTCGCGGATCATCACCCCGCTCGAGCCGCCGCCCGCGGTGATCTCTGCCCCGTAGCGCAGCTCAAGCCCCATGAATTCTGCGAGCGCGCCGTAGAACACCGGGTACGGCGTGGTCATGCTGTAGGCGGTCAGCAGGCCGTCGATGTCGCGCAGTCCAAGCCCGGCATCGGCCATTGCCCGGCGCGCGGCCTCGGCGCAGAGCTCGAGCGCCGACACGCCCGGCACCTTGCCGATCCTCGATTCGCCGACGCCGGCGATGATCGCGCGGTTGCGCAGCATCAGCCTGCGATCCTGCGGAACTGCGGCAGCGTGCGTCCTGCGCCGCGATCCTCGAACGTGAGCTCGAGCGCATCGCCGATCGACACCTCGAGCGCACCCTCGCCGACCACGTTCGTCATCATGCGCGGGCCCTCGGCGAGATCGACGAGCGCGACGACGTAGGGCACGCGATCGCGGAATTCGGGCGTCGGCGCACGGCGCACGACGCTGAAGCTGTGCACCGTGCCGCGGCCCGAGGCCCGGATCCAGGCGTAGTCGGTGGAGCCGCAGGCAACGCAGGCCGGGCGCGGATAGAACCAGATCTTCCCGCAGTCGGCACAGCGCTGCAGCTCGAGCCGGCCCTGCGCGGCAGCCGCGAAAAAATGCGCCGCCTCGGCGGTGAGCGACTCGGGAAACGGCAGCGCCATCGGCTGCGCTCAGCGAAAGTAGCCTTCGGGCGAAAAGCGCGGATCGTGCTCGCCCGACGGCTTGAGGATCGGCGACCGTCGCGCCCTCGACTTCCATCGTGCCCTGCGTGAACAGCAGGCTGCGGGTGATCTTCAGTACCTGCACGCGGCCCTCGAGCCAGGCCCCCTCGGGCACCGCGCCGATGAAGTCGGTGGCGAGGTGCACGGTGACCAGGAAGCGACCGATGCGCTCCTGGATGTTGGCACCGAGCAGCAGCAGCATGTCGGCGAGCGTCATCAGCATGCCGCCGTGGCACATGCCCATCGGGTTGCAGTGCTTCTTCTCGCAGCGGAAACCGAGCACGAAGGCCGTGCCGTCGAGCCGACCGTAGAGCGGGCCGTTGGCCTCGATGTAGGGGTTGCGCGGCAGGTGCAGCGGGCGAAAGCCCTCGGGAACGGACGGGTGACGCATCGGGTTCAGGACTCCTGACGATCGGCGCCTGACGTACGCAGCGCGCGACGGTAGAGCTTACCGGTCGGCCCGGTCGGCAGGGACGCGACGCGGCGAAACAGTTTGGGCAGCTTGAAGCCGGCGAGCCCGGCCGCGCGGCAGTGCGCTTCGAGCGCGTCGGTCGCAAGATCCGCCGCGCGCAGCACGACGTAGGCCTCGATGCGCTGTCCCCAGCGCTCGTCCGGCTGGCCGACCACCGCGGCCTGCACGACCTCGGGGTGCGCGAGCAGCACGCGCTCGATCTCCTCCGCGTGCACCTTGATGCCGCCGCTGTTGATCAGGTTGTCGGTGCGCCCGGTGATGAACAGGTCGCCCTCGGCGTCGACGAAACCCATGTCGCCGCTGCGCCACCAGCCGGCGACGAACCGCGCGCGCGTTTGCTCGGGATCCTTCCAGTAGCCGAGCGCGAGCGACGGGCCGCCCACCGCGA
>LJTQ01000225.1 GCA_001303445.1 Betaproteobacteria bacterium SG8_39 | reverse complement strand
CGGATCGAGCTCAATGCGAAGGCGTCGACCACCGGCAGCGCGCGCTTCGCCGTCGGGAACATGGGCGCCCACACCAGCACGGTGAGCAGCATCCAGGCAATGCCTTTGCCGAGGCTTCCGGGGATCATGGGATAAAAATGGGGTCAGACCCCTGTGGATAAGTTCGTGCGCGTGTCACTGATCGATGCGCGTCGCGAACTTATCCACAGGGGTCTGACCCCATGGTCGCGTTGGCCGTCGTTGTCGCGGCTTTAGACCTACGCCTTCGCTTCGTCGCGCAGCGCGCGGCGCAGGATCTTGCCGACGTTGGTCTTGGGGAGATCGCTGCGGAACTCGACGTGCTTGGGACGCTTGTAGCCGGTGAGCTGCGCCTTGCAGTACTCGAGCAGCTGCGCCTCGGTGAGCGAAGGGTCCTTTTTCACGACGAACAGCTTCGGCGCCTCGCCGGAGTGCTCGTCAGGCACGCCGATCGCGGCGCACTCGAGCACGCCCGGGTGCATCGCGACCACCTGCTCGATCTCGTTCGGGAAGACGTTGAAGCCCGATACCAGGATCATGTCCTTCTTGCGATCGACGATCTTGATGAAACCACGCTCGTCCATCACGCCGATGTCGCCGCTGTGGAAGTAGCCGTCGGCATCCATGACGCGCGCGGTCTCGTCGGGTTTCTCCCAGTAGCCGGCCATGACCTGCGGGCCTTTGATGCAGATCTCGCCCGGCTGGCCGCGCGCCACGTCCTTGCCCTCGTCGTCGCGGATCGCGATGTCGGTCGAGGGCAGCGGCACGCCGATGGTGCCGCTGTACTCGGTCTGGTTGAGCGGGTTGGACGTCGCCGAGGGCGAGGTTTCGGTCAGACCGTAGCCCTCGAGCAGCGGCACGCCGGTGATCTGCTTCCACTTCTCGGCCACCGCCTGCTGCACCGCCATGCCGCCGCCGAGCGCGAGCTTGAGGCTGGAAAAATCGAGCTTGGCGAAATCCGGATGGTGCAGCAGGGCGTTGAACAGCGTGTTCACGCCGGTGATCATCGTGAAGCGGTGCTTGGAGAGCTCCTTGACGAATGCCGGGATGTCGCGCGGGTTGGTGATCAGGATGTTGCAGCCGCCTTCGACCAGCATCGACAGGCAGTTCACCGTGAGCGAGAAGATGTGATACAGCGGCAACGCGGTGATGATCACCGGCGCTTCGCCTTCGGTCATCGCCGGCGTCATCCAGGCCTTGTACTGCAGCAGCGCGGCGAGGATGTTGCGATGCGTCAGCATCGCGCCCTTGGAGACGCCGGTCGTGCCGCCGGTGTACTGCAGGAAGGCGATGTCATCGTGCGTCAGCGGCGGCGCATCGAGCGGCTTGCCTGCCCCCTCGGCGAACGCCTGCGTCAGGGTGAGCGCGCCCGGCAGGGCGTAGGGCGGCACCATCTTCTTCACGTGGCGCACGACGAGGTTGACGATCAGGCCCTTCAGGCCGAGCGATTCGCCAAGCGAGGTGACGACGATGTGCTTCACCGGCGTATTGCGCAGCACCTGCTGCAGCGTATGGCCGAAATTCTCCAGAATCACGATCGCGTCCGCACCCGAGTCCTTCAGCTGGTGCTCGAGCTCGCGCGCGGTGTACAGCGGGTTCACGTTCACCACCGTACAGCCGGCGCGCAGGATGCCGAACATCGCCACCGGATACTGCAGGCAGTTCGGCATCATGATCGCGACGCGCATGCCTTTCTTGAAGCCGCGCGCCTGCAGGAACGCGCCGAAGCTGCGCGAGGCGCGCTCGAGCTCGGCGAAGGTAATGGTTTTGCCCATGCTGTGAAACGCCGGGCGATCGCCGAAACGCTTGACGCTTTCGTCGAACAGCGCGACGAGCGAGGCGTACTGGTTGATGTCGATGTCCGCCGGAACGCCCGGCGGGTAGCTCTTCAGCCAAATGCGATCCATCGTCCCTCCTCCGGGGCGCAGCCAAACAGTGCCAGTTTACTTGAGCGGCCTCGTGCGTGCCTGCGCCGCGCGCGCGGCGCGCCAGGCGACGAGCGAGGCGACAATGCATCCCGCGCCGATCGCGCCGTAGGCGACCGGCCAGGCCTGCGCGATGCCGACGCCGCCCGCGGCGTCGAGCGCGACGCCGAAGACCACCGGACCGAGCATTCCGCCGGCGAAGCCGACCAGCGAATACAGGCCCATTGCCGCACCGCGCAAATCGGCGGGTGCGGCGGCCACCATGCCCGCGGTGAGCGTCGCCGACTCGGCCATGACGAGCATCGCATAGACGATCGTGATCGCAAGCACGAGCGCCCAGTGCCACGGCGCCGCAATGCCGAGCAGAACACCCGACAGGCCCGAGGCGGCCATCGCAACCATGATCCATCGCCGACGCCCGATGCGCAGCGCGATCTCATTGCCGATGATCGAGGCCGGCACCGCAGCGACGTTCACCACCGCCGCGATCACGGCGACCTTCCACGGAAAGCTCAACCCCGGCGCGTGCAGCCCGGCCGAGAACGCGAGGAAGGCGACCAGCCAGGTACGCGAGCCGAACAGCTCGAGACAGTGCATGCCGTAGCCGAGCGCGTAGCCCGCCGCGGCGCGATTGGCGAGCACGCGACGCCAGGCGCCGAGCGGAAACAGCGTGGCGAGAGAGAACGCGACCTGCGCGGCCGCCTTGTGCGCCGAGGGCCTGACGCCCCCCAGCACAAGCACGCCGGCAAGCGCGGGCCCCGCGGCCGAAAGCACGAACGCGGCGCGCCAGCCCATTGCCGGCGCCAGGAAGCCGGCGAACGCGAGCGAGAGCGCCGTGCCGATGCCGAAGAACGAGGTATAGAACGCGACGTAGCGGCTTTGCGCTGCGCCGCTCGCCTGATCGGTAAGCAGACGCAGGCCCGGCATGTAGGTGCCCGCGACGCCTGCGCCGAGCAGCACCTGGAACAGCATGGCGCTCGCAAGGCCCGTCGCGGCCAGGCCAAAGCCGGCGCCACCCGCGACTGCGAGCAGGCTGCCGATCAGGTACACGCGCCGCCCGTCGGCCCGGTCGGTGAGCGCCGTCCAGTACGACACCGTACCGACGTAGCCGATAAAAAAGGCGCCGCCCACGATCCCGGCCTCGGCATTGGACAGGCGCCACAGCGCGCTCAACTCCGGCAGCAGCGCCGCATACGTCGAGAAGCCCAGCATCGACAGGATGTGGGCCGCAAGCATCAGGATCGCAGTGCGGTTGGCGACTTTGGGGTCAGACCCCTGTGGATAACTCATCGGACCGCGCGCCGCAGCTGTTGGGAGGGGTCAGAGTTATCCACAGGGGTCTGACCCCGTTCTTGATTTGTTGTCCTAGCGGTGCTTGAAATCGGGTTTGCGCTTTTCGACGAAGGCCGCCATGCCTTCCTTCTGATCGTCGAGGCTGAACATCGAGTGGAAGATGCGCCGCTCGTAGTGCACGCCTTCGGAGAGCGTGGTCTCGTAGGCGCGGTTGACGGTCTCCTTGATCATCATCACCACGGGCAGCGAGTAGCCGGCGATCTTGTCGGCGACCGCCATCGCCTCGTCCATCAGCTTGTCGAGCGGCACCACACGCGACACGATCCCGGCGCGCTCGGCCTCTGCGGCATCCATCATGCGCGCGGTGAGGCAGAGGTCCATCGCCTTCGCCTTGCTGGCGAAGCGCGCCAGGCGCTGCGTGCCGCCCGCGCCCGGCGAGACGCCGAGGTTGATCTCGGGCTGGCCGAACTTGGCGTTCTCCGCGGCGATCACGATGTCGCACATCATCGCCAGCTCGTTGCCGCCACCGAGCGCATAGCCCGCGACCGCGGCGATGACCGGTTTGCGCACGTTGCGGATGTGCTCCCAGTCGCGCGTGATGTAGTTGCTACGGAAGGCATCCATGTAGCTGTAGTTCTTCATCACCGTGATGTCCGCGCCCGCGGCGAAGGCCTTGTCGTTGCCGGTGATGACGATCGCCCCGACGCCATCGTCGGCGTCGAAGCCGTACATCGCCTCGCCCAGCTCCTGCATCAGCTTCGGGTTGAGCGCGTTCATCTGCTTGGGACGGTTGAGCGTGATCAGCCCGACGCGGCCGCGCGTCGTGGCGTGGATGCATTCATAGGCCATGGCTACTTGTCCTCGAGCGTTGGAATGATTTCGTCGACCGGCACGACCTTGGCGTACAGCCCGTTGAGCGCGGCGAGGAACGCGCCGTGCACCTGCGCCGCCGGGATCGTCTGCCCGCCGAAGCTCTGGTCGCGTGTCGCGCAAGCGTCCGCGCCGAGCGTGATGCGGTAGCCGAGGTCGAAGGCCTGGCGCACGGTTGCATCGACGCACATGTGCGTCATCATGCCGGCGATCACCAGGTGCCGCGTGCCCGCCGCCTCGAGCCGCGTTTCGAGCGCGGTCTCGCGAAAGCTGTTCGGGTAGTTCTTCTCGATCACCTTTTCGTTCTGGGCCGGCGCGACGCTGGGATGGATCTCGGCGCCCGGCGTGCCCGGGATGAAGAAGGTCGCGCCCGGGCGCACCGACAGGTGCTGGATGTGGAACACCGGCAGGTGCTTGGCGCGGAATGCCGCGAGCAGCTTGGCCGCGTTCTGTCCGGCAGCATCCGCACCTTCGAGCGTCATCGCGCCGCCCGGGAAATAGTCGTTCTGAATGTCGATGATGAGCAGTGCGCTCTCCGCCATGGCTTCAATCCCCCTTTTTGCGCGATTCGCGCTCGATGCGCTTCATCTCGGCCAGCGGCAGCACGCCCTCGCGCGTCGGCATGCGCTGCCTGCAGGCTCGCGAGACAGCGCTCCGCGAGCCACTGATAGCCGCGTGTCGCTTCGATCTTCCAGGTCAGCTCGGATTCGCCCAACGCGCGAACCACGCGCGCCGGAATACCGGCCACCAGCGTGCGCGGCGGCACCTCGAACTCCGCCTTGACGAAGGCGCTCGCCGCGACGATCGCCGACTCGCCCACCACCGCGCGGTCGTTGATCACCGCGTTGATGCCGATAAGCGCATTGCGCCGGATGGTGCAGCCGTGCAGCATCGCGCCGTGGCCGATGTGGCCGTCTTCCTCGACCAGCAGATCGCGGTCCGGAAAGGCATGCAACACACAGGTGTCCTGAATATTGGCGCCGGCCTCGACCACGATCCGCCCGAAATCGCCGCGCAGGCAGGCGCAGGGCCCGACGTAGACGCGCGGCCCGATGAACACATCGCCGATCAGCACCGCGCTCGGATGCACGTAGGCCTGCGGATGCACGACCGGCGTGACGCCGTCGAGCGCATACACCTTGAGGCGGGACATGGCAGGATTTTACTTGCCTTGGTGTAAGCTTTCGCGCGTCCGGTTTTACTCTTTCGCAGCGCAGACCATGACGGCGCTACTCGTATCGGTCGACGCCGGGGTGCAGCGCCTCACGCTGAATCGCCCGGAGAAGTTGAACGCCTTCAACCCGGCGCTGCTCAGCGCGCTCGGCAAGGCGTTCGAGCAGGCCGGAGCCGACCCCACAATCCGGGCCGTGCTGCTGACCGGTGCGGGACGCGGCTTTTGCGCCGGCGCCGACCTCGATCAGCGCGAGGTCGGTCCCGACGCGCCGCCCGCAGACCTCGGCGCAGGGCTCGAGGCAGTCTACAACCCGATGATCCGGCGCATGCGCGCGCTCGAAAAGCCGATCGTCTGCGCGGTTAACGGCATCGCCGCGGGCGCCGGCACCAGCCTGGCGTTCGCCTGCGACATCGTGCTCGCCGCCCGCTCGGCGGCGTTCCTGCAGGCCTTCGCACGCATCGGCCTGGTGCCCGATGCCGGCGCGACGCACTTTCTGCCGCGCCTGGTCGGGACCGCGCGCGCGATGGGCATGGCGCTGCTCGCGGAACCCTTGAGCGCGGAAG
>LJTQ01000043.1 GCA_001303445.1 Betaproteobacteria bacterium SG8_39 | reverse complement strand
GGGCGTTGACGGGCTGCTGATAACCGGCCCCCCCGACGAAGCCTGCGCGCCGCAGGTGATCCCACCACTTGCGCGATTCCACAGTGTCGTCGGTGGTGTAGTTGTATTTGCCCTCGACTGTGCCGTTGCCGTTGCCGCCAACAGCGCCTGTCCATCGCGTCGCGGCCGCGTCATCGCCCGGAATGGCGCGATAGCGATCCTGGTAGCCGTAGTACGCGGCCGAGATGCCGCTGAAATCGGCGACCACGTTCTTGATCTTGGCCTGCGTGATCATCTCCTGGCCCTTGAGGATGCCGCCGAGCAGCAGCCCGATGATGACCAGCACGATGGCGATCTCGACCAGGGTGAAGCCTTGCTGTTGTTTTCTCATACCGTGACTCCCGTTTGGGTGCGTGGTGTACGGAACAAAAGCACTTCGCGTGCCAGAATGTTTAGTGTGTTTAAACAACGGGTTAGTTTGCCACCTTGACAGGGGGGTGTCGAGAATTCGACAGATCTGTCGTGAGGGTGACGGTTTTTTGCTTTTTGTCTTTCAGCGCGGGCGACTGTTCCGCAGCCGGTCCTCGAGCTGCTCGAGGCGTTCACGCAGAAATTTCGCCTCGGCGGGGTCAGTGATCCGGCCGCTCGCCAGCAGGCCGCCGAGCATGATTTTCGCTGCCTCGAGCTCGTCCATGTCCTCGAGGATGAAGATTTCCATCTGGCGCGCCCAGGACGGGACGCTCGGATCGGTGGTGTCGCGGTCGATCGCAGCCGCATAACGGCGCGCCAGTGCGAGGTCGCGCAGCCGGTGCTTGGCGAGGAGCGCCGCGTGGGCAAGCCACGGCCAGCGCGTATTCGGCGATTTGAGGTATTCGCGATAGACGAAATCCAGCGCGACGCGGCTTTTCGCCGGGTCCGGACTCTCGGCGTAGACCCGTGCGGCGGCGAACAGCGGATACGCGCTGCGCGGATCGGTCTCGAGGATCGCGCCGAGCCAGGCGACCAGGCGGTCGTAGTCGAGGCGATGGTAGGGGATGGCGCTGCCGCCGCGCAGATCGAACGACTGTAGGTACAGCATCGCGAGCCGCGCCATGGCGGCATCCTCGCCGAAGGCGGCGAGCCGCAGCGCTACGGCGCGAGGCGCAGGCGGAAGTTCGACCCGGGTATCGGGTCCTGATGACGACCGCCCGCCGTGCCACACGATCTGCGCGGCCAGCAGCAGCGCAAATGTCGCACCGAGCGCGATCGGCACGCTCGACCACGGGCGTTCATCGGGGCTCACAGGTTACGCCGCTGCAGGTCGACGAGTCCCGCGGCGAGCAGCAACAGGGCGTAAAGCGCGAGGCCGCCGAGCGCGGCCAGGTAGGCGCCGGCGGCCGGCGCGCCATACAGCAGCCAGTCGGTGCGCGTCACCGCATCGAGGCGCGGCAGCACGAAGGCGATGGCGTCGATCATCGATTGCGCCGCGCGCTGCGCCCAGTCGGATTCGTCCAGCGGCGCGCTGGCGATCGCCTGGATCGTGCTCAGCGCGCGCGCGAGCAGGTAAAACCCCGCGCTTGCCGCCACCGCGGGCAGCAGCTGGCCGAACGCCATCGAGAAAAAGAGCGCCAGCGCGGCGACCAGGGCGAGCTCCAAGGCGAGCGACAGCCCCCAGTGTGCGACCGCAGCCGCCGGGCTCCAGAGCAGCAGCGGCAGGCTGAACACGACCGCGACCAGCACCGCGCTCCAGGCGTGCCCGAGCCAGCGGCCGAGGTATTGCGTTGCGCGCGACAGCGGCAGCGACAGCATGAACTCGAGGCCCTTGTCGGCCACCTCGCGCGCGGTGCTCGAAGCGACCGCGAGCGCGACGAGAAACACGCCGCAGGCGCGCAGCAGGGCAGCCGCCAGCGCGGCCTGCAACTGCAGGCTTTCGGTGAGAGCAACCTGCGTCAGGAATGCGGCGAGCACAACCGCGGCGACGATGCTTGAGAGCGCCAGCCAGGGCAGGCCGCTGCGGCGCGCCTCGAGAAACACGGTGCGGGCGAGGTTGAGGACGGGGTGCATGCGTTGTGGGCAGGTAGACTAGTCGCCGCACCGTCGCTATGCAACCGCTCACGCCGCAGACTGCGCAGGCCTCGACCGGCGCCACCGAGCCGCCGCCGCGGCGCCTTGCGCGCGCGGTGCTCGCGTTCAGCGACCGTCACGGCCGCGCGGTGCTCGTCGCGATGCTCCTGCTGCTGCACTTCGCTGCGCTGCGCGGCACGACCGATGTCTGGGCGCGCGGTCTGCTCCTCGCGCATCTCGGCCTGGTGCTGCTCTGGCAGCCCTTCGTGCGCCGTCAGGAGCGCGTCTCCCCCGCGCAGGCCGTCGCCATCGTGTTCGTCGGCGTCGCGGTGCTGCAATGGCTCAACGGCTGGATGCTCGCCGCCTGGGTCATCGCGCTGGCGGGTATCGTCGGCAGCGCGAGTTACCAGCGCACCGCGCGCTGGCAGCGGCGCGCCTACCTGCTGGTGTTCGCCTACCTGATTGCGCTGCTGGTCATCATCATCCTGCCGGAGATCGCGCCGCGCCGCGAGCTGTCGCCTGATATCCGCGAACTGGCCGAGCACTGGCTGCCGGCGATTCTCCTCGTCGCGATGCTGCTGCCAGCGGGATCCGATCGCGGCCAGTCCCTGCAGCTGATCGATTTCTTCTACAGCCTGTTTCTCGTGCTGCTGCTCACCGTCATCGTGCTCGGCAGCTTCGCGTTCATGACGCTCGGCCAGAAAAGTTACCTCGAATCGCTGACCTACACGGTGCTCTGGGTCGGCGTTGGCGTGCTGCTGTTCGGGCTGGCCTGGAACCCGCCCGCGGGCTTCGCCGGCCTGAGCGTGTTCTTCTCCCGCTACCTGCTGTCGATCGGGCTGCCGCTCGAGCGCTGGCTGTACTTCCTCGCCGGGCTGTCCCAGGCGCAGCCACGGCCCGAGCGCTTTCTGGCCGACGCCGTACAGGGCCTCGTGCGCCTGCCGTGGATCGCGGGCGCGAAATGGCGCTGGGCGCGCGGGGAGGGCGAAGCCGGGGATTCGAGCCGCCACGTCGTCGAGTTCGTCCAGGACGATCTGGCGCTGGTCATCTATTCGCGTTTCTCGCTCAGCCCGTCGTTGCGCTGGCATCTGCTCCTCCTGAGTCAGCTGCTCGCCGAGTTTCACAAGGCCAAGCTGCGCGAGGAGCAACTGCAGAACTCCGCCTATCTGCAGGCGGTACACGAAACCGGTGCGCGCCTGGCGCACGAGGTGAAGAACATCCTGCAGTCGCTGAGCGCGCTGTCGGCATTGCGGGCTGGCGCGGATGCGGCCGATTCGGCGCGCGCGACGGCGTTTCTCGAGCGCCAGCTGCCTGCGATCCAGGCGCGCCTGACCGACGCGCTGGAAAAGCTGCGCCGCCCCGCGGTGACACCCGAGCGCCACATGGACGCCGACGCCTGGTGGGAGGCGATCCGGTCGCGCTATCCGAACCCGGGCATCGACTTCTTTCGCGGGACGCAGGCGACCGGTTTGCAGGTTCCGGGGCTGCTGTTCGATCATGTGGTCGACAACTTGCTGCACAACGCGCTCGCCAAGCGCAATGCGGATCCCGCGGTGCGCATCCGCGTCGCGTTCGATACAGCGCACCAGGGCGCACGACTCGCGGTCGAGGACAGCGGCGGCGCGGTGCCGGCCGACGTGGTGGGCAGCCTGCTGCATGCGCCGGTGCGCTCGGACGCCGGCCTGGGGATCGGCCTGTATCAGGCCGCGCGCCAGGCCTCAGCGCAGGGTTACCGGCTCGTACTCGAGGAGAACCGTGACGGCAGGGTGCGCTTCGTGCTCGAGCCGGAGGCTCAGGGCAGTACGCCTGCGGCGGTGAGCCGGCCGTAGAGCAGGCCGACCGGGATCCACGCCGTCAGGTCGTCGTATTCGCCGCCGGACGCGCTGCTCGGGTCCGGCGGGCGATAGACGAACACGGCATCGCCGTCGGTGTTCTCGGTCTCGTTCGCGCCGGCGAGCCCGAGTGCCCCATTCTTGCCGGTGGAGAGCACGACGGCGACCACCGTGTTCTGGTTGGTCGCCGACTGGCCTGCGGCGCAGCTTGTGCCTGCCTGCGCCTCGGTACAGACCACCAGGTCGCTCGGGCTGCAATCCAGTCCGTTCGCCCTCAGGTTGTCGCGCTGGGTGAAATGCGGCACCACGGGTGCCGTCGTGTCGTTCACCGGGCGGCAGATGCGCGGCGTCTGCGAGTTCACCGGGGTGGCGAGCGAGACGGCGTAGCGGATCCGGTTGTTCCAGGCGTCGAGCGCGTAGCCGGCAGAATCGACCGGCGAGAAGCCGATCGCCGCCGCCGGCAGGAAGCCGTTGTGCGTGGTCAGCGTGCAGGTCCCGCCGCTGGTCGCGTTGCCGCTGGAGAACGACTCGTCGCCGTTGCTCGTCGTTGTCGCCGGGCAGGGCAGCCGGCCGCGCACCACGGTGAACGCCAGCAGCAGTTCCTTCGCCTGGTCGAGCCGGCGCTGTGTCTCGGCAAGGTTGCGCTGCTCGACCTGCGCCGAGAAGGTGAGCATCATCGAGCCAAGCAGCAGGCCGACGATCGCCAGCACCACCGCGAGCTCGGTGAGCGTGAAACCGCGCGCGGGGTGTCGCGCGCGAAGGGGGGCGCGTCGGGACCGAGACATCAGTTTTGGTCGACCACTACGACGCGATCGTTGAACGGCGCCTTGAGCGTCGCATCGCTCCCCGTCCTGATCGGCTGCTGCTCGAAATCCCTGTTGCCGTCACTGTTCTCGAACTCGACGTAGTCCGCAATTTGATCGTTGGGACGCGTGGCGTTGGCCAGGCTTCGGCCGGCGAGGATCAGGAGGGCACGCTTGTCGTTTTCTTGTACCGTGTCTGGCCCCCAGGTCAGCCTCAGGCAGGACTTGCCGCCGCACGACGGGGCGGGAACTTTCTCCGCGGTATAGTCCCTTGAGACCGCGTAGTACAGCAGCCGGAACCAGTCGTTGCGCACGAACCAGCCGGTGGTCGCATCGTTGGCGTCGAGCAGCGGATGGTCGCCGATGATCTGACGCTTGAGGCGAATGCGGAACACCGCGAAGGTATCCCAGACTCTCGAGTCGATATTGGGCAGCTGTCCGCTGACCGTCACGGTCGCCGTACCGTCAATATTCAGGGTCACGACGCTGGTGGTCGGTATGACCTCCGCGATGCCTTCGTTGAAAGGCAGCGGATCTTCATGGGCGAATATCTCAACCTTGGTCGCATCCAGCGCGCGCAGGCCGAGCGCGACATTGCTGAACTTCGCCTGCAGGGCGATCACCAGCCCGGGGTTCGCCGGATAGGTGTCGTCTTCGTGATACTCGCCGTCGCAGACGCGCGCCGTGTAGTACGGCGCCGTGCCGCCTTCCCAGTAGCAGGTCTCGGTCTGGATATAACCCCAGCCGCCGGCCTCGTAGGCCCAGGGGGTTGTCGACCACGCGACCAGGTTCGGCAGGCAGCGCGGATTGCTCGCCGAAGCCGTGCAGCCTTGCGTCTGATTGAACGGCAGCAGGCCCCAGTAGGTTGCCGCGACGCCCTGGAAGTTCGATGTGCCGCTCCCCGGTCCGGGGTTGGCGAATGGCGCCGCGAACGGATACACCCGATTGACTCCCGACATTCCCCAACTGGGGGCGGCAAAAACGCTCTGTAAGCGCGGCACGATCTCGCGCTCGATGCGCTTGCTGATCGCCGCCTCGAGACCGGGCAGGAGGTCGCGCGTGGTCAGCGCCAAGACCTGGTCATTGAACGAGGCCGCGGGTCCGTTGGTCACAAACGTGGCGTCCGCGGGGCTGCTGGCATTCTCGCATTCGAGATAGTCGCGGAAATCGGGCGTCGCGGCCGTGCGCTGCTGCGTGCGCGCCGTGCAGCCGCCAGAGGCCTGGACGTCCAGCGCGGGACCCGGCGCAATGACGAGCGCGACGGCCGCGTTTCCGGCCCCATCGAGCGTCAGCTGCCCGGCCGAATTGGAATTGATGGTGAGCATTGAGCTCACAGTCGGCAGGGCCCAGCCCGGGGACACCACGTACCACAACGGCTCACCGCTCGCGTCGCGCAGCTTTGGCAGCCCGAGTGTGCGCCAGGGCAGCCGCCCGACCGCGGGCAGCGTGCAATTGCCCGCCGCGATGCCTTCGTTCGCGGTGCCGATGTAGCCGGCGGCCTCCGGGCAGGGCAGGCGGCCGGGATTGTTCTCGCCGGCCTCGATCGCCTGCCGGATCATCCAGCCCGCGAGCGCGTGCTTTGCTTC
This sequence comes from Betaproteobacteria bacterium SG8_39, assembly GCA_001303445.1. Classification (GTDB taxonomy): domain Bacteria; phylum Pseudomonadota; class Gammaproteobacteria; order Burkholderiales; family SG8-39; genus SG8-39. Next base: position 9,620 of record LJTQ01000043.1, on the reverse strand, counting down.
GGCGAGGACGCGCGCGTTGTCCTGTCGGTTCAGCGCATTGCGGCTCGAGGCCTCGTTGAGCGAGGTCACCAGCATCCACGATGCGCCCAGGGCAATCACGGTCACCATGACGAGCAGCGCGACGCCGCCCTGGCGTGCCCGCATCGGTTTCAGATGGCGAACGGTCAGGCGCTTGGCCATGCGTGCGCCTCAGCGCGGCGTGCCGCTGGGTCGCGGTCGAACCGTTGCCGCAACGCCGGCCGTGCCATCGCCCAGCATGTCGCGCACTTCCCCGGTATCCCGGTTCATCGATTCGCCGACCTTGAGCTCGACGCGCCGTGCGCCCTCGCCCACCGCGAGCGTGACGCTGTCCGCCGTGCTCGACGCCGGTGCGACGCGCAGGCCTTCGCTCTGCGTGCCCTCGCGCACCGGCTGCCCGTTCACCCAGACGGTCGAACGCCCGTCGGAACGCACCACTTGGCCGTCGATTCGCGCGGTGGGCGATTCGACCACCACCGCCGCCGGCCGGTCGGGCACGCGCGAAGCCCTGCGCAGGTCGAGCGTTGCACGCTGCTCGGGCGTCAGGAACAGCCGGCCGAGAGACTGTGCGTTCGCCGCCGACGCCGCCGCCAGCGCCAGCACGAGCAGCAACAGCCCCCGAACGCGCCTCACGACTTCGCTCCCTGGTCGACGATGGTGATCAGATCGATGTCGCACTGGGCGTTCACACGCGCGGCCAGGTTGGCGGCCGTCGGCGGCACGCCGGTCCGTCCGAGCATGCAGCGCTTGACCGCGTAATAGGCGTTGCCCGAATTGCGCAGGTCCGTGAGAAAGCCGAACAGGTCTTCCTCGTGCAGCAGGGCGAGGTTGACTTTCATCGTGCTGGCGAAGAAGTCGATAGTGCCCGGCTTGCCGGGCAGAGAGGCAAGCGGCTTTTGTGGCTCGACCCGATAGCGCAGATCGATCAGGCCGCGCTGGGTGCGAATGCGCTTGATCGCGTCCGCCCATTCCAGCCGGCGCTCGCGCCCGACGATGCCGAGATCCTTCAGCCGGCGGTAAACCGCGATCTTTTCCTTCACCTCGCGCTCCTCGTCGGCGATGCGCAGCAGCCGCTCGGTGTTCTGCGCGCGCTCTGCGCTGACCGCCGCGAGCTGCTGCTTTCCGACGACGAGGACCTGCTTCGACCACCAGATGAGCGCCGCGCCGGCCCCGACGAGCAGCGCGAACGCCAGAATCGGAAGCAGCAGTCGCTTGAGCTCGGGGGTCGTCGGGTTCATGGCAGCCTCTTCGCCAGCACGATGGTGAACCGCGGTGCCTCACCCGTTTCCTGGGCGCCGACGTCGCCGGTGAGCGTTCCCTCCGAGGCGACGTCGAACGGCAGGCGGGTACGGACGACGCGGTAGGCCGGATTGCTGCCGAGCGCCTCGGCGAAGCGCTCGACTTTTTCGGTGATCTCGCGGTAGTCGGAGCGCTGCGCGGCGTTCACGCGGCCGTTGATCTCCAGCAGTTCGACAGACTGGTCAACGGTCGCTGCCGGCTTCGCCCGCGTGGCGGCAGCGTTCGCACGGCTCTCCGGTGCGTCAGTCTTGCCGATCTGCCAGGTGAGATTGTCGAGCTCGAACTCGGGAAACTGCTCGAGTACCGCCGACAGGTGGGCCAGCGTGCCTTCCGGAGAAGCCGAACGCGCGGCGATCTTGCGAAACTCGTTGACCGTGGCCTTGAGGTTGTCGGTGGTCGTCTGCGTAACGGGGAAGGTGCGGGTGATGCTGGCATAGCGATCGGCGGCGTTGCGCGATTCGCGTTGCTGAATATCGATCTGTCCTCGTACGCTCAGGATGTCGACCCAGATCACGCCGGCATACAGGGCGCAGGCCGCCAGGCCGGCGATGCCCGCCGCCGCCACGGCGCGCTGCAGTTGCCAGAGCAGGTAGCCGCGGCGCTCCTCGCGCTTGGCGAACTGCTCCTTAGGCGGGATGCGCGCCGCAAGGTGCAGATACAGCGTTTCCGCGAAGCTGTCTTGGGGCGCGCTGCGCAGCCCGACGCGGCCCTGCGCCTCCGGCAGTTCGGTGGTGACAAACTCGAGGTGCGCGTCGGACAGCAGCGCCTGCTCGAAGCGTGCGCGCTCGCCGCGCGGCGCGACGACCAAGACCTTGAGCGGTGTTCCGTCCCGCGGCAGGACGCGCAGCGTGCCAAGGTACTGCGCCAGGCGTGCGGTTTCGGAGCGCACGAACAGCGCGAGCGCATCGGGCGCCAAGTTGACCGTCGGTTCGAGGCGCGCGAAGCGCAGCCGGCCGTTGTCGATAAAGCTCTGACGCAGTCCGGCGCGGTCGACGCTGACCACGAGGCAGCGCGCCTGGCGGCCAGCAAGCCGGGCCGCGAGCGCGGGCGCCAACATCGGCACCGAGAACACGCCGGCCAGTTTGGTACCGGCTTCGGCGAGCGCATCGAGCCAGGGCGTGAATTGCTGGGCGTTGGTGAACGAGGCCAGCAGCAAGCGCTCGTTGCGCCGTTCGTCCTTGACGACGCCGAGCGAAATCGCCGCTGCGAGGCGTGTGTCCCGGTAACGCTGCGCGAGGCGGCGCTCGATGACGGTGCGCCGCTCCGCGCCGCGCAGGAACGGAATCTGGTCCTCGTGGAAGTCCTCGCCCGCGAGGTCGGCCACCACGTAGAACAGCGCGCCGCGGTGCCGTCCGAGGAACCCGCGAAACGCCTCGATTCCGGCCTCGTCGGCGCTGAAGCGCGCCTCGGACGCCAGCGCCGAGCGCGTACGCCGGTAGACACGGAGCTCGGCGGCACTGAAGTAGATGAGGCGCTTGGTGGCCATGGGGGTTCAGCGGTATCCGGGGATCAGAATTTCATCTGCGAAATGGTGTCGTACACGGGGCCGAGCACCGCGAGCATGACCCAGCCCAGAATCGCGCCCAGCACCAGCGTGAGCGCCGGCTCGATCATCGCCTGCACCTTGCCAATCGATTCGCGCACCTCGCGGTTGTAGAAGTAGCTGACGTTGAGCAGCGCGGTGTCCAGTCCGCCGGTGTTCTCGCCGATGCGCAGCATGCGGATGACCAGCGGCGGAAAGAGCTCGACGTCCTGAAAGGCGGCGGTCAGGTTCTTGCCTTCGGCAATCTGCTGGCCGGCGACGCGCAGCGCGTTCTCCAGCGGCTTGTTGCCGACGATCTCCTCGCAGGAACGGATTGCGTCGAGCACGGTGATGCCCGAGCTGTACATCATCGCGAAGCTCGACGCGAAGCGCGAAAGCGTGATCTTGCGCAGGATCGGCCCGATCAGGGGTGCGCGCAGCTTGTAGCCGTCGATCGCATACTCGATGGAGGGGTAGCTGCGCGCCGCGAATTTGATGCCGAACCACAGCACGAAGGGGGCGGCCATGATCGCCCACCAGTAGGCGACGAAGAAATCCGACACCGCGACGAGAATCCGCGTCTGCAGCGGAATCGCCTGACCCATGTTGCGCAGGAAGCCGGTCATCTGCGGCACCAGGTAGGTCATGAGAAAGAATGTGACCAGCACGACGATGCTGCCGACGAAGGCGGGATACATCATGAGCTTCTTGGTCTGCGCGGCGAGCTCGTCCTCCCATTTGAGCGACTCGGTCAGGCTTCTCAGCACCTCGGACAGCCGACCCGTCTGCTCGCCGGAGCGCACCAGGCTGATGAACACGCGGCTGAAGACTTCCGGAAAATCGGCGAGCGCCTGCGATACGCTGTCGCCGCCCTCGATCGACTCGATGAGTCCGGAGATGACTTCGCGGAAGCGCGGATTCTCGACGCTTTCGCGTAGGTCGGTCAGCCCCTCGACGATCGGCACGCCGGCGCTCGAGAGCTGCTCCAGATGGAAGCAGAAATTGATCAGTTCCTGGCGCGTGACCTTGCCGCCGCCGATCAGGCGGGTGCGCTGCGCGCTCTGCGCGCCATTGACGAGGTCGAGCCCCATGCGCGAAAGGCGCTGCTCGAGATCGAATACGTTGGCCGCATCGATGCGGCCGAGCACCGCCTTGCCCGAAGTATCGATCGCCTTGTAGGTGAAAAGCGCCATCGTGTGCGGTGTGCGGGGTCTGGAGCCTGCGGGTCGCTTGTGCCTCGCGTCGACGTCCGGCAATGGGCCGAGTGCCGTTGCTCAGACCATCCTGTCGGTCAGATCGACGACCCGCATGAGCTCATCGATGCTCGTCAGGCCGGCGCGCACCAGCCGCGCGCCGTCGTCGGCCAGTGTACGGAAGCCCCGCGTGCGCGCGGCCGTGAGAATCTCGGCCGTCGTCGCGCGCCGCGCGATCAATTCGTCGATGCCACCGTCAATGCGCAGCATCTCGAGGATCCCGGTGCGGCCGCGGTAACCCTGATAGTCGCATTGCTCGCAGCCGACGGCGCGATACATCGTGGCCTTGTCCGACGGCTTGATGCCGACCAGCCTGCGCTCGCGGGCGTCAGGGTCGTAGGACTGGCGGCAGGTGTGGCACAGCTTTCGCACCAGCCGCTGCGCGAGGATGCCGATGATGTTGCCCGCCATGATGTCCGGCGCAATGCCGATGTCGAGCAGCCGCGGCACCGCGCCGACGGCGGAATTCGTGTGCAGCGTCGAATACACCTGGTGACCGGTCATCGCCGCGCGGAACGCCATCTCGGCAGTGTCGGTATCGCGGATCTCGCCCACCAGGATCGCATCCGGGTCCTGGCGCATCATGGCGCGGATGCCGTTGGCGAAATCCAGCTTCGCCGCCTCCGCCACCGAGGTCTGGCGGATCAGCGTCATCGGATACTCGACGGGATCCTCGAGGGTCATGACGTTGATCCCGTCGGAATTGATGTGGTTCAGGATCGAGTAGAGCGTTGTCGTCTTGCCGCTGCCCGTCGGGCCGGTCACCAGGATGATGCCTTCGGGCCGCGCGATCATGCGCTTGAGGATTTCGAGCTGGCTGTCCTCAATGCCGAGCTTGTCGAGCGGCACGATGCCTTTCTGCCGGTCGAGAATGCGCAACACGATGTTCTCGCCGTGCGTAGTCGGCAGGCTGGAGACGCGGAAATCGATGCCGCGGCCGGAAAGCGTCGCCGAGATGCGACCGTCCTGCGGCGCGCGCGTCTCTGCGATGTTCATCTTCGCCATCACCTTTAGGCGCACCGCCATCGCCGGCCAGTAGGTCTTGTGCAAGCTGCGGATCTGGCGCAGCACGCCGTCGATCCGGTAGCGGATACGCAGGAAGTTCTGCTCGGGCTCGAAGTGGATGTCCGATGCGCTGCGTTCGACCGCGTCGGCGAGCAGCGCCGAGATGAGGCGCACCACCGGCTGGCTGTACTCGTCGCCCTCGGCGATCGAGGTGTAGTCGACCTCGCCGGTCTCGATTTCGCGCAGGATGCCGTCGATCGAGAATTCATGGCCGTAGTAATGCTCGATCGCGCGCTCGATCTCGATGTCGCCGGCGAGGCGCAGCTCGATCTCGAGGTCGCCCTTGAGGTGCACGCGCAGCTGGTCGATGGCTGCGATGTTGTTGGTGTCGGCCAGCGCGACGATCAGGCGCTTGGCCGCGCGGTCGAGCGCCACGGGGAACATGCGGTAGCGCCGCGCGAGCTCGCGCGGCAGCGCGTTGAGCGCGGTCGGGTCGACGATGATGTGCGCCAGGTCGACCGACTGCAGGCCGAGCTTTTCCGAGAGCGCGTCGCGCAGCGTCGCTTCCGACACGAAGCCGAGCTGCACCAGCAGGCGGCCCACCGGCAGATGCGATTTCATCTGCTCGAGGAGCGCGATGCGCAACTGGTCCTCGGTGAGGATGCCCTGGTCGATCAGGATCTGTCCGAGGTGCCGTTTTGCCTGTGGGTTGGTGGGCGAATTCATCCAGTTTCGATCTTACCCGGCGCCCGCGGAAGACCGGGCGTCAGAATCTGTCAGCGCTCGAGCTGCGCGATGCGGCCACGCACGGCCTCGGCGTCGAAGCCTGCGCCGCGGCCCTCGGCCAGTTGCAGAGCAAGTCGGTAATGCTGCATCGCCGGTTTGACCTGTCTCAAGTGATCCAGGCTGACCGCAAGGTTGTAGGCGAAATCGGGATTCTTCGGATCGCTGGCGAGCGCTTTGAAATAGGCCTGCTGCGCTTCGCCCCAGCGCCCCTGCTGCGCGTACTGGTTGCCGAGCGTGAACTGCAGGCCGTCCGCGCCGGGCTCGCGCGCGATCAGGCTCTTCACGCGGCTCTCCGCCGCCACCGGGTCCACTTCCTGGTTGCGCAGGGCGAGCATGCCGGCATGCGCGTGCGGGTTGCGCGGATCGAGTCGCAGCACCCGCTGGTAATGGCGGTCCGCCGCGGCATAGTTCTGCGCGCGCAGCTCGACCGCCGCCATGCCGAGCAATGCGTCGATGTTCTTCGGCTCGGCGCGCAGCGCCTGCTGGTACCCCAGGCGCGCGCGATCGAGGTCGCCTGCCTGGTACGCCGCATAGCCGGCGGCCACGCCCGGGCTGACGCGTGCGATCGAGCGGCGCCCGAACGATCTCGGTGTCGCGGGCGCAGATGATGGTTCGCTGCGCGTGATGCCGCTCTGCGCGGCGGGTGCCGGGGCGGGTGCAACGGGCTCGACGGCCGGGGCGGGCTTCGACGCCACGGCGGCCGGTGTGACGCTCGGGCCGCGGGCCGTCATCGGCGCGGGCTTGGGCGCAGGCGTCGGCGGCGTGGCGGCAGCCGGTGGCGGTGTGGTCGCGATCCCGGGCAGTCCCGGGATGGCCTGTCCCGCCGCCGTTGTGCTGGCCGGATTCACGGGCCTCGCCACAGGCGCCGGCGCGGCCGCGATCGGCGCCTCGCCCGTCTGGGGCGTCGGGCTCAGGTTGACCAGCGGCGGTGGCGGGCGCAGCTGGATCCAGAAGTAGACGATGGTGCCAATGGCGAACGCGCCAAGCACGCCGATCGAGATGTAGAACGGCAGGCGCGGGTTGGGCTCCTTGAACTTCGCCTGGAACACGCTTTGCGCGGCGCGTTGCGCCGCCGCGTTGCCCTGTGCCTGGCGCGCGCCGGGCCGCGCGGCTGCCACAGCGGGTTGCTGCGTCTGCGCTGACGCGGCCGGTGGTCCTTCGCCCGCAGCCGCCTGTGACTGACGCGGCGACAGATCCTCGCTGCCGATGTCGAGTGGCGCCGAGATATCCGGCAGCTTGTCGCGCGTCATCACGCGCTTCGCTTCTTCCGGCGTCGGCTCGAGACTCAGCGCGCTTGGGCTCGGCGCGTCGCCCTTCTTGTTGCCGCGCTGCGCCGCCTCCTTGGCTTTCTCAGCCTTCTTCAGTGCGTCGAGGAGCAGACTCACGGCTTGCTCTGCTCCATGCCGCGCGGCGGCACCGGCGGGGCGGCCTGCTGCGGATTGGGCTTCTTGAAGAAGTCGTCGTCAGGGAGATAAGTACGGTAGCCACGGTAATCACCTTCGATGCTCGGGTCGCGGATGATCGTCGCGCGCAGGAAGATGACGAGCTCGGATTTCACGCTTGTGTCGTCGCGCTGCGCAAACAACTCGCCAAGGACCGGGACCTTGCGCACGCCGGGGATGGCGCCTTCGTTCGACCGGCTATCGTCTTGCATGAGCCCGCCGAGAACCGCGACCTGGCCATCCTGCAAACGCAGGACCGACTCCATTTCCCGCGTCTGTATTTCCGGTACCAGATTGGGTATGGGATCCCCTGCCCCAACGCGTCTCAGGTCAGGATTCGGATCGGAGACGAAACGAACAAGCCGGGAGATCGAGGGCCGCACCAAAAGGGAAATTGCCCCTGCCTCACTGATCTGCGGCACGACGCCCATCATGAAGCCCACGGGCACCGTGCGCGGAGTGGTCGTCGTTGCTGTGACTGCGCCTGCGTTCGCTTGTTGGCTTACGCTCGAGGCGACTTCGAAATAGACCAAATTGTCCACAACCTTCAGCACGGCGATCTGGTTATTGATCGCGCTGATCGTCGGGCTCGAGATGACGCGTATGTCGCCGAATTGCTCCAGCAGTCGGATATTCACACTGATCGACCCGCTCAAGTAGCCGATCGTCAAACCTCCCGTGTTGCGCTGGTTGAAAGGGAAGTTGCCCGAGCTCTGACCGCTACCTCTCCACGGAGAGCTGCTGCTCAATATCTGCCAGTCGATACCGCGCTGGTAGTTGCTGCTGAGCTGAACCTCGACGATCGTGGCTTCGATCTGGACCTGGCGATGCGCGTTGACCATCACCTGGTCGAGGAACTCCTGAATCTTCTCGTGCTGGCGCGAGGTTGCGCGCACCGTGATGACGCTCGCTTCCTTGTTGACGATCACCGAAGACGCTTCGCGGTAGATGGTTCCCGGGGACGTGCTCGCAACCTGAGCCGGCTGCGCGCCGGCCGCCGGCTTGACCGCAGCGGGCGCTGCTGTGCCTGCGGCGGGAAGGATCTTGTCGGTCTCGCGCAGGATCTCCTGCACATTCTTCTCGAGAGATTCCCAGAATTTGTTGTCGGATTTCGCTTTGATCGTCGTCGTTGTGTTGCTCTGGTTGCCTCCGCTGCCGCCCGAGGCGCCTCCCGTCGTGACGGTCCCGGTGACCTGCGAGGAGAGCGAGCCGTCTACGCCGCCTTCGCGCGACAGGTTGACGTAATCGATGCGGTAGATGCGCAGCACGGGGGTGTCGCGCTGAATGACCAGCGTGTTACCCCTGACCTCGTAACGCATATCGACCTGGCGCGCGATGCGCTCGAGCAGCTGCGGCAGCGTCTGGTCGATCGCGTTCAGCGTGACGTTGCCGGTGACGTCCGAATTGATGTCGATCTGGACCTTCGCGTCGCGCGCGAGTGCGAACAGCAGATCCTGTACCGGCACGCTGTGCACCACGACGCTGTAGGTTTCGGCGCGCGTCGTCGGTTTGGGCTCGGGCAGCAGCGGCGCGACCTGCACCGGCGGTGGAATCGAGCCCTCGACCGACTTCTCCGGCGCGCGCAGATGCGCGTCCGACGGCTGCTGTGGCGCGAGGCCGCAGCCAGTCAGGAGCGCGAGCGAAACCGCCAGCGTGCCGAGAGCGCGAAATTTCATCAGGATCCCGGTAACAAGCCTAAGGGCTTGAAGGATAGCACGTTGTTAACTTTAGAAAAGTGCGCTAACTACCTGAGTTGCGGAAAATTTCCACACCCTCAGAGCGCATCGCGCAGGTCGGCGAACCGCCGCAGGGTCAACTTGAAGTCCTGGTGGTAGGTCTGGGGCAGGCGACGCATGGCGTCCTCGGCTTGCGCGCGCGTCGCGAACGCGCCGTAGACGACCCAGATCCGGGTCGGCCGGCTGCGGGTCAGCGGGATGACGTAGACCCCGGGAAGGGTCTTGAGGCTCCGCGCGCGGATCAGAAAGCGCTCGATGCGTGCCGGGTCCGTATTCAGCGTGCGGTACAGCTCGATGGTAAGCGCATCATCCGGCGTGGTCTGCAGCGCTTCGCGCGCGGCCGCGATGCGCTCGCCGAGCAGTGCCATGTCGCCCGTCGAGTAGGCCTCGATGCGCTCGATCTGCTTCGGCAGCAGGCGTGCCGGCACGGCCGCCGCCCCTGGCGGCGCCGGTGTGGCGACTGCCTTCGCCATCACCGCCGCGCTCGCCACCGGGACCCTCGCCGCGGCTTGCGCCGGGGCCGGGGGCGGGGTGGGCGCTTGGGCCGGGGGCGGGGGTG
>LJTQ01000116.1 GCA_001303445.1 Betaproteobacteria bacterium SG8_39 | reverse complement strand
CGCGTGTTCGAGTTCGAAAGCTTCGATCTCGTCGTCATTCGCCGAGGCGAGCGTTACTTCGCCTGCAACAACGCCTGCCCGCACCTGAACCTGCCGTTCTTCGAGAAAAGGCCTCAGCAGGAGACCGGGGTGATTACGTCTCCCGGGCAGGGGCGCGTGGTGCCGCGCGACAGCCAGCTGACCGACGATCTCGGGCTCGTGTGCCGTTGGCACGAGACCTGTTTCGACATTCAGACCGGTGCCGTGCGCGAGTGGACGCCGACCTTGCAGTCCGACGGCACATCCAGTGGCTGGGAGTTCATCGGCGACATCTCGAAAAATCGAAGCCCGATCACGCCGCTGCCATGCCTGGTACGGGACGATGCCCTGTGGGTGGCGTTGGGTTAGCCGGCGCAAGGGCGCGGCGGGGCTTGCTCTGGATCAAGTTCGGCGGTGGACCGGGCGCGTAGCGTTACCCGCTGGATTGGACTTTGGAGGGGCAGTTCATGGGTTCGCGTCCGCGCTACGCGCACAGGGACATCAGCGGCACGACGATCTTCGACGGCGTGCAGGCGCAGAAGGGCTATGCGCTGAACAAGATGTGCTATTCGTTCAACGCGGCCGAGAACCGCGCGGCGTTTGTCGCCGACGAGGAGGCCTACTGCAGGAAGTACGGATTGAACGCCGCGCAGCGCAAGGCGATCAAGGATCGCGACGTGCTCGGCCTGATCGCCGCCGGCGGCAACGTGTATTACCTGGCGAAATTCGCCGGCATCTTCGGCCTCGGCGTGCAGGACCTCGGCGCGGCGCAGACCGGGATGAGCGTCGAGGCCTTCAAGCAGAAGCTGCTCGACGCGGCGAACTAGGGGGATCCGTCATGGCGAAGATCATCGGCGCAGTCACCACCTCGCATGTTCCCGCGATCGGCAACGCGATCGCCAAGGGTCTGCAGAATGACCCCTACTGGAGGCCGTTCTTCAAGGGCTGGGACGGCGTGCACGTCTGGCTCGAAAAAACGAAGCCCGACGTCGCGGTGGTGGTCTACAACGACCACGGCCTGCAGTTCTTCCTCGACAAGCTGCCGACCTTCGCGGTCGGCGCGGCGCCCGAGTACCGCAACGCCGACGAAGGCTGGGGCCTGCCGACGCTGCCGCCGTACCGCGGCAACACCGACCTGTCCTGGCACATGATCGAGTCGCTCGTCGCCGACGAGTTCGACATCACCACCTGCCAGGAAATGGCGGTGGACCATGCCTTCACGCTGCCGCTCAAGCTGATGTGGCCGAACGCCGAGGCCTGCCCGGTGATGACGGTGCCGGTCGCGGTGAACACGGTGCAGCACCCGCTGCCCACGCCGCTGCGCTGCTACAAGTTCGGCCGTGCGCTGGGCCGTGCGATCGAGTCCTACGACAAGGACCTGAAGGTGGTGGTGCTCGGTACCGGCGGGCTTTCGCACCAGCTCGACGGCCCGCGCGCCGGCTTCATCAACAAGGCATTCGACGCGATGTGCATGGAAAAGCTGGTCGGCGATCCCGAGGCGCTCACCCGCTACTCGATCGACGATCTGGTCGAGCAGGCCGGCACCCAGGGGGTGGAAGTGATCAACTGGCTGACCGCGCGCGCCGCGCTCGGCGGCCGGGTGAGCGAAGTGCACCGCAACTACCACATTCCCATCTCGAACACCGCCTCCGGGATCATGGTGCTGGCGAACGCCGCCTGAGGCGGCGCTCGCCGCAGGCCCGATTTGCCGCGCGAGCATTTCTTGGGCTAACTTGGCGGCCCGCCCATGGCCGCCACGAACGCATCGCCGATCCCGCAGACCACGCGTGCCGCACGCATCGGCTGTGACATCGGCGGCACCTTCACCGACATCATCCTGCAGCACCCGGACGGGCGGCTGTTCCTCAACAAGACCTCGACCACGCCGCAGCAACCCGGGCAGGCGGTGGTCGCCGGCATTCGCGCGGTGCTGGCGCAGTCCGGGCTCGCGCCCGATGCAGTCGGCGAGCTGGTGCACGGCACCACGGTCGCGTCGAACGCGATCCTGCAGAAGAGCGGTGCGCGCACCGCCGTGCTCGCGACGCGCGGCTTCCGCGACGTGCTCGAGATCGGGCGCATCCGCACGCCGACGATGTTCGACCTGGCCTGGCACAAGCCCGAGCCGCTTGCGCCGCGACGCTATCGCCTGGAGGTGAACGAGCGCATCGCCGCGGACGGCCGCGTGGTGCGGCCGCTCGACGCCGACGAGGTGCGCGCGGCCGCGCGCCGGCTCGAAGCCGAGGGCGTCGAGGCGGTCGCCATCTGCTTCATCAACAGTTACGCGAACAGCGCGCACGAAATCGAGGCCAAGCACATCCTGGAAGCCGAGTTCCCGCGGTTGCTGGTGACCGCGTCCTGCGATGTGCTGCCGGAAATGAAGGAATACGAGCGCACCAGCACCACCGTGGTGAACGCCTACATCCTTCCCGTGATGCGCCGCTACCTCGCGCGCCTGCAACGGGATCTGGAGGCGATCGGCATTCGCGCGCCGATCCACGTCATGGCCTCGAACGGCGGCATGATCGGCATCGCGGCGGCGAGCGAGCGTCCCGTGTTCGCCGTGGCCTCGGGCCCGGCGGGGGGCGTGACCGGCGCCGCGCGCCTCGGCGCGAGCACGCAGGCGCAGGATCTGATCGTCTTCGACATGGGCGGCACCACCGCCAAGGCCTCGATCATCGAGGGCGGCGTGCCGGCGCTCACCAACGAGTACGAGTTTCGCGACGGCATCAGCGTGCCCAGCCGCTTCCTGAAGGGCGGGGGCTACGTGCTCAAGGTGCCGGCGATCGACATCGCCGAGGTGGGCGCGGGCGGCGGCTCGATTGCGACGGTCGACGCGGGCGGCCTGCTCGGCGTCGGGCCCGAGTCGGCCGGTGCCGATCCGGGGCCGGCCTGCTACCGGCTCGGCAATCATCGCCCGACGGTGACCGACGCCAACATGGTGCTCGGTTATCTCAACCCGGTTGCGCTCGCGGGCGGCACCCTGGCGGTCGACCCGGCCGCCGCGCAGTCGGCGGTGGCGCAGCACGTCGGCACGCCGCTCGGTCTGTCGACGCTCGATGCCGCGCACGGCATCCGTCACATCGCGAACGTCAACATGGCACGCGCGATCCGCGCGGTGACGGTCGAGCGCGGCCGCGATCCGCGCGACATGACGCTGGTCGCCTTCGGCGGCTCGGGTCCGACGCATGCGGTGGATGTCGCGCGCCTGCTCGGCACGCGCCGCGTGATCGTGCCGGTGATGGCGGGCGTGTTCAGCGCCGGCGGCATGCTGGCGGCCGACGCGGAGCACGATTTCCTGCGCGCGGTGACCTGCCGGCTGGACGACGCCGATCCGCTGCAGCTCGAGACGGTGGCCGGCCTTCTGCGACGGCAGGGCGGCGAGGCGCTCGCGGCGGAGGGCTACGACGCGGCGGCCGTGTCGATGGTGCTCAAGGCCGACCTGCGCTTCGTCGGCCAGTCCTCCGAACTCACGATCGCCCTGGGCGATGCGGCGATTGACCGGGCGGCGCTCGAGGCGCTGCGCACGGCGTTCCTGCAGGCCTATCGCGAAACCTTCGGCTACGCCGCCGACGAGCCGGTCGAGCTGGTGAACCTGCGCCTGTCGGCGCGCGGCCATCGCGATGACCGGCTGGCGTTCGACGGCCTGCAGGTCGATCGCGCCGCGCTCGCCGGCACGCGGGGCGAGCGCCTGGCGAGCTTCGCACGCGGCGCGCCGCCGGTCGCGACGCCGGTGCTTGCGCGCGCCGAGATCGATGCGCTCGAGCGTGCCGGGCCGCTGATCATCGAGTCGTACGACACGACGATCGTCGTGCCGCCCGCGGCGCGGGTGCGCGCCGACGCGGCCGGCAATCTGCTGCTCGCGCTGGATGCCTGACCCGGAGACGCTGCCATGAACTTCGACCCGATCACCTTTGCCGTCATCAAGAACGCCATGGACGCGATCGTCGACGAGGTCGCCTACACGGTGCTGCGCACGGCACGCTCCGAAATCGTCAAGGACGTGATGGATTACTCGGCGGCGATCTGCGACCGCCACGGGCAGATGGTGGCGCAGGCCAAGACCATCGCCCTGCACCTGGGCGCGATCCCCGAAGCCATGGCGGCGGTGCGCAGCCGCTTCGGCGCAGACCTGCAACCGGGCGATGCGGTGATCCTGAACGATCCCTACGAAGGCGGCATGCACCTGCCCGACATTTTCATGTTCGTGCCGTTCTTTCACGGCGGATCGCTCGAGGGCGGGTGCGTGGTCATCTGCCACCACACCGATGTCGGCGGACGCGTGCCCGGCTCGAACGCGAGCGACTCGACCGAGATCTACCAGGAAGGGCTGCGCATCCCGCCGGTGAAGCTGTACGAGGCCGGCGGCATGAACGCCACGCTCGAGCGCCTGGTGGCGATCAACGTGCGCGTGCCCGAGCGGGTGCTCGGCGACCTGCGCGCGCAGTACGCCGCGGCGCAGGTCGGCGTGCGCGAGCTCGGCAGACTCTTCGAGCGCTACGGCGTGCAGACGGCACGCGCCTATCTGACCGAGCTGCTCGACTATGCCGAGCGCCTGACGCGCGAGGAGATCCGGCGCTGGCCGAAGGGCCGCTTCACCTTCACCGACACGATCGACGACGACGGCCTCGGGCCCGCGCCGATCCCGATCAAGGCCACCTCTCGGTGCGCTGCGCGCTGAAGGGCGACATTCCCAACAATGCGGGCGTGTTCCGCTGCATCGAGGTGCACGCCCCCGAGGGCTCGGTGCTGAATCCGCGCATGCCGGGTGCGGTCGCGGCGCGCGCGCTCACCGGCTACCGGGTGTTCGACGCGATGCTGGGCTGCCTCGCGCAGATCGTGCCCGATCGCATTCCCGCGGCGGGCGAGGGCGGCAACACCGTGGTGTGCCTTTCGGGGCGGCGCGGCGACGGCTCGCCGTTCATCATCGTCGACATGATCTGCGGCGCCTGGGGCGGGCGGCCGGATGCCGACGGCATCGAGGCCGTCACCAACGCCTCGCAGAACCTGTCCAACACCCCGGTCGAGACGCTCGAGGCGCAGCATCCGGTACGCATCGAGGCCTACGAGTTCGTGCCCGACAGCTGCGGCGCCGGCAAATGGCGCGGCGGGCTCGCGCTGCGGCGCAGCTATCGCGTGCTCGCCGACGAGGCCTTCATGCAGCTGCGCGCCGACCGCATGAAATTCGCGCCCTACGGCCTGGCGGGCGGCGCCCCCGGCCGCCCCGCGGTCAACGCGCTGGTGAGCGGCGGCACCGAGTCCGCGCTGCCCTCGAAGGTCACGCGCTGGCTGGCGCAGGACGATCTGGTGGTTCATGTCCAGCCCGGCGCCGGCGGCTTCGGCGACCCGCTCGCGCGCGACCCCGAGCGCGTCGCGGCCGACGTCTGGAACGGCAAGATCACCGCGGCCTTCGCGCGCGAGCAGCACGCGGTGGTGGTCGATGAAGCGAGCGGCCGGCTCGATGGCGCGGCGACGCAGGCGCTGCGCGCACGGCGGCGCGATGCGATGAGCGCCTGAGGAGAATCCGATGCCGGCACGCTTCGATCGCTACAGCAAGCCGTTCAACTTCCAGCGCTGGATCGACGCGCATGCCCAGCTGCTCAAGCCGCCGGTCGGCAACCAGCAGGTCTGGCAGGACGCCGACTTCATCGTCACCGTGGTCGGCGGGCCGAACGAGCGCAGCGACTTCCACGACGACCCGCTGGAAGAGTTCTTCTGGCAGTTCAAGGGCAACGCCTACCTTGAGATCTGGGACGACGGCCGCTTCGAGCGCGTCGAGCTGAACGAGGGCGATGTCTACCTGCTGCCGCCGCGGGTGCGCCATTCGCCGCAGCGCCCGGAGGCGGGCAGCCGCTGCCTGGTGATCGAGCGCCAGCGCCCGGCAGGCCTGTTCGATGGGTTCGAGTGGTACTGCGCAAACTGCGGTCGCCTCGTGCAGCGCATCGAGGTCCAGCTCATGAGCATCGTCGACGACCTGCCGAAGGCCTATGCGCGGTTCTATGACTCGGCCGAGGATGCGCGGCGCTGCGGCGGCTGCGGTACGGTTCATCCCGGGCGCGACGCCGCGACCTGGCATGTCATGAGGAACGCCCACAGGAGTGGATGAAATGCGCGTCATCGACATGCACACCCACTTCTTCCCGCGCATCACGCGCGAGGAGGCGGCGCAGCTCGATGCGCAGCGCGCGCCCTGGCTGCAGGTGAACGCCGACGGCAGCGGCCAGATCATGACCGGCGACAAGCCCTTCCGCCCGGTGCGCGAACTGCTGTGGGAGCCGGCGCGGCGGCTGGAGGCCATGGAACGCGACGGCATCGACGTGCAGATTTTCTGCGCCACGCCGGTGATGTTCGGCTACGCCTATCCCGCGGCGGCTGCGCTCGCCTGGTGCCAGCGCATGAACGACCGCGCGCTCGAGTTCGCCGCGCAGGCGCCGCAGCGCCTCAAAGCCCTGGCGCAGGTGCCGCTGCAGGACAGCGACGCCGCCTGCCGCGAGGCGAGCCGCGCGAAGGCCGCCGGCCATCTCGGCGTGCAGATCGGCAATCACATGGGCGAGAAGAACCTGGACGACGCCGGCCTGGTCGCCTTTCTCGCGCATTGCGGGCACGAGGGCATCCCGGTGCTGGTCCATCCCTGGGACATGATGGGCGCCGAGCGCATGAAGAAGTGGATGCTGCCCTGGCTGGTGTCGATGCCGGCCGAGACCCAGCTCGGCATCCTGTCGCTCATCCTGTCGGGCGCCTTCGAGCGGCTGCCGCGCACGCTGAAAATCTGCTTTGCGCACGGCGGCGGCAGCTTCGCCTGGCTGCTGGGACGGGTCGACAACGCCTGGCAGCAGCGCGACATCGTGCGTCAGGACTGCCCGCAGCGGCCCTCGTCGTACGTCGATCGCTTCAGCGTCGATTCCGCGGTGTTCGACGAGGGCGCGCTGTCGATGCTGGTCGACGTCATGGGCGCGGAGCGGGTGATGCTGGGATCGGATGCGCCGTTTCCGCTCGGCGAGCAGCGCGTCGGCACGCTGGTGCGGGCGCATGCGGGGCTCGGCGACGCGGCGAAGCAGGCGATCCTCGGCGGCAACGCGGCGAAATTTTTCGGTCTGGCGCAAGCGGCGCTGCCGGCATAACGTCCGGCTCAGGAGGTGGTGATGCCTAAGGTTCTGGTTGTCCATGGTGCCGGCATGAACATGCGCGGCAAGTCGCAGGTCGAGATCTTCGGCCCGCTCACGCTGGCGCAATACGACGAGCACATTCGTCGCTACGCCGCCGAGTTGAAGTGCGAGGTGGAGATCTTCCATTCCAACGTCGAGGGCGAGGTGATCAACAAGTTCTACGAGGCCTTCGAGCGAAAGTTCGACGGCGCGCTGATCAACCCGGCCGACTACACCCTCGACCACCCCGCGCTGTGCGCGGCGATCACGCGGATCCAGTTCCCGGTGATCGAGGTGCACCTGTCCAATCCCGCGCTGCGCGGCCGGATCTCGGACGTCGGCCGGGTGTGCCGCAGCGTGGTGACCGGTTTCGGGATCACCGGCTACGCGCTCGCGCTGCAGGGGCTGCTCGAGATCTTACGCGGGAAGAAATAGGACTCGATCATGCAGGCGAAAGCATCCAAGAGGCCCAATTTCGTTTTCATCCTGGCGGACGATCTCGGCTACGCGGATCTCGGCTGCTACGGCGGACGCTCGGCGCAGCTGCTCGGCGGTTCCTGCTCGCCGCACATCGACCGGCTCGCCGCCGAGGGCCTGTGCTTCACCGACGGCTGGGACGAGCCGATCTCGGGCGCGGTTCGCCTCGACCCCACCGGGAGCCCGATGATCGGCCTGCCGCCCGAGCACCCGACCATGGCTTCGCTGCTGCGCGATGCCGGCTACGCGAGCGCGCTCGTCGGCAAGTGGCATCTTGGCTACGCGCCGCATTTCGGCCCGCTGAAGAGCGGCTACGAGGAATTCTTCGGCGCGATGAGCGGCGGGCTCGACTACTTCACGCATTGCGACACCTCCGGAGTCCACGATTTGTGGGACGGCGAGACGGAGGTGCATCGCATCGGCTACCTCACCGATCTGATCTCGCAGCGCGCGGTCGATTACGTTTCGCGCCAGCGCGGCTCGCCCAAGCCGTTTCTGCTCTCCGTGCACTACACCGCGCCGCACTGGCCCTGGGAGACGCGCGCCGACGAGTCCGAGGCGAAGTTTCTCGCCAGCGCCCGGGAGCACATCGGCCACATCTCGGGTGGTTCGGTGAACAGCTACCTCGCCATGATCCACCACATGGATGAAGGCATCGGCAGCATCCTCGAGACCCTGAAGTCGATCGGGGCCGACGAAAACACGCTCGTCGTCTTCACCAGCGACAACGGCGGCGAGCGGTTTTCGGACGTCTGGCCGCTGACCGGCAAGAAGATGGATCTGCTCGAGGGCGGCATCCGCGTGCCGTACGTCGTACGCTGGCCGGCACGCGTCGCGCCGGGCGGCGCGACGCGCCAGCTGGCGATGACCATGGACTGGCTGCCGACCTTTCTCGACGCCGCCGGGGTCGCGCCGCACCCCGAGTACGCGCTCGACGGAGTGAGCTTGTTGAAAGTACTCGAGCAGCCGGAGGCGACGTTCGAGCGCGAGCTGTTCTGGCGCATGAACCATCGCAGCCAGCGCGCGATGCGCGCCGGAAGCTGGAAGTACCTGTCGACCGAGGACGGCGAGTTCCTCTACGACCTCGAGAGGGACGCGCGCGAGCGCGCCAACCGCGCCGGGCGCGAGCCCGAGCGCCTCGCCACGATGCGCGCGCGCTACGCCGAATGGGAGAAGACCGTCCCGGGCGTGCCGGAGGGCGCGAAGGTTTCGCTGATCACCAACAAGGGCAACATGGCGACGCCGACCCCGTGAGCCGGTACACCACGATGTTCAGCTTCGGATGAGCGCAAGGCACGCGGACTCGGCCGCCTGGCGCACGCTGCAGACGGCGCGCGCCCTTCTCGGTGCCGGGTTCGCGATCGTGCTGACGATCGGCGCCATCCGAATTGCGGGCTTCGGCGTATTCGACGACTTCCAGCAGCGCGTCGGCGCGGTCGTTGTTGCCTCGCTCGTGGTCCTGCTCACGATGCCTCTTTTCCGCGAGCGCCCCCGGCTGCGCTGGCTCGGCCTGCTCGTCGATGTCGTGCTGCTCGGCGCGATTCTCGCCGCGGCGGTCTGGTACTACCGCATCGCCGAGGACCTCCGCTGTTCATCGTCAGCTTGGTCGCGCTCGGCTACGCGCTCGGCGGCGAGCACCTGCCGCGCGCGATCCGCCACGCGGGCTTTTCGCTCGAAGCGACGATCGAGGTGGTCTGGTATTCCTTCAACGGCGTGTTCGGAGCACCGGTCGCGGTCGTCACGGCATTGATCCTGATCTTCGTCGTGTTCGGCGCCGTGCTCGAAGCGATCGGCACCGGCGATGCGCTTCTCCGCGTGGCGCAGCGCGCGACGGCGAAGACGCGCGGCGGCCCGGCGCATGCGGCGATCTTCGCTTCGGGCCTGTTCGGCACGCTTTCCGGCTCGACGGTGGCTAACGTCGTCGGCACCGGTGTGTTCACCATGCCGATGATCAAGCGGCACGGCTTTTCGGCGCGCTTCGCGGGCGCGGTCGAGTCGGCCGCCTCGAGCGGCGGTCAGATCATGCCGCCGGTGATGGGTGCGGTGGCCTTCATCATGGCCGACGTGACCGGGATCCCCTACGTCAAAATCGCCCTCGCAGCGCTGGTCCCATCCCTGTTCTATTACGCGAGCCTGTTCGTTTACGTCGCGGTGAAGGCCGGGCGCGAAGGCATCCGCAAGGCCGCCGACGCGCCGCAGGTGCGGATCACGGCGCAGGACGGGTGGCTGATGACCGGGTTCGTGATCCCGCTCGCGGTGATCGTTGGCGTGCTGGTCGCAGGCCGCAGCCCCGCGATCGGCGGCTTCTGGGCAACGATCTCCGGGCTGGTCATCGGCTTTATCGTCTCGCCGCCGTTTCGTCGCGAACCGCGCCGCCTGCTGCACGCGGCCGTGAACGCGGGCAAGGCAAGCGCGGTGCTGCTCGTCGCCGTTGGTGCGGTGGGCGTGGTCATCGGTGTCATGAACATGACCGGGCTCGGGCTGAAGTTCGCGAACGCGGTGCTTTCGGTCTCGGGCGAGAACCTGTTTCTCGCGCTGTTGCTCACGATGGCCGCCTGTCTCGTTCTCGGCATGGGCATGCCGACGGTACCCGCGTACCTGATCATTGTGCTCGTCATGGGGCCGGCGCTGTCGAAAATGGGCATCTCGATCGTCGCCGCGCATCTGTTCGCGGTGTATTACGCCGTGCTGTCGGTCATCACGCCGCCGGTGGCACTCGCGGCGTTCGCCGCCGCGCCGATCTGCGGCGCGCCGCCGTTCAAGGTCGCGGTGGAATCCTGCAAGATTGCGGCAGTGGGGTTTATCATCCCCTATGTGTTCGTCTACGAGCCGTCGCTGCTGATCATCGACGGTGTCAGCGCAGCGGGTTTCGCCTGGGCTGCGTTGCGGCTGAGCCTTGGCCTGTGGCTGCTCACTACGGGGTTCGAGGGCTGGGCGTTCGACCGGCTAGGAACGCTCGAGCGCCTGATGCGGAGCGCTGCGGGGTTCGGCTTGTTGATCCCCGAGACGATAAGCTCGATTGCGGCGCTGGTGCTTGCCGCTATGGCGTTGAGGCGCGAGGGCGCGCATGTCGTGCGCGAATTTGCGGTGAGGAAACCTGTGTAAGGCCAAGGAGGAGGAGAAAATGAAAACGTTCTCAGGCATGTCGAAGGCGATCGCCGTGTCCGCTGTCGCGGCCGCATTCGTGGCGCAACCGGCCGCGGCGACCGAATACGTCAAGATGTCGACGCTGGGTCCCGGATCGTCGCCGAACCTGGTGATGACGACCTTCGCGACCATCGTCAACCAGAAGACCGACGGCGCGATCGAGGTGCAGGTCAACGCGACCGGCGCTGCGACCAAGCATGCGATCGAGGCCGCGCAGGGCAAGATCGACCTGTTCATGTTCTCGCCGCTGGTGCACAACTTTATGATGCAGAAAAAGGCGATGTACGCGAAGGTCGCCAATGCGCCCGAGCTGGCGCAGAAGCTGCGCGGGCTGTTTGCCTTCCCGATTGGCGTCTATCACATGGCCACCTACGCCGATTCGGGCATTACCTCGCTACAGGACCTCAAGGGCAAGAAGGTCTTCCTCGGGCCACCGTCGGGCGCGGCGACACGCGTCATGGGCGGCTTGGTCACGGCGGTCACCGGTTACAAGGCGGGCACCGACTACGAGGCAGTCAAGCTCGGCTGGGGGGCGGCTGCGCAGGCCTTCCAGGATGGGCAGCTCGAGGTTTACATGAACCCGACCAATGCGCCGAGCCCGGTGTTCCAGCAGGTGGCGTTGACGCGCAAGATCCGCTTCCTCGGTATTCCGCGCGACAAGCTGCAGGACCCCAAGGTCAAGGCGCTCTATGACCGCCCGGGTGGCGCGCTCGGCGTGCTGCCGAAGGGGACCTACGGCAAGAATCAGGTCAACGACTCCGACGTCATCGTCATCAAGTCGGTGGTCGGCATCGGCGCGGGCGACCACGTCAAGACCGACGTGGTCTACACCATGATGAAGACCTTCTGGACGAACATTGACGCAGAGTCGAAGGGCACGCCATGGCTGCGCGCGATCAAACGCGAAGACGCGTTCGAGCAGATGAACGTGAAGCTGCATCCCGGCGCGGTGAAGTACTACCGCGAGGTCGGGATGAAGATCCCCGAAAAGCTCCTGTAGCGACTAGCGCGCGAGGCGTCCGAGCACGCGCTCGGCGTAGCGCGGCTCGACGCGCGTGCGCAGCAGCGCGAGCTTCTTAGCCGCGCGCGCCCTTGCCGCCTCGTCGAGCGAAGCGCCGTCGTAGAGCAGGCGCTCGAGCTCGGCGATCTCGCGCCGCGCCTCGACCTCGGGCGGCACGAAGCCGGCGTTCTTGAGGATGCGGTAGGCAAGGCGCAGGTCCTCGGGCACCAGCGCATCGTCGTCGAGCGCGAGGCGGCGGCCGGCGCCCGGCAGGTCGTCGAACTCGCCGCGCGCGAGCGCCTCCAGGATCTTTTGCTCCCC